>CAZXXP010000011.1:2215-13336 GCA_964644785.1 uncultured Nitrosopumilales archaeon | reverse complement strand
CATCAAAAGAGGCCGATCTAGAATTTGTAGCAATTCTGCTAAAGCGGGTCATTTTGTTTCAGCAAAATCAGCATATAGCTGATAAGCTTCTTTTCGAAGGTTTGACTACAGTGATAATAGATTTGCTTGACTTGATGTCCGCGAGTCTCTCTATTGACGAGGAACTTGAAGAGCTGAAAGCAACTATTATTGATTTTAGAGATAAACATGGGCCTACATTAGAAGACATAAAACATGCAATAGAGCTACGGAAACAGGTATACAGAGATAACGGTGATCTACCGTATGCATAATGAATATCTAAAATTGCAGCTACTACATGAGCTTAGGGAAGCTGTTCAAGTTAAGAATATCAATGTTGAACTTTTGGAGACTTTACAATCTTCTCTAGTATGGCTAGTTAGATATTGTGAAACAAATAACATTGAATTGAAAGACAGAGATCGCATTCTATCATTATTAGAAAAATCTCACCATCTAATCAAGGAAATCTATCCAAATTTACCAACCAATCTGCAACAACCAATAATGCAACACCGTACACTTTCCTACAGTCCTACATCAGAAAACCGTCTCCCGACAGTTAGAAGCATAATGTAGCATAGCCTCAGCGCTCCACGGCACAGTTATAGGGTTCTTTCAGATTACTAGTGATATGTGATACAAACAGTATGACTTTAGGTTTGCAGAGGAGATCCTAACTCGAAGATAGATATTAAGAATGAAATTCTAAGGACGATAGATGAACTACAGGTGGAACATGAGCAAAAGGATCCAAGACCACATTCGGTGATAACAAACGTATTTTCTAAGAAGGGATGGAGACGTGAAGAGGTCGCATCATCAGTGTCAGGTATGCGATATGACCTGATGAAAGACAAGGTAGCGATCGAGGTTGAGACAAGCCACATAATTCACAGTTACAAGGATTATCTAAAATTCCTGGTCGGTTTCAATGAAGGTAAGATCGACGTGGGCGTTGAAGTGGTATACACTAAGGCATTTATTGAGCGTTCACGAGCATCAAAGGCTAAGCCTACACTGGAAAAAATCAAGAGATCTTACTTTGTTCAGGCCAATTATTCCAGTTCCGATACTAGTGATCGGGCTGGAGTGACTCAAGGCGAATTTGGAAGATCCAGTAAAACGCAATACCGCCATTCAAACGGAAGCATGAGGAAAAAGTGAGACGTCACACGACACGGCTTGGCTTCCTAGGTTGCCAATTAACAGAATAAAATGGTACTCGGAGGGGGGGTTCATATACAGCATGAGCCAACCCATCAACCGACAAACCTATCATATCGTAACAGGTTTCAGGCGGAGCTCTTTGAAGAAGCTGATACTTTAGAAACCAATCAACCGACCAGTGCAAAAAGGCTCTTTGCCCGTTCGTGAGTTATGGCATAAACAGGCCTGTAGATAGGTGGAGTTTGGAGACACCAAGGCTTCTAAGAAGATAACCTATTTCTGGACCCTGTATCTTTCTGTGGTCCTCTACAGAGAGTTCCGTCTTCATAGCCTCCCGAATGTCTTTGATTGTGATGTTTTCTTCCTTCTTCTCCGTTATCTGGACCAAGGCCTGCACAAGTATCCTCCCCCAAGATTGCATATTGATAGATGACTTTGAGTAGCCTGTTTGATGGTAAGAGCTCTTGGACGCTCCCATCTCCAGCATTTTGATTGATTCAATGAGCTGTTTGAAACATACTTGGGTGTATTTTGAGCCAACATCAGCGAGTGCTTTCATGATATCCAAGCTAAACTCTTGGAGCTCAATCAAATTATCCTGTTCAAATCTCTGGGCCTCCATGAAGCGGACATAGGATGATACGACAAGGTCTGCCTTGATAATGCCAAGCGGATCTCCCCACAAACCCTTCGAGTTAATTATCTCGTCACGAATCTTCAATATCCATTTTCGCTTGAGATCAGTCCAATCATTAAGTGGCAACTCAACCAAAAACTTCCCGCTACCAAGCGGATCTGCGTCTGCCAGATGTTGATACAGGTATTCCTCGCCCTGGGCAGGATTTGTAATTATTATGTCATGTCCCATTTTCTCAGCCTTTATGTTCCCTCTTTTGATACCTTCCTTAACGATATCAAGCCAGCGCCAGTACCTGTAGAACTTCAGATCGTTCTGTTTTTTGCCCATATGTATCTTTGACCAGACTAGTTGTATTGCATCATGTTTTTTCTCCTTTCTCTTGAGATTAAGGATCTCCCTTTCTGTATCATTCTCGACTCTAGACAGAAATGCTTTGCGGAGTTTTGGCTGCTCTTCTTCCTCTAATTTGAGCTTCTTGCGATACTGCTCGATCTGATCTTTGAAAAGCTCATCTAGATGCTCTGCCGCAATTGGTTCTGCGGTTTCATGGTTTCGGGTGTCTGACGTTTTCAAAAATGGAATTCCGCTTTCAGGAGCAAATAAGATAGTCAAACCATGTTACCTCCAAAGGTGTTCTTTTGCTTGATCGTTGGAAACGAAACACATACTTCATAAAATCACTTTACGCAATTTCTTCAGGATCTTCATCATTTGGACGAATCCTGAACGTGATTACTCTTTCCTTTGATTGATTCTTGAACTCCTTGAGATGTCCCTCTGTCGAGGTTAGTTTATCTAAATACTTCCTTGTTGTGGTTGGATTCGCTCCCACTCGTTCTGCGCCCGCATTTATTGCCTCCTTCTTCGTGATCGACCCATTGAGTCTGATATGTGCCATCACCCAATTGCGATATTCAGTTTCACAAAAATCATTAACCTGCATTTCAGCGCTGCCAGACTGATAATCGACGTGCCTACGAACATCCTCAGTAGAGTCAATACGGATGATTTTTCTCTCTCTCACTCTCGGAAATGCTGCTTTCACATTACATGACCTGCATAGGAGTCGTAGGTTTGTTGGGTCTTTGTTCCTTGGGTTGTTATCTCTGTGGTCGATAACAAGGGAATCTATCTTGCCACACATGGTACATTTCTCTCCATCTCGGGTAGCAAGATATTGGTAGATCCAGAAAGTCTGACTACCAAATGACCTACTCAAGTTTTTCTCCCTCTCTCTTTGTCACTTGCTATCTAACAGGCGTATCCAGACCTTTATCCTAGACACAAATTCCTCTGGTCCGAGGGAATTGTCTTCCACCATCAAAAGCTGACGCAAGGGGTGATCTTTAGGAAGAAGTTTCATGGCAAGATCCTTTAAGCCTGCGATTGAAATCCTACGAGTCTGCTCTGGATCCAATACAATTGTCTCCGTTAGAGTTTAATGGTTTCAGATGCGAACTTCGGTCAAGTCTTTTGTGACAACGTGGGCACATTACTGGGCTAGGAATGCGAACAATCCACTCGTAACCACATCTGGGGCAGTGCTCTACATTGACTAACTTTTGACGCATGATGATTAATTGTAATCAAAGATTATTAACTAACACTAGAAGCAATATCGGTTAACCATGTCACGCAGGAAAAGAGTTCTGTGGGTGCCCCAACGAGATACAAAACATAGAAATCAACGCAGGATATGGCGGGCCTTGGAACGAGCAAAAGCCCGTGGACACCACCTAAGATTTGTGGAACTGTTAGATGAAGTGGGGCTCTCTCGCCCAACTTTGGCCAAGAACATAGAAGAAATGTGCGAAAAGAAACTGGTTCTTAAAGATCCTAAGGGGTATACTATTGGACCATATATTCCCATTATTAGGACGGGGGAGATGGTTGTGGCGGAGATAGGTGAATACGAACCAGAGATCAAGCAATGCTATTTCCCCGTTGACTCTTGGGAGCCAAGAGAAATGTGGGAAGATGCAAGAAGAAGGAACCTGTCAGATTCCAAATTCTTGGAAAGGTTCATACTCAGAGTAGGATTTTCTGCGATTTATCCTATCATTCATGCATTGCTTTCACACGATGAGGCCGAAATGAAAAGATGGATAAGCAAAGGTTTCGAACCTCTACCGTTCCTTTGGTTTGAGACACTCTTGGTAAAACTGGTAGGGGAGAATCTGATAAAGAGGGTTAGACAGATTGGATTGGAGGAGGATAGATGGCTCACTCCGTTTGAGCTATTGAAATTGGCCCAAGGGATGGGTCTACAGGTCAGAATGGACGAATTCCTTCGAATGCTAAACAATACTTATCCTGCCGAGTTTATGTATCTAAATCGGGCGGCAGAGAAGCATTCATGGAACCAACGATGGGGAGCAGGGGTGATTCATCTGACAAAGGAAAGTATTAAGGCCTAAGTTGAGCGTAATAGCGAAACCAACTAGACAATTATTATTGATCTGGAAGAAAAGACTACCACGATCAACTTAAGTAGGGTTAGCCATTTTCTTCGAATAAATGGGCAGCCTGACGCTTGGTTGGGTGGTGACAAGGGAAGGGCACCCCCGATACTGGTTGGAGAAGGGCGCAAGACCTGGCCTTCAGAAGGATGAGGACTTGGTCAGAGTGCCAGCAAAGGAAATGGCAACGCATACAGCCATAGTGGCACAATCGGGGTCTGGAAAATCCTTTTTCCTAGGGCGCTTGATAGAAGAACTGCTCTTAGAGACGAAGGCGCGATGTCTCATTCTTGATCCAAACGCCGACTTTAGGAGAGTATTCAAGGTCGAAAATCGAAAACTTTGGAATGATGCATCCTACGATATGATGACCCGTTCTGGTAAACTACCTAACGAGTCTACTCAAGATGAATTTAATCGGAAATGGTCGCTTGTTGGCAAGGAGATTCTGACAGGCGATGACGGGGAATCCGATAAGCCTCCTTTCAAACGTCTTCAGGTTTTCTGGCCAACAATCTCTATCGATTTCCTTACTGAGGGAACGAGTGCTCTACAACGGATTGAGTTAAATTTCTGCCATGCCTTTGTGGGTACGGTAGCCCGACTCATTCAGACGTCTATCCGCTTGGAGCAATTAATCAAGAGGCAAGTAGGCAAGCCGAGAGATCTTTTTGATACCGCAGCTAGTTTATTCAGAGATCGTCAGCATAAAAATGACAAAGAATTCGAAGCTTCACTCGTAGATCAGTTTGTTATTGAATCAAAGAAAAGTACAAAGGAAAGGAGGGAAAGTCTAATAGATCGATTCAACCGAATCCAACTTCGCAGAATAGCAAGAACCATTGAGCACTTGAAATATTTTCGAGAGATGATGTGGCGTTACTATCTTGGGACGGCACGGCAATATGAGGCTGATGGAATTGTTGCAACTGAGCGAACTTTTCGTTCGCCCGATAGTTTCCCCGATAGAAAGAGATTGGTTGTCATAGATCTTCCTTCACTTGAGAAGCAGAGTCGATTTTTGGCGATTAGTGCTACTTTGGGCGAGGTATGGGGTAATGCCAAACAAGACTGGGATGACGCTTTGGACGAACCTCCAGATGACGATAAACGAGTTCCCACCTTCATTGTTGTTGATGAGGCTCACAACCTTCTACCAGCGGATACGACCGACCCACGTATTGCTTCCATAAGAGATCAATTCCGCTCTATTGCCGCTGAGGGGAGGAAATACGGGCTCTTTCTTATACTTGTTAGTCAGCGACCAGACAAACTTGATTCTATTGTGCTCTCAGAGTGTGAAAACAAGGCACTAATGCATTTTGATTCAAGTGCGCTCCTAAATATCGTGAAGAAGAGGCTGGGTCTAGAAGACCTTCAGCAGACTTTGCTAGAACAATGTCTTCAACCTGGAAGGGGCCGTGTGTTGCTTACAGGTCGGTGGGCCCATGGGGAGGAACGGGTGATGTATACCGCGGCCCGTAGAACAGTAGAGGGTGGTAGAAACTTGAGATCGGAATACTGGGCAGAACCTCAAACTTGACAATTTGTGTCAGCTATACCTTGACGACAATCAAAGGGATTTGGACCTAAATGTATTCAAATCCCTTCGGACCCACTTTCAGAGTTCAGGAAGTTGGGCATAATATGAAAGAACCAAAAAATATCTTATGCGTTAATCTAAAATCCAAGTTAGGCAGACGCCATCAAGGGCAACCCCCGATTAGGTAGAATGGAATGACTTCAAGCTGTTCGTACGGCAAAGGTACTGCGCTCGCTTGCCAGAGGCCTGCCTATATGGAATCCCAAACATGCATCTTTCACTTGCAAAAAAAAAGTGGAGGAGAAGTTACCATATTTCAAACAGAACTGCAACAAGAAATTCTACGACAAACCAGAACTAGTAGAGACTTGAAGTTTGTCGGATTTCATTTCCCCAACCAGGTCAATTTAGGAGATATTCTTGTTGTTCCACCTCCAGCTATTCAAGGCACTGTAGTACTTTCAATAGATTTCGCACGGTGTACCTTCCATAAGGAGTTTGATGGGAGCTCACAACAACTTAACACAGTTTTTTTCAATGATGCAATTTTTCTAGAAGAGGCTTCATTTGAGAAAACGACCTTTAATGGCACGGGAATGTTTAGGAATACTGTATTTCGGGGAATGGTATCCTTCGCTGACAGTGTTTTCAAAAAGGGAGGAGCTATTTTTGATTCGACTGTTTTCCACGGTAACGCCATATTCTATCGAACCGAATTCAATGATCGAACGGTTTTTGCAGGTTCGGTTTTTAAAGCAGGAGCTGGATTCTTTAATGCAAAGTTTAACGGCGTCACTACGTTTGATCGCGTAAAATTTGAGGGTCAACTAATCGTATTAGGCTATTTTCCAAATCGGTTTGATGAGGCCGTCTTTGCAGGTTCCGTCGACTTCAGTGCTACTGTTTTTGTAGATAAGACATCTTTTCGTCGGACAAGATTCTCTGATTCTTTAGTAATTAGGCCTGCCCCAAGCGGGTTGAATTCTTCGATAATTTTCGACGATACCCAATTTGATTGGTCTGCAGAGTTCGATTGGTCTGGTCTTGAGAACTCATCCTCAACATTGCTAATCCTTCGGGGATGTAGGTTCAGGGAACCCAATCACATAACATTACGAGGACCAATGGGTTGTGTTTCCATGCTACGTACTGATGTGACAAGAGTTGATTTTGTAGATGAAAATTGGAGACCTAGGCAAGAGTTCCTTAGAGCAATGGTCGGAGTAAAAAGTAGGAGAGCTGTTTTAGAGGAGTACATATTAGAGAGAATGACTAAATCTGGTTACGATATCCCAAGCGAGCTACATGATATAACGGCAGCCCAAGTTGTTCAGTTGTATCGTAGGTTAAGGGAAAATTATGAAACAAACAAACGATACGCCGAGGCTGGTGATTTTTTCATAGGTGAAATGGATGTATCTCGAAAGTATAAGACCGTCCAAAAGATAGTTGGCTTGAGGGATAAGATGCTCGAGGCGTCTTTTATAGTCAAGAAGCGCTCTTTCTGGGATCCCTATCGCTTGTTTTTATTGGAACCGTATCATAAATTATCTCTATATGGAGAGAGTGTCTTGCGTCCTACGATATTCTCAGTCATTCTTATCTTGGTATTTGCCTGGTTTAGGTGGCCAGCATCTGTTATCTCATTATCCACGCCGACACAATTTTTGCCTAGCTTCGAGGTGACATCCGTGTCAAGTCCATCGGTTACCAATATTATCGAGTTCTGGGATAATTTCAAGATAGCGTTATTACAATCAATATTTGCTTATTTCCAGCTAGTGGCAAAAAACCACATAGATTTGCTAGAAAGGTTATTTTCGATACCTCTCCTAGGTCTTATCTTTATTGCGGTAAGAAGAAAGCTCGAGCGCCGTTAAAATTCTGACTCGTCCGCTCGTTTGTTGAGGATTTATACCTTATTTCGGTTCAAATCTCTCCAGGCCCACCAACTCCAGAGTATGACAATAGTTATTAGGCCTACACACAATATCTCGCCATGGAAGGAAAGAGAGCTTGGGAATCTCTTTTGAGGGTTGATGGTTGGAAGAGTGATTATCCCAGCATCGATCTGCTGCTCAGGCATCTAAAGCGCATGACTGCTAGTGAAGGCTCCAGAGCAACTTATCTGAAGAGCGCGCGCGCGCTCGTGGTTCTTCCCTCTTTTTACGGTGTTGACCATTGACCAAGGGCGACATGGTGGTCCGCCGATGACTACTTCATAGTCTCCGCTGGCATCCTCTTTTAGAAGGTCCGTTTCAACGAATTCACCGAATCCATTTAGCTTGAACGTCTCGCCTGCCAGTGTTGATTTGTCCATACCAGTTACTGAGAAATTTTCATCTTTGAAGCCACTTGCAAGTCCACCTGCGCCACAAAACAAATCGAGAACTCGCAAACCGCTCGACTGGTTCTTTGACTTGGTATTATAATTGCCGTTCCAATCCCCCTACTGCCTCCGTATCGATTCAAGGCCTTCTCAGACTCCACTAAACTTCAGATTCCATTTTTCAGCTACTACATGTGCCAGGTATGTCAGACTCGGGGAAATGGGTCTCCTCCTGCCTATTGGTTGAAGCACTGCCCTGTACACCTTGACACTGTCATTTTTCCTTTGATCGTACTCGAGCTGCTCAGCAATCAGGCCTAGGACCATGAACCTGTGCAGTATCGTTTTGTAGAAGTTGGTCCTGCTTAGCACTTTGTCAGATGCCAGAGTGTGGCTGAACTCATTCATCTCCGGTTTTGAACACCTACCCTGCCTATCCTTCAGCCACCCAAGGAAAAGCCTGGCAGCTCTTCTCGAGTCCTCACGGGTGAAGAGGATGTCGACTATGTCCTCCTCACCAACCTTCTCCAGGCTGACAGAAAGCATCAGGCAATCGCCATTTTATGGGATAAGCATGCCGGTGCATAAATCATTATCCCAAGCTTGCGGAAAAGATTACTGACCGCATCAGAGGCAAAAACCCTGCATGACTCCCTGGAGCTTTGCCCGGAGCAGGGCAGATCACCTCGATTCACAGCGCATTCAAGCATAACACTTGCACGTCATGTGCTAACCAAACGCTTGCATAATCGCATGCTATTGCAAGCACATACATGTACCCGACGCTTGCGCAATTAAAAGCGGTTTTCCGGTTGAGCCCTACCGGACCCCCCTACCAGCCCGGATCATACCTGATCCGGGCTTTCCCCTTGGTACAGACCGGTCCGCTTTTGGGCTACTGGTACCGGTCGCCCGGTACCGTTTCCGCTTTTATCCCCTTTTTTCATACCGCTTTCCGAGCGGTCCCGGTACCGCTTTTTTGTGCGTCCGGTACCGCTTTTCGGGGCAGAAAAAATACTCGAAAAGGGGTTCCGCTTTTATCCCCTTTTTTCATACCGCTTTCCGACCGGTCCCGGTACCGCTTTTTTGTGCGTCCGGTACCGATTCCCGGTACCGGTCCCCTCCAAAGCGGGTACCGGTCCCGGTACCGCTTTTTCGTGCGGCCGGTAGGGCTTTTCGGTACCGAAAAATTATTTCAAAACCGCTCCCGGTACCGCTTTTTCGTGCCTACGGTTGGGCAAATCGAAATTATCGGAAAACAATTCCGAATAAAAAAAGCGCTTTTTTCGTGCCTACGGAACACCAAATGCTGAATCAAAATTGCGCTCTAATCGTGCCTGCGTCAATACTAATTGATGATTTTCGAAAGTAATTCGGAATTAGAAAACGCTTTTTTCGTGCCTACGCTAACGCTTATTTTGAATAACACGTGCACTATTCCGAGGATAGCCGAAAAACCCTCTCAGAAATAAATGAGCTTGTGGTCATTGCGCTGACGGAGTGGAGGAGGACTACTCAGTCTTGTGCTCTCTAAAGATCAAATTTTTCCAAGGCCATCGAAACTTAAGAGCCCATGAGTTTCATTAATGTATAGAATTCGTTATAATAGATAACTTCGTACCTCGCATTTAGGAGAGCAGAATTGTTCTCTATAAAGTGAACTCCGTTAATAGCGTCTCCCGAAGGCTTGTTCGAAAATATGACGATCTTGTTGAACGATCTGCTACCATTTACCAGAGGCCAAGGCTCCCCAGCAAACAAATCTCTAAAACTAACCAAATGTATACCGCTGAAGATCATTATCTTGTGTGCATCGCCAGAAGAAGTCAGCATAAGGACGGTCCCGTTAGCATAATTCTGTTTCAATATTTTTGCAGTTTCTATGGCAGAGAAGGTTTCATTTCTATACGAAAATCCCGCATAGGCTTCTTTCATAACCATCGGAGGATTTGGGTAGCCAAGCTGCCTAATGGTTCCAAAAGATGCTGACAATACCAGAATTGCAGTAAACATGATGACTAGAATTTTCTTTTTTGAAATGCCAAAAACTGCTACACTCCCAAAGGACACGATTGACGATGCAAGAACCAAGAACCTGCTGTTGAACCAAATACCGCCGCCCTGGTGGAATATTTCTCCGATGCCCAAAATTAATGATGAGTAAACCACTGCGAAAGGCAGTGCCAGCAGTGCAACAAAAATTATTCTATTCCTGCGCTTTTCTTTTTTAGCAGCAAACGCGATCAAACCGATCAGAGAAATTATCAATAGCGGCGCACCATACATCACCTCCATCGCTGTCGACAAGATTTGTCCAGATGACAAGGGCTGCAGGTAGAGGAACTCCCTGAACGGCCTACTAGTCGATTGAGCTAAATACGAATAGAACGGTATGTTAATGAAAGCTAGTGGATCTCCAAACGCTAAAGCGTTCCACAAGAACCAGAAGGTAATGCCTGCAAAGGATACTAATACACAAAGAAAACTTGTCAAGTTAACTTTGGTATTCTCTGTCCTGATTTTAGAGGCAACAAGAGCCGCCAGAGCTATGGGAAGTAACCAACCCTCATATCTTGTCAGCGTTGCCAGCGCTGTGAGAACGGCTGCAATGTAGAGATTCTTTGATATTCTATTTTCGTACCATGTGTATGTGTAGTAAGCAGAAGACACCGCAAAGAAAAGGAACAGCGATTCCTGCATGGGAACCAGTCCCATATAGACTACGCTTGGATTCAGCGCAAAGATCAACCCAGTCAGAACTGCAATCTTCTCCGATCTGAACCAATGGTAAGCCATCCTTGTAATGTAAAACGATGCAAGTGTTAGAGATGGAAGACTGATAACGGTCCCAGCCAGCCCACTTGTAAAAAGAAAGTCGTCAAGCGCTTCAGGAATCAGAGCAATGTGTAGCAAAGGAAGCCACACTGTTCCGAGTTGAGCAATCCCCGGATTTTGCCAG
>CAZXXP010000011.1:0-2205 GCA_964644785.1 uncultured Nitrosopumilales archaeon | reverse complement strand
AATAGAGCAGCGAGTATTTGTCAGAAGAATAAAGATAGAAGGCCGCTGCGAGGCCTGTCAACATAACAGCGGCAGGAACAAGGAGCTCGAACTTTCTGATATTAGTCAAGCGATCCTGCATATGTAAAGTCGTTTATTTGCGATCATCGCTGGTAGACTTTTTTTACGAAAACTGTTTCAAAACCTCTCTTTTCATAAAATGCTCTTATGTTATCACTTTCAAGGTTCTGCAAGCACTGCAAATCGCTCTTCCTTGCACCACTTATTGCCACTCCTAGCATTTGAGAGGCTATTCCTATCCCCCTGAACTTTGGGATTGTGCCAATGCAATAGAAACCTGTAACGCCTCCTTCGATATACGTCAAAGACGTGCCTGCAGGTTCTCCACCAACTCGGGCAACATAGAGAACACAATTCTTGCTTTTCAGGCATTTTTCCGCCCTATTGCTAACCTCGGTCTTGAAACTTGCACCAATATCGAAAGACTTCATGTATGTAGCTATCCAAACTGCAATACTCTTCGCATCTACAATAGAAACTTCTGTTTTCTTGCCTAAATATGGTACGAACTCTTTCAGCTTCATTGTGTTAAAACTATTTACAGTCTTGAAACTATTATTGAGGAGTTCTTGCCTGAGTTTCGTGTGATGCTCGGCTATGAAGAAAGTAGGGCTAATCTTTGCTTTCTGAAAATATGTCAGAGCTCTGTCCACCAGTCCGCCGTGATTCCGTCTTGAATAACTTGCAGAAACCCTGTTGAACAAGAGATCGTCTAGGAAATTGCGATTCAGAAACATCTTTGCTGAATCAAGATCTATTGCTTTGCTCCAAAGGGAGAAGAATCTATGCTCGTTCTTCTCCAGCCTATCGATCTCTTTCTGCGAAACCTTCATGCCGAAATTCCAAGTATCTCTAGCATTTTCCCGAGAAGGCTCTTCGCCGTCGAAATGGAGTGCTCATCGAAAGAATCAGGTTCTGCGTTTATCATCTTTGCAACAGATAGTACCGATTTAATGGCTTTGGATGTATTAACATCGTCATTCATACTCCTGTAGAAAGTCTTTTCAAAAGCATTAAAGGTGCGCACAAAATTCTTGGAACCAAGACTTTTTCTCTGAAGGGTAGCCCAAGCTTTTGATATTAATTCTGCATCTTTAGCGGCCTTTTTCAGAGCCCGTACATTGAAGTCTACTTCCTGCCTGTAATGAGTGGACAAAGAGAACAACCTGATTGCATTTGCACCATATATTTCCAGAATGTCTTTTATCAGAATGTAATTACCGATGGACTTTGACATTTTCCTCCCTCGAACTTTCAAGAGCCCTGTATGGACCCAGTATCTAACGTAAGGCCTCTTCCCAGTCAGCACTTCCGCCTGCGCTATTTCAGCTTCGTGATGAGGGAAGACAAGTTCAATGCCTCCTCCATGAATGTCGTATTGCTGCCCAAGATTACTGATGGCTATCGCTGTGTCTTCAATGTGCCATCCTGGCCTACCTCTGCCAAACGGACTCTCCCAATATGGATCTTCCTCGAATTTCTTCCACAGCAGAAAGTCTGTTTGGTTCCTCTTTTCTGGCGAAGGCTCTATCCTCCTTAATTTGAGCTCCAAAGGAGATTGGTGAGAAAGCTTTCCATAATCAGGGAATTTGGAGGTGTCGAAATATACGTCACCATCAACAACATACGCTCCATCGTTCTCCAGTATCGCCTTCACTTGCAGAATTGCGCCTTCAAGATAATCGCTTGCGCTTTCCAGCTTGCTTACTGTGTTAACATTCAAGAATTTTAGAGTCTGCCTGAACTCTTCCGCATAGTGCTTTGAAATTTCTTCGTGTGGTTTGCCTTCTCTATTTGCCCTGTTGAATATCTTTTCGTCAATATCCGTTAAGTTAATCACAAATGTTACCGTGAACCCGTGATTCTGCAGGTATCTTGCCAAGACATCGTAAAAGATGAATGTTCTAGCGTGGCCCATATGTACATGGTCATAGACGGTAGGGCCGCAGACGAACATTTTGACTTCGCCCTTTCTGATTGGCTCGAAATCCTTCTTCCTGCCTGAAAGTGTATCATGAAGCCGAAGGGTCATTCTTCACAAAACCGCAAGTTTCGGCGTTTCCGTCCTAGTAATAACTCTACTTGTCGACTCAGTCCATGGGAATGTGACGAGATGGGAAAGTGAATCTTGAGCAGATAGCCCAT
>CAZXXP010000010.1:9790-21646 GCA_964644785.1 uncultured Nitrosopumilales archaeon | reverse complement strand
TGAAAATAGTACCCAATTAGAAACGCTTTTTCCACGCTTGCATCGATGCTAATCATTGCTAACGATGATGCATGGACCAGGCCCTTGAATTTTTCTCCAGGCCATCGCTGAGTGTTGCGCTTGCTCTATTCTGCTAGCATAAATCGCAGTCGGTTTGAATAGAAACGGTAGAGCACAGTGCAGTGCAAAATGGTTGACCGAAGTGCTTAGCACTTTTTGGGGTTCTGATCCTATGACCTAATGAGCAAGCGAGCCAAATTGTTCAAAGAACAGACCGTAAAGTTGGGATGTCGAACCTTTGACATTGGCCCAGTGGTTATTTTCCTGAAGCAAGCTGACACCTGTGTATATGGCCAGTACCGTCAGAATTATCATTGTTCCAGACAATATCGCAAGCTTCTTCCCATCGTCAGGGTGCTAGTTACGTCAAAGTACAATATCCCCTACTAATTCTATGATAGGGCTCCTTTCCGTTTAAGAGGTTGTGAGTTCTACCAGTCAAGCCATTCTTGGCTGTGTCTGCCGCATAGACGAAAATGAGACTTTCCACAAAGAGAATAGCCAAAATTGTTGGCATAGAGCATTCTCTGTTCAAAAAGATGACAGGAAGTAAGCCGTGTTGAGAGATTTATGTTTTCCGAAAACCATTTTCCCTAATCGGATTCTGCGCAAGCTTAGGTTGACTTGCCCAATGTCCTTGCCCAATGTCCTTCCCCTATTTTCCCACATGCGGTAATTGTATGATGTGGGCCCGGTGGGATTTGAATACAAATGGGTTCAAGTCCGTCCAATTCAAACTGTCAACGGAGCCATCTTGTTTCTGGGTAGACCAACTAGTCCTGACCCTTAAATTCAACTGCCTTTCCATAGAGCAGAATAATCTCGCTTGGTTCCTAAATCGTCTATTCTCTAGGTGGGTCAAGATTCAAAAGCGTCTTGAAGAGACCAATTCTTCTGGGGTAATTGACTACTCATACCCGGGACGCTAGTTGCACTTTAGTTTGTACGGCCTTCCAAGGACATACTCTCGTTCGCCGGAAATTAGTAGAGACTAAAGTGCAGGGCTGAGCTTCTTAACGATGCTCGAATTTTACCGGGGTGACTGAGAACTGCCTCAGTTTCTCTGCGAGTTCTCCGCTGAGCAACGGATAGAGTTCGATGCGATCTTGGACAAGGTCTATCCTTGCACTTCTAACGCCAGGTTGCCGTCTTGTCCAGTCCAAGACCTCATGTGCTTGAGAGACGTTCTTAACGAAGAGATTGAAGAAGCTATACTCCTTATCACCAATCTCTGCCCTTGCCACATGGTCATCCCACAAATCCATAAACTTCCCGTCGGTCTCTGCCTTTGATCTGGGATTCTCATGCGAGACTAGAAGATCCGCTTGGATGACTCCATCCAGGGCCCCAGGATTCATGCTTGGAACTACGAACACAGCTTTTTCATCAACCATTCTTTGCAGTCTTCTCTTGACAGTCCTGCTCGATACGCCAAGCTCCTTTGCTACGCTGCCGTATGATTTGCGAGGATCTTTGTGAAGGCTTCTTATTATTCGCCAATCAGTTACAGCTAACTTAACCTTGCACTCTGGAATAGGTGTACTCCTGAAGACCATGTTCTTGGCACTTGTAATCTTCGAGACGAGCTCAACCTGCCTCTGAAGAGAAGTCTCATCTTGGTAAAAGAACGAGAAGTACATAGAACTCCCGAAGCAGTCAACCAAGACGAATGCGCCCGGCAGCAATTTGAGTTTCTCGATCAAATCATATTTGGCGGAAGAAGACAAAACGTCGAACATTAGCTGAGCTATTCCCAACCCCAAAAGCCGGGGATTTACCAGTACCATCCAGTACTGCAAGAAACCGCTTCCTTGCATTTTCTTAATCCTCTTGCGAACTGTTACTTCATCAATATCCAGCTTCTTGGACACGAGTCTGAATGATCTTCTGATATCGGATGTGGTGAATGCGCTCCTATCCTGGACCAGCTCTCGAAAAATCTTGGTGTCTAGTGTGTCCAATTCAGTGAGCCTAGAGCTCGAGTGTGCACAATCTCAATTTAAGTTTGTCACATTTCATAACCTAGGTTCTAGGATGGTTTAGATTCCTCGATCTTGCCAAAAAGTGTACATGATTGGCACTTACAGAAGAGTTGGGGGAATAACCGGTCTCATATTAGTCGCAAGCGCCCTTGCCGTTAATTTGGCTCCATCCATGATTGCTGGAGAAAGCATTTCCGGCACCGTCGATGTCAACGCGATCCTTCGATACTATAATCACCCCGCTTTTGTTGGCATTTTCTGGTACGGGGCTCTAACCGGGCTTTTCCTAGTAATATTTGCTTTAGCCTTACGGTACGCGCTAAAAGATGCTGCGTCGTCTTCTGGAACCGAGCTCTGGCTGCTAGCAGCGGTCGGTGCGGCTTTTGTCGAGGCGCCACTGGTAATAACTCAATTCGCTTTGCAGTCAACCCTCATCACCATTGCAGGAAGTCATGCGACTACAGGTAGCGCAATTGCACAGGGCGGTCTGGAGGCCTCGGCGTTATCTTTGTTCAGGCTGTGGGATATCTTGTATAACTCGCTCATGTACTGGACAGAGGCGGCTTGGCTACTCTTCTTTTCTATTGTTCTCCTCAAGACCAGAGTTTTTGCGCATTGGATAGGTTGGGTTGGCGTAACGGCTGGTTCATTGCACGTCTTCAACACCCTGGCAGTTCCGCTAAGTCTCCCGAACGGATTGACATTTCCGGGCAATCTTGTCCTTTCGGCTTGGTTTGTCGCCATTTCAATATCTCTTCTAAGGCTCAAAGTTGGACAACATTAGGCCAGAAAGAGAGAGGTCCAGCGCGCGCGCCTAGGCTGGCGATTTGGGTTGGACTTCCAGGCATCACATCCGGGCTCCTCTTCATAATCAACATCATTGCCCCTCAATCAACATTTTTCTTCGCGATACTTATTTATCCTCGGCATCATCGCTCTGCAGTTCGTATTGGCCGCTTGGTTGTGGCGTTTCGATGCTGGTGAGACACAAGTTTGAGGGCCGAAAAGTCCTACAAGAAACATGCTTGGATTATCTTCTTCATATTCGGCCTGCTGGCTGCGATTGCCTCTCAAGGCCAGCTTCTAGGCGGATCTCCGGATCCTCCATCCGCCAAAGTCACCACTGGTTTGACCTTGGATCAAATTGCTGCCCGGATTCCAGGAATCCTCGACTACATTGGGTCGATTGACAGGCAACTTGGGAACTTCATGCTTGCAACCGGGGTCATGATAATGGCGATTGCTGCCGTTCCATACAGGAGAGGCGAGAAGTGGGCCTGGTACACTTGCTGGATTATTCCGATTCTCGTAGTCATCCAACTGGCCAATAGTTTCCTTTCTACTCCGGGCGGTGGATTGGGTTGGCAGCTTGATTTCGCTTTCATATTCGTCGCCTTGGCAGGTCTATTCCTGCCGTACCGAAAGTTCTTCCCCAAGAAGTAGGCTATGACGGTCTCTGGGCAAACAACCTAGCAGGACCAGGTGTCTGCTTTCAGCACAAAAAATTGTGCCGAAGTCCGCGCGCGCCCAGTATCAAATGATAGCGGGCCCGGTGGGATTAGGGCTTATTATGGTTCATTAATGGGATTTTAAACAAGAGGGTGCTAGACAGTCAAGAGTTTACGTGGCTCACTTTACTATTGATCCATCGAAATACCTAGCGTCACCTGCTTTCAACATATTCTCCACCTCTTTCATCCCGCGATAGGTATCAGCAAATCTCCGATTGGGGCTGATTTGTCCAACCATTTGTCATGGCTTCATCCAGTAGGCGCGTATGCTTATCGAATATAGAAACCCATTATGGCTGATTACCGAAGAGAACTGCTTTTCCGTGCTGAGAAGATCTTCTTCATTTCTTGAGTACACAATTCGGGAATTCATTTCGTACGGACGGACAAGCTTAATAAAATCAGTTAGCTCTTGTTCAGTGAAACTGAATCTTGCTCTGGGCTGGTCAGGACCTAGTTCAAGGAAGCCCACACCTACCCTATTGCTATTAGTTTTTATTGCCCAAATCTGTGTGACTTCGGCCAAATTTTTCAAAGATCTTTTGATTAGCGGATAAGGAGCCAGATTGGAATCCGTGAGATTTGCCTGGACATAGGCCTTACTCCGATTATCTAGTGCCACACGTACCTCAGCAACAGAACTCGTCATCACGAAATCTTGCGGCAGGTACTGTCTAGGATCTTCCAAGAGTCCCCACGCCGTATGGATTTCTACATAGTATCTCTCGGATTCATATTGGATTACAGAATAAAAATCAATCTCCTGTAAGCCTCCATCGGCCTGCTCGCTGGGGGATTTCACTCCGTTTACTAGTTGAACGTAATCGCCTAATTCCCACAGAGTGATCATTAGGCGTACCTGATACCTATCGCACCCTATCGGATAACCGCAAACCCCTTTCTCCTTCTGAGCCTTTGAGATCTCATTTGTGTATAGCAGGGCTGACCTTATTATTGGGTAAGGGGCTAGCAAATAATCCGTAAGATTAGCACGACTTTGATTTGCGCTAACATTAGGTTCAGCTATACCAATGTATAGGGCCCCATCTTGGTAGATGAAGTTTGCTGGTACTCCCTCTCTAATGTTCACCTCTCGTATTGCTGGTTGGGTTGATTGTGCAACGGCTTTTGTTCGATTAGTCGCATCCTGCATTTTCTTGAGCTCCTCCTTGAGCGCCAAGATTTCAGAGGTCAGGTTTGCGATGCGTCTATCCTTGTCTTGAATTGCAGAGCTCAGACCATTATTCTCGGACTTTAGTCGGCTGCTCTCCTTGGCAAGATTGTCCCTCTCCAGAGTCAGGTCACCGAGAAGCTTGACTTCTTGGGAAAGCTTCGATAGGATTCCAGCCACTTGCTCCTGCAGTCTCCGAGCTTCGCCACTTCTAGATTCGAGATCTCTGGTAAGATTGGCAATCTGCTTATCTCTAGCGATGGAATCCTTCTTGGAGGAGTCCAGTTCTGACTCAAGAGTTTGAACTCTTGGGATAAAGTACCCGCCACTTGCTCCAATGGCAAGAGCCAGAATCCCGATAGCAACGATTGCAGCAACTTGCCATGATTCCATTTTGCACAGAGTAAATTGTTCCTTGAACCCAAATACTTTGTGGATGGGAGTTCTACGGGCCCGGTGGGATTTGAACCCTAATTTACCGATAAACCCTCATGAGTTAGGTTCATTCCTTCTCCGCTTAGGTTCCTGGGACCCTCCGCGCAAGAGTATGGCGCCCTTAATGATTGCCACCAATTTGTGGTGAGCAGCAGGTAAGCTTGCAAAAGATGAGAACGCATTCTATAAACACTACCTAATCGGCACCATGCCGGCAGATCTCTGCCCAGATATTAGGAATAGGACTGGGCTGATGTGCAGATATAAATTTCCCATCGGTACCCAAGGTTTGGGTCAGAGTGAAATTATCCACAATTGTTTGGTATTCGATGAAGTCAATTCGAGAAAGATAGCTAAGATCGAGCCTGACAATATTGATGGTTGTAATAGGGGCAGCGCTAATCACAGCCCTGAACGGTCTGGGTAGAGGATTTGACTTCTTTATCAACGAGCAATTCAGGTCTCTAGCTCCCGACGTACTGACCGTCACTCCCTCCAGAATCTCCCCCAGCCAGGCCCTGCTTTACCACAGGTGAGTCCTAAGGTGCCACAACATCTTCACTGCAAGTGCGATCCACCCCATTCATGGAGTGAAGGAAGTAATTCCGAGTTACAGATCTTCTATAATTCTAATCTCTGGTGGAAGAACTGTATCGACCACAGTGGTAGGAATCGATCCCGCAAAACTTCCTTTCGTAATACCGACTATACGGGGGGCTCGTCCCCGGAAGGGATCCTACAAGGATAATCCTAGGATACAACATGGCACATCCTGCAGGAGAGTCTCAGCCCTTTGGCCAGTTGGAAGTCTGGTTAGAGCAGAGGCCTCGATCGTAGAACAGATTGGGAACACCCAGAAACTTGTGATCAAGAGAAGAACCTTTGTTGTTAGATGTATCATCAAGGAGACGGGTAACCTAATCTATGACAATTCTGTCTCCATCCATCTCGAGTCCGCAAACTCTCTCTTGAAGAAGTCAGGTCAATTAGATCAGATATTTGCCGCGACAGATAACCCAGGCATGAATGCATCTGTTGAAAGGGAGATACGAGCCATTTACGGAAACAATATCGGAGTGACGACGCCTAGAGCTGTCCAAGAGACACTTCAAAGCTTCCTCTCAGGCTTCAACGTGTTCTTGTTCAGCATCGGAGTAGTATCGATGCTTGTAGGAGCTGTTGGGATAGTCACCACGCTGTTCACCTCAGCAACAGAGAGGACCAAGGAGTTGGGTATTTTGAAAGCGATTGGTGCTACCAACCGGGCTATTGTTCTTCTCATTTTAGCAGAATCTGTAATTATAGGGGTGCTGGGAGCCACATTGGGCGTCTTCTTTGGAGTCTTTTTGGGGGAGCTCCTTACCCGAACTGCGCAGTTTAGAATATGGGACATCCGGCCTATCTACACACTCCAGGATGTTCTGTCTACGTGGTTCTTGGCCGTTGTCCTCAGTGTGATTGCTGGGACATATCCAGCGTGGAGAGCGCCAAGACTGACAGCAGTATAGGCCCTGAGAAAAGACTGACAATCCTGCAACGCCGAAGTATCCATCACCACCATAGCCTTGAGTGATGGCAGTTTCAGAAAGGAAATATGAAGGAGTGTACATTATGCAAATCCTGCAATGACCCTGTAGTGCGGGGGGTTAACGCTCACCCTTAGGCTCGAATCGTGTTCGTATATTTTGCAGTCCTAGGCTCAAAGCAAGGGCGGATACCCCAAACATCAATAACATTACAAGATTTTTATGAGTCAAGAGAATTTCTGCAAACACACTTGAAACCTCCGTAGCGATTGGAGTCTTTGTAGGCAACAGGAACGGTTTGTATTCCGTTCGTATTGTCACAATTGAGCCAGAGTCCCGAACCGTCTGATCCAAGCCCACCGTCGCATAGACCTAGTAAACTCCATGATCATCTCATCGATCTCACGTAAAACAGGCGTAGATGTTGAGGTTGCCGATGGCAAATCTCCACGGTCTTGCGTTTCTAACTGTAATTAATGATGAAGACAAACGGTAGTGCGCGCGCGGCCTAGATGTCTGATCCGCGCGTCGGTCGGGAGTTTTCTTACTTTTTCTTCGCGTAGTCTGCTGCACCCATGAAATCGAGGAGGACGACAGGTTTCTTGCCAACTGTCCACGCATCATGGCCTGGAGGAATGTCAACGACATCGCCTGGGCCAATCTCCCATTTTGTTCCATCATTCATGATGCCTGCCATTTGACCAGAGATTGCGTATCCCACATGATGAGCTTGGCAACTATCGGTTTTGACAATGGGTTTGACTGACTTGGACCACTTCCAGCCTGGTTCAAACGTGCCTAGCCCAAACGTGAAATCGGCGACTTTCACAACATCAATTTTCCCGTTTGCGAATTTCCTCGTTTCGTCTGGAGTCTTTACATTCTTCTTTGAGGTTAACAATTTCTTCCGCAGAACCTTGGAGACTTATTTATGTCTTTAAGAGAATGGTTCGGCTCTATTCCCTATCGAGCGATTTAGTCTGTTGTTCCGGATTGGCCAACGGATAATTTTTCTGCCTGTTTCTTGTGCGGAGAATTGTTTGCCACCTTCTCTACGAAAAGCCCATCCATACGTCCGCAACGGATAGTCACTGTATCCCAGTAAGCCTCCCCGTCCCTGCAATCGATGCCCATTGACTTCAAGATGACCATAGTCTGCTAGTAAGATATAGAATTTAGATGCGGGGGGGGGATTTGAACCTCAATTTACCGGTAAATTACAAGTTGAGTAGAAACAGGTTTGGGCCATGGTGGACTCGCCTGCCGATGCGCATTTGGCGAACCAAATGAAATGATGGGTGACCATTTGACGGTCTTGCAAAGGCTACAAGTTTCTTGAAAAGAAAAAGAGCGAAGGTAACGTATGTTGAGAGATGGATTTGAAAAGTCGATAAGATTTCGGTTAGCACGTTTGTAAGAATTGGTGCGTAATCGCTGAATGAAGGTGCTTTTCAAGCTTGCTGGTAAGCAAAGATTATTAGTATGCTAACCATACTAGCATACCATGGTCATCAAAAAGACCGTTGCAATACATCCTAAAATGGACCGCTACATTCGAATAACGTGGGCGAGACTAATAGAACTCGGATATGATGCAAGTTACTCAACTGCATTGAATTACATGTTGCTTGGACATATCCTCACTGCAATAGAAAAACCCTTGAGCAAGAAAGTGGTAAATGATCTAAGTTCTTTTCTAGCCGATGCTGCGACCGTTGGTGCTTTAGATTTAGAAGATTATGGCACTAGGGTTGATGAGTTATTTGAAAGAAGACAGGATGCGAAGGACAAGAAGTGACAAGCGGAATGTGACAATTGCTTCTGTGGCACGCAGATGTAGGGTAATTGAAAAGGCGGGAAATCTGATGGGTTTGAGAAGGTCAGTAAGATTTCCGTTGCTACGAATGTAAGAATTGATGTGTGAGGTTTGTTGTTTCCCTAGGGTGGATAACCTGCTAAACACCAGGGAAGAATCTTTTCATGAACGCAATTATCTCCTCGCTCTTCCTTGAACTATCAGTAGACAGCCGAAACGTTAACTATTTATGATAACAGTTATCAATAGAGTATAGGTGATTTGATGCCTTCAAGTTATAGTCTGCCAGAGCTGGTGAAGAAAGAGATAGATGCTCTAGTCAAGTCTGGTTACTACTCGAGCAAATCTGATGTAGTCAAGGATGCGCTGAGATACATGCTTGAGAGCAAGAAGAATTTGAGGATTGCCGCCGCTGTTGAGCTGTACAAGAATGGTGATGTAACCTTGGGAAAGGCAGCCGAAATCGCCAACATCGGCATAATTGAATTCAAAGAAACATTAGCGAATCAGGGCTACAGAAGGGTCTTGAAGGTAAGCAAGGAAGATATCAAGAAAGCAGACGAACTAATGCAAAAGCTGAGATAATGGATGTTGTAATCGACACAGATGTTCTTTCTACATTTGCCAAAATCAACAAGCTCGATCTGCTGCAAGAGCTCTTTTACAAATCCACAATTCTTCTGACTCCGAGTGTTTCTAAAGAAATTAGGCAAGGCATGAGGTTGGGGATAATCTCCACCGAACCCATAAGGTTCTCCAGAATCAAACTTGAGCTGTCTGAAAAGAGATTGGTCAGAGAGTTAAGAGAAAGAAGAAGACTGGGTTTGGCTGATGCAGAATGCATCGCTGTAGCAAAGTATAGGAACTGTTTGTTGATAACAAACGACCATAATGTAGAGACCGAGGCTAAATCGCATTCTGTGAGCCACATCAATCTGCCGTTGTTGCTAAGGGAGTTGTGGAAGAGTAATGTACTGCCCAAGCACCGAGTTGCAAAACTTATGAAAGAGATTGAGGAAAAGGATAGGGTAGTTATCAAGAATAAGGGACTGATAATCGAATGAGCAGATACAAACCAATGGAGACTCTGCTACTGAAGTACCTTGGCGCAAGTCCGACATTAAGAATCACAGACTTTTTCTCGGACAATCCTCTATCAGACTACTCCAAGAATGAGATTGTAAAGAATCTCGAGACGGGGCGTGTAACGTTTTAAGTACTGGCGTGAACTGGAAAAATCTGGAGCGGTATAGGTTACAAGACGCATTGGACGGGCTACGATGTATCATTTAGATAGAGAGAATGATGTGGTGAAGCAGTTGATTAAGCTGGACATGGCTCTTTCCCGAAAAACCATGGAGAATGCCGTGCAGGAATATCAGAAACCAATTGCAGTAAAATCTAGTTACTATTTCATGTCGCATGTTGGTACCCAGTTCATTGCTTGCAAATGCCCTGTTCTTGACAAGGGTCATGTTCGTTATCTCCATACTTTGATATGCACGCTGTCAATAATTCTGCGCCTATCAAGCTAATAAGCGAAGAAAAAATTATCGTGCGTTATGGCTAAGAAGAAACCAGCAAAGAAAGCTGCAAAGAAGTAGTTTCTGTTCCCAAGATCAACGGGTACTTTGACCGCATAGGATTTTCCTCCGCTACTTTTTAGATGGATTTACCACGAATTCACACGACTCTTTTCCATCAGCAACGCACCTAGTTTCGACAGCGTCTACATCTTCATCAAGAATCCAAGACGCGCCTCCAGCGAGCATTCCAGCCCAATACCTGTCGGCAACTCTTACCTTTCGTTTGTTCCGATTAATTCGGAAGGCGGATGACGCATGTGAAAGATGGCTTCCTTCATTTCATAATCTAGCTTTACAAGTTGCGACATGCCATACCCGTTTATCTCCGCTAGCTTAATCAGAATGTCTACCATTTCTCTGGGCCTGACGCCCCTTCTTTTTGCAAGAACCTGACAGAAGTTGTAAACAGATTCTTTCATCACATCGTACATCAATCGCTCGAATTTCCTATCTGCGCGCGCGCCAAAATTGTGGCTCACCTTTTTTAGAATAGGACATGTTGTATTGCGGGCCTTCGATACGGCGCGCGTTCAGTGGAACGGTCATAGACTCTTGAGAATCGGGTATGTTCTGTCGAGAAGTTCGAGCGAGAGGTCAGCGCTGTTCTTGCCAACTTGCTCTATGTGCAGACCTACCGGCACATCAATCCTGTTGGATTTTATCGATTCAACTATCTCCGAGAAGACCTCTGGCGATATCTCTAAGGAGAGTTCTCCCATCCTATCCAGATCTCGCAATAACTTCTTCGTAGTCTCTTCAGGCACATAGACCTCCAACCTCTCCGTGAACAACGACAATATGCCTTCTGACTTTATGGTAGAAAGACTCACGAATACGCTTATCGGCCTCTCTCCACTTTTTTCACAATGAGCCTTGTATCCCGTAAAGAAGTCAATCGGAGCCCTCGAATCGAAGCTTATCTGGCCCGTGACAAATCTGCAACCGTGCCTCGCTTTTATCGCTACCCTCTGGTACTCGTTCAACTCCTCACTTTGAGTTTCATATCCGTGGTCTGTCTTCCTATCTCTGTTGAATATGCAGATTCCTCCAGGTAGCATTTCCATCTCTGCTCCACGGTACCCCAGATTCATCAGTGATACGAGATCCAGAGCCTCGACAACACTCGGGCCCGGCATGAGATCCGACCTCCGAGCCTTTCCAACCAAGACCAGATTCCTAATCCCGTTTTGTCTTAGGTCGTGGATTCTCTGCATGAATTCATCTCTTGGCAGACGTGGAGAGACTAAGTTGACGATCTTTTCCTTTGGCCCACCGATTTACAACGCATACTCCTCGGGAGGCATAGAAGTAGGAATGTACAATGGCAGTCCATTCACTACCCGCCTCTCCATGAGCTTAGGAATGTTTAACAGACCTTTTGCGTGATAGTAACTTCACCCTTTAATCGAGTTCATTTGGCACTCGGCGATTTGCTCTCTGCCTGATAGAGCGTTCTCGACGAGCTGATGTTGAGATACTCCAAGCTTGCGAAGATGGAACACTCCTTCAGGTCTTTCACCGGCCTTGAGGTATCGGAGTTCGATTCCCTCTATGAGAGGATCAGACCGGATTACGAGAAGTCGGAGAGGGAGAGACTCTTCAGGCCGAAAAGGAAGAGAGACGTGGGCGGCGGAGGCAAGTTCAAGCTGCCTCTCAGGGAAAGGCTCCTCATGCTCCTCGTCTACTACCGGCTCTACACGACACTCGCGCTGGTCGGTTTCCTCGTCGACCTGGACGGGAGCAACGTCTGGAGGGATATACGCTACCTT
>CAZXXP010000010.1:0-9751 GCA_964644785.1 uncultured Nitrosopumilales archaeon | reverse complement strand
GTGAGGAGGTGCATTCCGATACCGAAGAAGGTCCACAAGCTAACGAGGAGGCTGAGGACTATGGAGGAGGTCGAGGAGTTCTTCCCTGGCTTCAAGGCCTTCATCGACGCCACCGAGCAGGAGATTCCTCGACCAAAGAACAAGGCGAAGAGGAAGAGCCACTAGGGCAAAAAGAAGCGGCACACCGTGAAGACCCAGCTCACGGTCACCTCCAAAGGTCTCATCGTCCACAGGACCAACCACGCGAGAGGCAGGAGGCACGACCTCGACGTCTACAGGGAGAGGCACCCCGACCTTCACAGGCAGGTTCAGAGGGTCTTCGACCTCGGATACAAGGGCGTCACGAACGACTTCCCGGAGCTGAACTGCGTCCATCCCTTCAAGAGGAAGGGCAAGGGGAGAGGACACAGGGGCGAGAAGGGGGAGGAGCTCACGCAGGAGCAGAAGAGCTTCAACAGGGAACTCTCAAAGGCCAGGGTGGTGGTGGAGCACATGATATCGAGGGGGAAGAAATTCAACATCTTCGGACAGGAGTTCAGGAACAGGCTCGGGCATTACGACGTGATGACCGATATAGTCTCGGGGCTGGTCAACCTGAGGATCATGGGAAGCAAGGGATTGCTCCTCTAGCAAGCTACGAGGCAAGGGGATGAGGATGGGGGAAGTAGCGCATGGCCAACATCTCCAGGGTGGTTATCACGCAAAAGGTCTAACGCGTCTATCCTTCTATCATGCAAGACCCGTTCCATGAGCTCTATCTGTTTTTGTATCTCTGTCTCGCTCGTACCAAGCTTAGGAGGCACAACCTCGTAGATTACCGGCTTGTTGGACAGGATATCTCTCAGTGTCATCCCAACACGGCGAACATCGTCTCGGTCCCTGATAACGATTAAGCTTTGCTAGAATGGACGAATGTTTGAATCATGAGACCTCTTGTCCAGCGCGCGCTTCTAATCTCTGAGATACTTCTCAAAGTGTTTCAAGGTTCTCTTCCAAGCATCTTTTGCTTCGTCATCCTTATAGCTCGGCAAGGTCTCGTTGAAGAAGGCGTGAGGTGCACCCGGATATGTCTTGATATCGAAAGTCTTTCCATAGTTGGTGAGTGTCTCCTTGAGGATATTGATGTGTTCCTCAGGTATTCTTGTGTCCGCGCCCCCATAATTACCTAATATAGGACAGGAGAGATTCTTCAATAGCGCTATTGGCATTGGATTCCAGCCATAGAAGACTACACAGGCATCAATCTTATCACGACAAGCAAGAAGGAGAGAAAGCGTCCCTCCCATGCAGAAGCCGACCGATCCGATCTTACTAGAATATACGTATTCATGACTCTTCAGAAACGCTACCGCTCCCATGAGGTCTCCAAGGAACTTTTCCTCCGAGAACTCACTCTTGATCTTCATCCCCTCTTCAAGATTAGATGCGGTCTTTCCATTGAAGAGGTCCGGCGCAAGTGCAACATATCCTTCACGAGCAAACCTGGCCGTCACGTCTCTAATGAAGTCGACTAGCCCCCAGATCGCATGAATGACTATCACCCCCGGGTACATCTTACGCTCTGCAGGCCTAACGATGAAACCTGTTGTGCTCCTCCCCTCACTCTTGCTTGGCAATTCCACATTCATTGAAACAAGATCACGCATTTCTATCTATCCTGTTGGATCGACGCAAACACTCCATTCAAGTATTTCTATGCGTGCGCATCAACCTACCAGAGTGAAAGCTCACTCCCAGCCACAACTGGCTACCATTCGCGCATCGCTACCTAGAGGAGTTTCAAAGGCTGGTGCAGATGTTGGGAAGTTCGGGCAGAATGTCTGACAGACCACGTATACCTTTCCATTGGCATCGACCACCAGATCATAGGTTATCCTCACTATTTCCACCAAAGTGGAGCAGATGAGAGTCCTTCCAGTATCGCTGAACTGGGCTACGAAAATGTCATTTTTACCGTTCTGTGAATTATGAAAGGCTAATCGAGTAGTCGGGAAATAGCGCGCACTACCTTTTCATGGTAACAGAGGAGGTCCTAGGCAGATGTCAGGAGCAGTCGACAAGTGCCTCATGATCATGCAACTTCAGTAGCCTCCGAGACTACTGGGGCAAGTCATTTATGGGTTCAGCAAAAGAGAGTTCGTGCCCATCGGGATCCTTTATGTGGAAGAACCTCTCGCCCCACGGGGCATCTTTGGGCTCGTCAGGATGATATCCATTTGCCTTTAGATATGAGTACATCTCTCCTACGTCATCGCAGTAGAAGATTATCCTCCCCCAAGCGGTCTCTGGTTTCCTGCTGAGCTCCAAGTTCAGGAAGAAGCCGTCCAGAATAAGGGATGAGAAGTATGCCTCATCACCTCCGTGTTGGACCCTTAACCCAAGAAGATCACGGTAGAATCTCATCGATCTGCCCATTTCGGAGACCCTGAGGGTTATGGCACTCACTCTTGTTACTTTGGGCATACTATTTGGATCAAGAGGATGGTATGTATACTCATTCCCAATGGCGCGCGCACAAAGTCAAACGTGGTAGGCTCCAAGAACTACAAATAAGGCCTGGCAGAGACATTCAATCAAGATACATAGCTAGAACTGGTCAGTGAGCAGCTGTTCCCTCGTTAGCCTAGCTGTCATGATCTTGCCAGGGCGAGCCACATAATCTGGTTTTCCTATACCCACTGCTATCACATTGCTCATGGTCCGAGCATGTGGAGAGAAGAAGTCTGTGACCGCATCATCGAAGAAGGTGGACCCTGAGGCTCCGAGGCCTAGAGAATACGCTGAGAGGTATAGCTTGCCCGCAATTATTCCTGCCTCGAGTTGAGCCGCTCTATAGCCACGATTTCCAAAAGATTGGAAAACAGCATTAAGATCTGCCATAAGGAAGAATACCACACTGGCCTGTGAGAAAAAATGCTGTCCAAGGCAGAGATACCCCGAGACGGTTCGGAATTCTCCAGCTTTGAGTAGCTCTAAAGCATTGTCTTGAGGATTAAAATAGAAAGCCCCAGACGGAAGCCCCTCCACCGCATTAGCTATAAAATACGTCTCAATTAGGCTCCCCTTTTCTCCTAGGAAATCAGCTGGAGTGCTCCGCGTCGAGTAGAAAATAATAGCTGAAAGGTCTGTGAAGGAGATAGGAAGCTTGGCGAATCGTCTGGTCGAAGCGCGTTGTACTATCACTTCCCAGAGTTTGCTCGGAGGGGGTTCAGTAAGCGATTCGAGTGCGAAAACGGACCCACCACCTGAAAGTTGTCTCGGTTTGAACGAGGCAACAGAATCGACCCAAGTTTTCGCTTCCTCGCCGTTTTTGAGTGAGGATACTTCGTTAATCTTCCAAATTTCGGGATATTCAACCTGCGCTTTTGAGAGCGGAAGAACAGCAGGTTTTATTGATGGCACTTCAGGGCTTGATCTGGGTGGCTCAGCTTGGCCCACGCCGATTGGCATCAAGGCAACCGTAGCCTCTTCTTTCTCCTTCAGGCCTAGCAGGTGGTCTACAGCCCGATCTTTAAAGCCCAACAGCAGGGAAGTCATAAGCGCTTCTGACATGGTCGTTCCTAGCAGGTTCGCGATTATTACGCCTGAATCCCAAAACCAATGACGGTATGATCTGGCTTGATACTTCCATGAATTCCTCCATGCCATGGACGTGAATACTATCGTTACAGGAGCGGTAAACACGCTAGAAGCTCCTCCAGCAGCATCACTAAGCAGCTTTCTGTAGTCTCCAGAACGGAGCTCGGTAAGAGCAAAATCACCAGGTCCGAAGTGGTAGACTCCCGCGCTCAAGCCTGGGATATCACTACTGACAACATAAAGCTCGATCGGGTAGAGGCCACCAGTCGCTGAAGCCGCTCTCATAAAATACCTTCCAGACGGATGTTTAAGTTCTCTAGTGATGCCTGCTGAGAAAAATAGGATCTCAGCCAATCTAGCGATGTCAATAGTTTTACCCTCGTTAAAGGACCCAAGTTGTCCTACGCATTTCAGCGCACCTTGATCGGGTCGGGGGATATCTCGCGGCAGAGGAATCGAAGGCAGGTTCGTGTACACCTTGAAGGCCCGTGGCTTGTTGTCCCAGTCCAGATAGTGGACGGACATTTGCAGGCTTAGTTCTGAGTGCTTGGTCGCTTCATGGTATTCTGTGGCGTAACCGGGGTCATCGTCCTTCAAACATTACACCAGGCAATTGCAGGTCAGGTGAATGGAGTAGCTAAATGAACTAGCCGCCCTGAAAGGCGAGCTTTGTGTGTAACAAGAACAGTTATTGGCGCGCCATGTGGTATGGGTAAGATTCCTGATAAGCTGGCTGAAAATTAAGTTTGAGATAAGAACTGTGAGATGTTTGAAGCACATGAAAGTTTCATCGAGCCATAACTTGTTTTAGGATACCCAGAACAATTGCGATTAATGGATTAACTAACTTGCCGCTCCTCCATGACTCATGTCCGTTTCTATCCAAGCAATCGAAGACCTTTCCTGCTACCTGCAATTCATTTTGTTCAGATCTGCATTACTACGTGGCTGATTCTCCCTCGGACCTAATTCCATCAGGAGGAAATTGTATGCCGAAAACTACATGATGCTCATAAGGGATTATTGATGGGTGTGAGCCAGAAGCTCTGATACTGATCTAGCGTCCTTCGACTTGCAATTTATCCTGGGTTGATCTTATTCTGTTATTGCATTATGGTATTTAGGTGCGGGGGGTGGACACCCAACTTTAGGTCGGGATTGCACCTTGCAGAGGGAAGTTATTGCATATGAGTTGGAGCGACGCGAGCCTGAAGCTCGATTGACCAATTTGGTATGAAATCACTTGATTTCAGGTGGAAGCTAATACTCTGAGACGTCTCTCGAGCTCCAGGAGTTGACGATCTTTCGCCGGCCCGCGCGCTAGTCATAGGAGTAACCCCCAAGTTCCATACAAGCTTTAAATAATTGCAAGAGATGCCACACATATGACTCAACTCAAACGTTTACTGAGTCTGTTAACGGCAACGCTTCTACTGGCATCATCTGTAGCAGTACTAACCTCAACAAAGGTTAATGCATTCGATCCTGGTGGTCCACCAGTTGGAGGAGCATCTCCAAGTGTACCAACAGGAAACTGGGAATATGTAAATTATGACCCCAATGGCGGCGGTTATAGTCCCCAGAAACAAATAACAAAGGACAACGTACAATATCTTGAAACGAAATGGGTCTATCCATACACCAGACCCTCGGCTGACGCTAAGCTAGCCCCAGCCTACGGCTCGGGGGCCCCGGTTATAGTAGTGGACGGTGTAGCATATATTGCCTTTAATGACAGGAGAGTAATCGCAGTTGATGTATCAACCGGAAAACTGATATGGGCAAGCAAGGGGATGAGTACGCTCGACATAAACACAGAACTGGCTCCCTATCCATTCCTCCAGCTGGTCTTCCCAGGTATCGCAGTATCGCTCTCACATGTGCATGCGCTGAACTACTATCGTGCTCAAGGTTGGCTAATAAGCAGCTCAATTGGTTCCTGCTTCCTTTATGCTCTCGATGCGAAAACTGGGGAAGTTGTATGGAAGTTGGGTCCAGAACAAGTATGCGGCACGACGGCAGAACTCGGAGACCCGAGTAAGGGTATTATCGGCACTCTGGGCAACCAGGGGTACTACTCATCTCTTGCTACGCATCCTCCGCAATTCCTTGGCAACATTATGTTCTATCCAATTTCGGGAGCTAGCGGTGCCGGTGGAAGAAGCATGATAACTGCATTTGACATGAGCGATCCAAAGAACCCAAAGAGATTGTACCGAGAACCCGCGGCTCCTCCAGCTCAAGGCGATCCTGATTGGGCCATTAACGAGTGTAAGAAGGTCAATGGCAACGGCTGGTACTTTGAATATCCGAAGTACTTGGAGAGTGTGAACTATCCAGCAAGAGACAAGGCACCAACCTATCTGGCAACTAAATGCACAGATGTCGATCCTGAAGCAATCAAGAACGATGGGATGGATCTTGTGCCAGGATCAAAGACATTTGGAAAGGCGCACACTGCTAGCCAACACGGGTCAGCCGTGTGGGGCAACTCTCCCATTGATCAAGAGACTGGCATAGTGTACCTAGCATGGGGCGATCAAGGACCCTATACAAACGTGACACACAAGTATGGCCCCGGCCTTCATGGCAGCGGCTTCGTTGCATTTGATGTCAAAACTGGTAAAATGGTATGGTGGTATCAAGCTGTGGTCCGGGACCTATGGGACTATGACTGCTCATGGAACGGTATATTAGGGCAAGTGCAAGGAAAGAAGGCATATATCAAAGGATGCAAGAACGGAATAGTCTATGCACTAGATGCAGCTACTGGTCAGCCATACTGGGTCCAGGACTTTCCGTCCACCATTCGAGGGGGGAACAACATTGAGACGTACTACGGCGTAGGTAAAAACAACAGTCCAAAAGATCCAGAAGCCTGTTGTCGGCTTACAAAGCAGGACATGGGCAAACCATGGATGAACTATCCGAAGGGTTTAGGTAAATCTGACCCATTCGTAATAAACTGCTATACAACCTGCCTTGAATCAGACATCGCATATGACGGAAAGCGCGTTTACGTGGCTACTTTCAACAGCATGAACACCCATAAAGTCGGAAATGTTTTCCCTTTCTTTAACAATGGAGTGGCAGGAGGTCCGAGGACACAATTCCCGAACCAGAAATACGTTATCGACACTACGATCAACGCAGTAGATGCCGCTACTGGAAAGATAGTATGGTCGACCACATATAACGGAACCACATTCAGAGGAGGTGTCATGGTGACAGGAGGGATGGTACTAGCGTATGGCAACGATGGCAACCTAAAGTTCTTTGATGCGGATAATGGAAAGCTGATTCACGAGAGATTCTTCGGAATACCAGTTAGTGTCATGCCTACAGTAGGAGCGACAAAAGATGGTCAATATAGAATTTTCATGCACGTAGGCGGTGGTGGAGGACTTGGTGCGTCAGCACTACCTATAGAAGGGACACTGATGGCCTTCGGTCTGCCCGATAAACTACCACAGCCTCAGGTAATAACTAAAGAAGTGATCAAGGAGGTCCCTAAAGAAGTAATCAAGGAAGTCATAAAGGAAGTTCCAGGTAAGGAAGTCATAAAGGAAGTAACTAAAGAAGTAATCAAAGAAGTACCCAGGGAAGTCATAAAGACTGTGACAGTAGAAAGTATCAGTCCGATATCCTATGCTGCCATAGGCATAGGTGTAGTGCTGGTAGTCATATCAGGGGTACTATTCAGCAGAAGAAAGAAGGCATAGAGCCCTCGATGGAGGGCCCTTTACTATTTTTTAACGAGTATTTAGAAATTTCACCCTATTGTTTCAGATGGGGTAGGTGCATGGTGTCATGGGAGATCCATGGACAACTTGACGAGCCATGAAACAGACCTGCCTATCCACCAACTCTTAATGGGATTAGCTAAATCAAGCAAGGGTTAACACTTATTCAAACAAGTTAAAACAAACCTCACAAAACTGATGCCAGATTAGCGTTATCACTCCCCACACGAGCATGACTCTTGGCGAGGGTCGCAATGTTGGTGGGACTCCCACCATGCGTCATACAAATTATTGAACCGATTAGGGCAGAAAATAGTGTGAGCTCGCCAGGTTAATGATAAGATCTGGTGCGCTACAATTAGGATTTTAGAAATAAGATACGATATTCGAGAATGCTTAATTAGGAGTTTGGAGCTCGGCACAATATGAATGGTTATGACAGGATCCTAAGGAAGGATGCTGCTGCCTTAATACTCGCCGCAATAATGCTGCTGTCGTCACTCGCAATGCTAACCCCTGCGATCAAAACCGCAGATGCTCAGGCTTCTCAACTGCCTCGAGAACAAAAGAACTGGGAATATCTCAATGGTAATGCGTTGGGACAAAACTATAACCCTCAGACTCAACTTAACAAGGACAACGTTCAGTCCTTAGAACTGAAGTGGATTTATCCAATCCCGACGGTTTCCCAACAGTCTAATAGACTCCAGGGCTTTGCCACCGTTCAAGAAGGATCGATGGGTCCTCCTCTTGTTGTTGATGGTGTCATGTATGTTGTTCTCAACAGCAAGATGATAGTCGCATTAGATGCCGCGACAGGAAAAGAGCTATGGAGATATCTATCGACTTTCGACAACAGAAACATAAATAGTTCGCTACCAGTCTTAACAGGATACCAGCTCGGCCATACTCACGGCATACACTATGTCGATGGCAAGATATGGATGAACGACTTTGGGTGTCAAGTAACAGGATTGGATGCAAAGACGGGGAAATCAGTAAAGAATTACACTAACCTGTGCAGAGAAATTCCATTGGACAGCCCTCAAGGAATGGGAATTCCAACTAACTCTGGCTTTTATGCAGGTGCTGGAGGACATCCTCCATCGTTCTACACTAAAGAGAACATAATGATCTGGGCAATTGGCGGAGCAGGTGAAGGAACATGGGGCGGAAGGTCATATGTGGAGGGTATAGATTTGAATACAGGCCAAGTAAAGTGGAGGTTTTTCTACATGCCGCCATGTGGCGACCCTGTAACATGCAAGCCTGCATTCGTGAAGGAGAAGCAGGACTGGGGTAATTGGCTTGTTCAAAACTGCAACAAGATATGGATACAGGGTATAAAATCATGTACACTAGATCAGGACTTGCTGAAAAATGACAGGGGTAACATGAGGTTCAATTCAGGCGTTAGCAATGTATGGGGCAATATGGTTGTAGATCAGGATACTGGCACCTTGTACTTCGGAACTGCTCAATCAGGACCTGATTGGAACGCAACTTTTGATCCAGGATTCCGGCTATTTGGTGCGTCAGTGATTGCTCTTAATGCAAAGACAGGTGAGATGACATGGGCTCACCAAACTACGGCGCATGATCTATGGGACTACGATTGCTCATGGAACACAGTGCTGGCAAATGCCAAGATAAAGGGACAGAGCAAGAAAGTGGTCATAAAGGGCTGCAAGAACGGAGTTGTGCATGTACTTGATGCAGCCACTGGGGAGCTGATACATTTCCTCCAGAGCCCCGACATAAAGAGGACACCTGAGCAGTTGCTGGGCAACAAAGAATGGAACGGTGTGACTCTTGATCCAAGGAACAAGGAGCTCATGACAAAACCATGGACAAACTATCCAAGCAAAGATTCATTCTGGATGAACTGCAGGGCAACTGGATGTCTAGAATCAGACATCGCATATGATCCAGTAAGGAACATGGTATACGCAGCAACATTTAACGATCCCACATGGTCTAAGGTCGGAAATGCCGAAGTAAGGGGAGTAAGCCTTGCATCAGGGCCCGCAGGAACTCCTCCATTCATACCCAAGATAAACTCAACAATCAACGCGTGGGATCTCGATACCGGTCAGCTGAAATGGAAGTATTTCATTGATCAGAAGGGATTCAGAGGAGGACTCATAGTGTCAGGAGGTCTAGTGTGGGGCGCTGCAGTCGATGGATTCAACAGAGCTTGGGACGCGGATACTGGAAAGGTAGTCTATGAGGCTAACTTGGGTGTCTCAACAGTTACCCAACCAACAATCGGCGCGGACGCGGATGGCAAGGTAAAGCTCTTCAGGATCATCGGTGGACACAACTGGTTCGGACTGGGTGGCGGTGTAGGTTCTACCGTACCTGGCGCAATCATGGCCTATGGGTTATCTGATAAGGCATCAGCAGCAAAGGAAGTAATCAAGGAAGTT
>CAZXXP010000009.1:17396-22318 GCA_964644785.1 uncultured Nitrosopumilales archaeon | reverse complement strand
ATTCATTGACTATCTTGAAGGACAACTGACCGGGGTTCTTTACCGCTATACCGTCTGCTATGGTTCTCTCCATCATTATGTTCGTTATCTTGCCATTCTGCACCGAAGTTACCATCGATGGTGCTGCAGCAGCTTGAACGCCTACGATCTTGACGTTGCGGTGCTTCTCTTTGATTGACAAAGCGAGACCAGAAATCAAGCCTCCTCCTCCGACTGGAGCCACAACAGCATCGACCTTCTCCAAATCCTCCAATAATTCTAGACCTACGGTTCCCTGGCCTGCTATGACGTAAGGATCGTCGAAAGGATGTATCATCGTTGCAGAAGTTTCCTTTGCTATATCGATGGCTTTGGGAAGTGATTCATCGAAGGTCGAACCCGCTAAGACTATCTTTGCACCGTAAGAAGAAACTGCAGCGATTTTTGCAGGTGAGGCCATTTCGGGCATGACTATGGTGCACAGAATCCCCAGCTTTGAGGCTGCAAAAGCAACTCCCTGAGCGTGGTTCCCTGCCGAAGCCGCAATCACCCTTCTCTTTTCATCGTTCTTCAAATTGGCAAGTTTGTTGTAGGCTCCCCTGACCTTGAATGAGCCCGTCTTTTGCAGGTTCTCTAATTTGAGATAAATTTTCGATCCAGTAAGAGTGCTAAACGTAGCAGAAAAGTCAAGCGGCGTCTTTCTGGTGACATCTGCAAGGGTTTCCTTCGCCTTCAGTATGTCATTGTATGCTAAAGCTGTCAATGAGCAGGTGAACCCCAACGGTGAGGGGTTTAAACTTTGAGCTCTACCGTTGACAAGAAGTCATTTCGTTTCCGATACAACGCTTAATTGCTACAGCACCGAATCAGCATGAACCTATGAGTTCTGTAGAGGATGCATTGAAGAAGAAGCTTAGCAAGGAGGATTTCGAACTAGCATCCCAACTGCTGAAGAGCCCAATTTCAAAGATCAGGGACCTTCTGGAGGATAAGATTACCGAGGCGTTGCAGAATTGAAGATTTCGAAAATAGAACTTGCAGGCTTTAGATGCCTGCTGCAAGAGTCTTTTTCTCTCAGCAACCTTACAGTATTCTCTGGGGATATGGGAACCGGCAAGACATCAAAACTGCTTTCGATATTCTACTGCCTTACGGGCTCTGCGCCTGCAGGGCTCACTTTGGACGATTTGATCAATGTCGATTCAGATTTCATGTGGGTAAAGGTCACGATGGCCAACGGGCAAACTGACACGATTGAGCGCAGAAAGAAACGAAAGTCCTCCTCCACAATCAGTACTAGCCTTGCAGAAATGCCTCCCTATGATGCAAGGATGTTCATTGAAGGCAGGCAGATAGCATCATTATTTGTTGGAGCAACGGCAGAAAAGTCTGTCAGAATAGATGCAATGTTAGGCCTTGCAGAATACAACCAAATAGCAACAGAAATCTCGATCCTGCCAGTTGAAAGAAAGATTAACGAGTTGAGGGGCCTAGTGGACAAGGCCCAAGAGAACAAAACAACCTCCGAGAGGCTCAAGCAGATTACGGCCAACATTGAGCCTATAGAAGCAAAGCTCAAGGAGAATGCCAAGCACGCCGATTCTTTTATCAAGGACTATCTCTGGGCACAGAACATCGAGAAAACTGAAGAAGAGGCCAGAAAAGCAGAAGCTATGATGCAATCTAAGCAAGCGTTGCTTGAAAGTTACAGGAAGCAGAGGGCTTCACTTCCATCATATGACCAAGCAACAAAAGATGAATTGAACGAACTGCAATTAAAACGCGATGCTGTCGAAAGGCGAGTAACATTTTTGGAAGCTGCCATGCAAACTTTGGATATTGAAGGAAAGAAGCTAGAGGAACTGGTAACATGTCCTCTTTGTGGAGCACTCTTGGACCCAAACGTTCTATCAAGATTCAAGGATTATGATGAGGAATACAAGAAGCACAGCTACGAACTTATGACGATAAGAGACGAGCTCGACGAAAAGCGGAAGCAGGTTGAGCAGGCAGATAAGAATAAGCAAAAGATCGAATTTCTTACTAGTCAGATAGGGGAGCTCGAAAGGGAAATCTCATCGCTTGGTCAGTCTGTGAAAGTTATCAGCGACCTGCAGAGGGCTAGAGACATAGTTAGGAAATACGGTGAGATCAGCCAGGAGAAAAGGGAGCTAGAAATCAGAAGATCGGCGCTGCTGGAGCAGAAAGAGTCCCTCATGGCTCTAGAGAAAGAACTGCAAGGAGTCGTTACAGAAGATCTTGGGAAGAAAATCCTCCGCCTTGAAGTACTGCACTCAAGTCTGAAGAAGATAAAATCAGCTATGCTGGAGGCACTGAGCGAAGCAAGAACTTCACACCTTGAGAAGATAAGGGACTCTTTCAAGAGTACATTCAGCAAGATTTACCCTTATGAGCGTTTTGTAGACGTCGATTTTGATACGCAGACGATTAGGGGGAAGGACGTAATGATCGTAAAGGCGATGGTCGATGGAAACTGGATAACGTCGTCTCAGATGAGCACCGGTGAGAACGTAGCCCTGAGTTTTGCTTTATTATATTCAATAAATGAACTCGAAGAGTCTCCTATTCTGCTGCTAGACGAGCCAGAAGAAGGCTTGGACGAAAACGGTATACGAGGACTTGCAGATGTTATGCATAGCTTATCTAACAACACTCAGGTTGTAATAGCGACTAGGAATCAGCTCCTTTCCAAGCTCCTCTCAAAGTGATGAGAAATTAATGAATACTCTACATGAAGATTATTGGCGTAATAGCTAGTGAATCTTCGGATACTGGTGCAAGAGTAATTCTGAACGAACGGGAAGGAGTGAGCGTGAAGGCAGAAGACCTCGTACTTGTAGAAAACAGGGAATCTTCTTTGGTCATGATAGTGCTGCGAAAGCGCGCGTTGTGTCCTCATAGACGGGAGCTTCTTCGGCTTCAGAGCCGATGCCATTGCGATAAACGACAGGGAAATTGGGATCGACGGTTATGAAGATGGTAAAGAATTCACTTTTGAAGTCGCCGAAAAGTCTTGGAAGATTATGAAATTAATGAAGGTTGCAGGGATAATAAAGAGAACTAGAACTTGTGTGATTGACGGCTGGTTAAACTAACGATACGGAGATATTGCTGAATACATGAACATGAATGACAAATGCATAATGACCTACTTACTCCCAATTGGACACCGATTCGATTTTGTACTCTTATTGAAAAGAGGTTCTATCACAATTACTATGCGAGGTTCCGCAGCGTCTACAGGCAGTTAGTCGAGAGAGAGAAGAAGGAGGTTTCGATAGAAACTGTATTCGATAGTACTATGCGAGATTGCGAGAACAGTACTAAGAGACTTCTTGGGTTAACGTCTGAACTGATACGCTCTTCGGCCAGATACTTTGCAAGGTGCTCGGCATCCCTCCCTTCGAGTTCGAGGTACACGCAGATGTTGATGTAGTACCATTATTGTTGTATTTCATCAACTTCCACAATCTCGCAACAGGTCTCCCTTGACCTATTGACCTTATAGACGCTAACGTTTCCGTACTACAGGGTTTTACAAAAGAATTTGTTGACAAAGTTCAAGCACGATTATTGCAAGAATCCTGAAATGAGCGGCAAATTGAAACTGATGGAGTTCTTCTCGTATCTGAATCCTCAAAAAGAGGAAGAATAAAGCAAAGTAAAAATAGCTTGAGCTTTGACGTCTACCCATGGTGGTCCTCCGCAAAATCCTTGTTGCAGTTGACGGATCTGAAGCTTCGGTGAAAGCTACAGACTTTGCACTTACAATAGCTAAGAACAATGAAGCAGAAACAATATTCCTTCACATAATAGAATCTGCTAAAGCCGCAAGGGGGCTCGAAGAGGAGGTTGCTCCTACGCAGAGGATTCCCGAACCCGCTGGCAAGATTTACCTTGAATCCGTGCTTGCAAAGGTAATGAAAAAGTACGAAACTTTGATCCAAAGAGGCGGGGTTAAGCATACAGGGAAAGTGCTGGTTGGAAAGCCTGCGGACAAAATTGTAGAAACTGCAAAAAAGCTTAATGTGGATATGATAGTGCTAGGCTTTGTGGGGCTAAAAGGAGTTAGAAAAGTGGGTGTTCTCGGAAGTGTCTCGAGGGCAGTTTCGGAAAAATCCACGGTCCCTGTGACTATCGTTCCACTATAAATTAGAGCAGTTTTCCGTCTATACCGTGCTTGAACCTGCCCTTAAGAAAAGCAAAGGCTTTGATTATATCTGTCTCAACATGAGGGAGGGAGGCAAGAGCGAGCAGCTCACCTGCTTGGGAAGGCACGACAGGGTAAGGCTGCCAATATCTGAATATACAAGGAAGAAGTTAGAGGAAGGATTTGGACATGAAATAGACTGGGGAGATTTGGAAGGCAAGATACGCGAGTTAAAAGCCTTGCACAAATCCAAACTCCAAAGCCTTTAAGAAAGCTCTTTTTTTGGATCAACAACCTATGTCCAAGAAGGCCCAAAGAAAGAGCAGCAGTACGAAGCTGGTCATAATTGCGATTCTAGTAATTCTTGTTGCGTCTGGAGTTTTGGCCGCTATAAGCGGTTTATTTAGTAGCCCCAAACAGCAGCAGACCACGAAACAGTCCTCTGAAGAAGTAGCTGTCATAGAAACTAACATGGGAACAATAATCTTCAGGTTCCACCCTGAAGTTGCGCCTAAAACCGTAGAGAATTTCAAGAAGATTGCAAATTCAGGATTCTACAATGGAACACACTTTCACAGAGTGATTCCAGGCTTTATGATACAGGGTGGAGATCCTAACAGCAAGAATCCAGATCGATCAACTCATGGAATGGGAGGTCCAGGCTATTCAATATCTGCCGAGTTCAGCAGCCTATCGCACAAAAGGGGAGTGGTTTCGATGGCAAGAGGGAACGACATAAACAGTGCTGGTTCGCAGTTCTTTATAGTTGTAA
>CAZXXP010000009.1:7710-17386 GCA_964644785.1 uncultured Nitrosopumilales archaeon | reverse complement strand
CGATATTCGGAGAAGTGACTCAGGGTATGGATGTTGTTGATAAAATCGTCAATGTCAAGACAGATGGAAATGATAACCCGATAGATCCCGTTATAATGCAGAGGGTCTATATAAAACAGGGCTAGGTACTGATAAAACTAGATAACTTCAGTTCAAAAACTGCAATAGGGTTCCTCAGATTCAGATTCTGCAGGACTTCTGGGTGAACCTCTCCTATGGAACCGCAACTTTTCCCATTGTACACTATGTCAGCAGCTCTACCCTCTATGAAAGGAGGAATTCTTGCAGCTTTGGTTTTGATTTCAACTCCGAAAGCCTGCCTGACAAGTGCAGAGAGGTATGAGTGAATGTCTGTAAAGTTTGCAGACGAATGGGAAACTGCTCCTGCAAGCCTGTACTCTTCATATATTTCTTCTCCCTTTCTTGTAAAGACCTTTCCTATTTCGAATAATTTTTGAGGATACGCCTCATGAATGTTTTTTGATAATGTAAGCAGAACAGTTGGCAGCATCGAAGGTCTGAGAACCTCATGTTCTGCACTCTTGCTCCTTTCCACTCTGATTAATTGAGCATCTATTCCTGCTTTCCTGAGCAGGTCCTCTCCGATAAGGCTGAAGTTCACGACCTCCAGCAAGCCCAACCCCGTCATAGTTTCTCGAACCTTTGAAAGTTCCACCTGCAACAAATTGTATTTGCCTACTGCCTTGGAAGCCGGGAAGGAAGCCTCTATTCTGAATATTCCATAACCTAAAACAATCTCCTCTACCAAGTCTATAGGATGCATGATATCTATCCTGTATCTTGGAACATTTGCGACGATTCTATTCGAATCTGCTTTTGCCCGTAGCCCAACCTTCTTCAAACTTTTTACCATCTCCTCATTTGTCAGCCGCATACCAAGAAGCCGATTTGCGTACTCGACATCAACAACTTCTTCCCTTGGAGACAAATCTGGAGTCGTTAAGCTTTGATCGGGGTACTGCACCTTAACAGATTCTATTGATGCCCCAGTCTCGTTTAGGGTAGTTGCGAGCACCCCAAGGGCGTTTTCAGCCATTTTCAAGTCTGTTGCAGTTATGTCAATGAACAGGTTTTTGGTGTTATTCGATAAGCGCGTCAGTTCTCCATTAATTACAGGAGGGAATGACAACACCCCTCCAGCAGAATCTCGCAGGAGGGGATATCTGCTGAACTTGTCCACCAGATGGGCATACTCCCTTCCAATGGTTGTAGAGGTCAGAATATCCTGCATAGACATACTCTTGGTTTCGTTCAGTGCAACAAAGGAGAAACTCGGCTCTGCTGCAAGGTACTCCAGTGGAGGTTTCAACACATCTAGGTTATGTATTCCTATCGAAAGCTTCTGCCTCGTCCTACCTATTCCGTTGTGTAAATCTTCTTGAAGGGCAATTATCTGCCTGATAGATTCGTCATCGAGTTTGATGTTCCTTGCAACTGCTGCAACGATATATGGCCTTATTTTCTGAATAGATTTGTCCACTTTTACTACAATCTTACCCTCAGAAACATTGTACTCTTTCCATTTTGTCTCAAGCTCAAGGAAACAGTTCAGAGACTTTGCTATTCCATAGTCAGTTGCAAAATCAGGCCTGTTGGGATTGTATTCTATTCGAAGGTAATCCGCGGCAACTTCCTCAAGGTCTAAGCCGAGATACGGAATAGTTTCCACGAGCTTCTTCTTGCTCACCTGACCCTTGAGCATTGAATTCAATCTTTCAAAGTATACTTGGACTACTGGCGTAAAGACACGCTCCTCAACCAGTTCAGATTGTTGCCGTAAATCTCACGGATGTCATCCATGTCGTAGCGCAGCATAACAAGCCTCTCGAGGCCAAGTCCCCATGCAAGCACAGGATTCTTGACTCCGAGAGGTAGGCTAACTTCGGGCCTGAATATTCCCATGCCCCCCAGTTCCAGCCACTTGTCTAGGTTCTCGAAATACACCATGGATTGCAATGATGGCTCCGTATAGGGGAAGTACGTGGGCCAGAACTTTGTCTTCTGGAAGCCGAGCTTTTGGTAGAACTTACCCAACAGACCCATAATGTCTCTCATGGTGACATTTTTGCCAACAACAATTCCTTCCACTTGATGGAATTCCACTATGTGTTTGTAGCTGACCTTTTCATTTCTGAATACTCTACCAACGGAGAACACCCTTGCTTCCTCTGGCTTGTTATCCGCAAGGTACCTTACTGTAGTGGATGTGGTATGAGTTCTGAGTACGGTTCTCTTCGCCTCCTCGAGGTTCCACTTGTAGCCCCAACCCTTCGAGCCAGTGCTTCCTCCGTTGATGTGAGCGTTTGAAACATTCTCTAAGGTTGCTGATGCTGCTGGATTTTTGCTCTGCTCCCCTGCAAGATAGAATGTATCCTGCATCTCCCTTGACGGGTGGTCCTGAGGAGTGAACAGTGCATCAAAGTTCCAGAAGCTTGACTGCACGAGTGGACCATCTATTTCCTCGAAGCCCATCGAAATGAATATCTCCCTGACTTCATCGATGAAACTTTGTAAGGGATGCTTTTTACCTGCATAGATTGCCGGTGCAGGGGCTTCGACATTTAGTGGTCTAAACCGTGCATCCTTCCATTTACCAGAAATAATGATGTCTGGGGTTAAGGCGTGTATTTCGTTTTCTATGTGAATATTTGTCGCAACAGTATCCCCCAAGACGGTCAGTGTAACTCCTGAAGTCTGAACGACTTTGTGGGAAACTAGATGACGTTTTATCAGGCCATTGACTAATCCCTTCTGACTATCGGTAATTTCTCCAGAGGCGATTGAACCGTGTTTAGAGAGATAAGAAAGAAATTCTTCTTGGGGAATCTTACCAGGTTTATTTATTGGAAAGACGACAAATTTTTCTCCTTCTTTACGTTGCCCTACCCAACCCGAAGTTTTTGCAGTTCCGAAGGCAACAGAGAATTCCTTGCTCGTAAGACCCGATGTTTTGATAAGATCTTGAACTTGGACAGATTTAGTAACTTGATCTAGTAGTCTCTGCTCAGGCAATCCTTCTCTTACTGCTCTCGTACCTTCCTCAGTTAGCGAGAACTGATCAATTGTCTTATGTGAAATTTGTACCAGTTTCTTTTCGTTAAGCCACTCAAGCGCTCTTCGTACTTGGTCAAGCATCAATTCAGCATCTTTTGCGATTTCCTCGACAGATGATGAAGGTGAACCTTGAAGTGCCTTCAGAACCTTCTTTTCCAGAATATGTAATGGCGTAGAACTCAAAGCAAATCTAATCCTTTACCATGAATTTGTCGAGCATGTCCTTGGCCTGCTCCCTCTTCTTCTGGTGCTCCTTTAGGAAGGGCTTAAGCTTTGAAGCAAAGATCGTTTTGCATTCGCCGCACAACATCTTTCCCGTCTTGCAGTCGTCATAGAGTTTTTTCAGCTCATTATCATCGGGGACAAAGAGGAATTCGTAATTATGATAGACTGGGCAAATCTCTGCTCGCCCTCCAAGCTTCCTCTGCTCATCTGCGGTGTCCCTCCCTCCCGTGTAGGAGCTCATTATCTTCTTGACAGCTACATCGGGGTCATCAGTAGTGAAGACTGCAGTCTCTGGTTCGCTCGCGCTCATCTTACCTCCCTTTCCTAAACCTGGTAGCAGTTTATTGTGAATCTGCGCGGGTTTGTAGAATCCCAGTTTTGGCGCAACTTCCCTAGCTATGCCTCTCCAGTAAGGATCTTGGTCAATCGATGCAGGTATCAAGCAGGGAATGTTCTCACCCTTCAAGACCGATGGTAAGAAGCATGGTGCAGCCTGCAAGGCTGGGAAGAAAACCATTCCAATGTTAGTGGTATTTTGGAAGCCAAATACCGCCTTTACAGTCGAAAAGTTCACATGTTTTGCAATTTCCAGAGCAATTTTGTACAGCGTTTTGACGTACTCTACGTTTGAGAAGATGAAGGTCTTCTTCGGGTCGAAGCCCAGCGCTATGACATCGAGAGCGTTTTCATAGGTGAAACTCGTTGTAGTTTTGAGTGAGAGCTCCGGGTTGAAGAGGAATTTTTCATCGTCCGTCATCTGGAAGTATAGTTCGGCTCCGAATCTATCCTGCAACCACTTGGTGAACATCCATGGCACAAGATGTCCTAGATGGGTGTTCCCAGAAGGCCCTCTGCCAGTATAAAGGAAGAATTTCTCTCCCGCTTCGTATCTATCGAGTATCCAGTTCATGTCCCTGTGCGAGAAAAATAAGCCTCTCTTCAGGAATAGGTGCAGGTCCCCTGCATTCTTTCTTATCCTCTCAAGAAGTTCATCGTTAATCTTCGTCGTCCCAAAATCTCTGATCAACCTTTCATAGTCTATCTCTCCCCTTACCTCCCATGGAGTAACGACGAATTCTTTCTCCTTGCTCAAACCTCATCAGGCCTTTAGGCAAATGCCAGAACTAATTTTGCTTTAGAACCTTTCCCTCTTTGTCAATTTCTCCTGTTCTGATTCTCGTGCTCGAAATTGGCCTGCCGTCCTGAGCCGCGACGAAATCTATTACGACAGTTTCAAGAGGCTTCAGACCTCTCTTTGAACGTTCTTTGTTTGCCATCTCAACTCTGGGCGCGGTTTCCTTCGTCACTACTAAAGCTTGGACATCTTCCTCAATTACAGCAGGGCCGAAATAATCATCGAGCGTGTGTATTCCATATCTATGCTTTGGAAAGTCTGCACTTACGAAACTAATGAGAGCTGCAATTCTCTCATCATAGGGCTGCTCTGGGCGCTTTGCCAGCTTGGCAGCGAAACTATCTGACGTGATTCCTATGATCACTTTCTCCCCTATTTCGAAGCACTTCGAGATCAAGGTTTCATGTCCCCTATGGAAATGGTCAAAGGTGCCCCCCACTGCAACGACGTTATACTTTCTGCTCAAGTGGGGAATGGTTAAAACCTCTTGAATTTCAGTTTTAGCTGTAGATGTCGCAGGTTTCGATACCACAAGAGTACTTTAAGGCTGGGAGGATTACGGGTGAGGTTAGGGAAGCTGTTAGGAAGCGCCCGCTTCTTGGCATGACGCTCTTGGAGATTTGCGATTTAGTTGAAGGGATGTCAAGGCAAAAAGGAGCGGAGCCGGCTTTCCCATGTTGCGTGTCAGTTAACAGCACAGCGGCACATTACAGCGCCCTCCTCGAGAATGAATACGTGTTGAAAGATGGCGACATCATCAAGATAGACATGGGCTCGCACATCAACGGCTTTCTCGTAGATACTGCAGTAACAGTATCATATAATCCTGAATACGATTCTCTGGTTCAGGCCGCTGAAGCTTCACTCAACGCTGCGATAAAAGCTGCAAAAGAAGATGTCCCTGTAGGCTACATAGGCAAAATAATCGAGGACACCGCAAAGAGCTGGGGGTTCAAGACTATATCGAACCTCTCTGGCCATTCTATCGAACAATACAGAATCCATGCTGGCATTTCGATTCCGAACGTATGGATTCCTACGAGCAGCAAGCTCAAAGCAAATTCTGTTTACGCAATTGAGCCTTTCTTAACCATGCCACAAGGCGCAGGGTATGTGGTGGAGGGTTCTGCAAAGCCGATCTACGCCATGTCTTCAAGAAAGAAGACCAACGACAAGAAACTTGATGAAGTTGTAGATGAGCTCTGGAAGACCAGGAGAACACTTCCGTTCACTCCCAGATGGTACTGGGACAAGTTCCCCAAGGCAGAGCTCGTCAAGATGCTAGATAAACTAGTGAAGATGAGGATTTTGAGGGTCTATCCAGATCTGATAGAAGCAAGAGGGGGATTCGTGGCGCAATTCGAGCACACAATCGTGCCTACATCTACTGGAGCCCTAGTGCTTACACAGGCTTAGCGACGTGCCGGCTGCTCAGCAAATATGGCGACTATCATAGTGTTACCCTTGCAGCTCTGGCAGGGATTTCCTGGGGCGAATACATAGTCACCCATCTTGAAGGCCCTTTTGTTCTTCATGTGACAGTTCAGACAATCCTCAACAGTAAAGACAGGGGCTTTCATCTTCTTCTCCGAAGTTAGCATTGGTATACGTGCGGCCATTACTGGCCAACTCCCAACGAATTGCCAACTCCGACGACGAGAACGCTATCGCCTTCCTTGGTCTTTTCTTCGATAACCCTACTCAATATAGTCTGAACCTTCTCCGCAGAGTCCGCGATCTCCTTCTTCATAACCGAAATTGCTTCGGCTATGGACTGCTTAACCACAATGGCATAGAGAGGTATGTTGTGCTTTGTTGCAACTGCCTCGATCTTGAACCTGTCAACTCCAACGCCTCCTATGGCAGCTCCTATTCCTTCTGCGATATCGCCTGACTTCTCTCCCTCGAGCTTCAGTGCCGCATCAATCATTATTATGGCGGTGAGTTTGAGGCCCGTCTCCTCTATCATCTTCTGTATGGCTGTCCCCGGCTGGCCGACATTCCCTCCTGGGCCTTCTGCCTTTAGCAAGTAAAGTGTCCTTCCGTTCACAACTGCTTCGCTGTACACCGTATCTCTTGCAGAAGTCTTCTTCTCTTTGCCGAGCATCATCTTCCCTACTATCATGGGTCCGATGCCGTCGCCTATTGGTTGAACCTGCTTGAAAGCGTCAAGAGCACCGATCAACGCATCGGCTACTTGCAGAATCATCGGCATTATCATTTGAAGTTGGACTAGAACGTAGATGCTCTTTGTCCTGTCGCCAAGAATATAGAAATGCCTAACAATCTTGTAAATGTAGTTCAACTCTGTCGCAACTTCGATCATGTTCTCCATTGCGCTCGTCTTTACTGGATCTACTGATGGTGCGATCTTCCTAATCTCTGCCCTGATCCTCTCGTCTCTTAACGTGACAACATGCTCAAGTTTCTGCATCACGCCGCTCGGGTCGATATCGACGGGCATGATGGTAAAGTATTCCAAGAACTGGTCTACCCGGCCGGTAATTTCTGGAGATTGTCCCACAGTAGTCGTAAGGTATTCGAGCGCTTCCTTGCGCGACCTTTCCTTCATACCCTGCAGTTTTTTTACCGAACGAGAAATTTCATTAAGAATCAGCATAGTCTGGAACCTCTGGCCGTAAAGAAGGAAGACGAAGAATGGAACGTAGAATAGCAAGAGGCTGATGACTGGGTTAGACAGTATGCTGTCTTGGGGCACTAACTGTAATGGTGAGAATCCGAGCATTAAATCTCTCAAAATATTACTACCTTTTGGTTGCTATCATGAGTGCGAAAATCCTTTGATAAAAGGATTTTTGATTGTTTTGAGAATGGGTGCCGGCACCACTGCTTCACAAGAGCTCTCGCACCTTACTAACACAGTGGCGACAACGGGTTTAACTTCCGGGTTCGGAATGGGACCGGGTGTGACCCCGCCGCTATGGCCGGCTAGTCTTTCCTGAAAAAGCTGGAGTACATTAACTTTGCCATCCCATGCATGTGGAAAATCCGCCTATAGAAGGTACTAAAAATAAGACTACGTTTTTCTTGGAAACTAGGCTAGACTGCAAGAGCCATAACCATCGCATCAGAGCCGTCTGGGTAGTACTTCTTCAGCGACGACACTTTCTTGAAGGCGTGGGAAGAATAGAATGCAATTGCCTCTTCATTCTTTAAGGAGACCTGCAGTTCAACACCATTTACGTTTTGGGGAAGCCTTTGCAGAGCAGCCTTTAGTAGCATCGAGCCGATGCCTTTTCTTCTATGTTTCTGATCTACGGCAATTGAGATTATCATAGCCTTGTCATGGTCATAGGAAAACATGACATAGCCCTCAATCTTTTCTCCATCTTTAGCTACCAAGAAACCTGCATTGTAGGTAGCAATAAAGTACCAAAAGGTCTGTCTCCTGTACGGAAACTTGAATGAGCACCTTTCTAATTCCAGTATCGCATCTATGTACTCATACTTGCACTTGTTGATCTCGATCATTTGCTTTTCAGTTTCTTAGAAACGTGCAGGTTTTCTGAGATGAAAAAGCGCCATGCTTTGTCAACCCCTCCGACTATCCCTATTCTTGAGGACCTTCTGATCTTGTAATTTGTTTGGTCATTTGATCCTGCGATGTAAAGTTCGCCTGCTGTGCACAGGTCTGCGGAGTTCTGTTCCATCGTTATCTTCATTGCCCGAGTAAGCTTACCGGGACCTGAGCCAATGTTAGTCAAAACCGAAGTCTCCCTGTTCCGAAGCATCTGCTCCATTCCTTCTGTGGGTTCTATTGCTCTGATCAATACGGCTCCTGCCGGCAGGCTGTCCCGAGCAGTCGCATTTAGGCAAAAATGGTTTCCGTATGTGAAGTAAATGTATGCATGTCCAGGCTCTCCGAACATTACAGCATTGCGATCAGTTTTTCTCCGATATGCATGACTTGCAGGATCGTTATGCGCACCATAAGCCTCTGTCTCGACTATTTTTCCGACCAATACTTTACCTTGAAGATCTCGTACGAGCAGCTTGCCAAGAAGCCCTTTTGCTACATCAGTAGTGTTCCTGCAGTAGAATTGTTTACTGAGAGGCTCCATCTCTCTCCATCGTTATCTTATGGCATAAAACGGTTGCAGTAAAAGCAAAACATATTCCGATTCTTTCGCCAAGATAGCGAGTTTGGAAGTAGATTTCAGTTTCAGGAACTATTTCTCTTGCATGCTTTTCAAAGGCTGATGATGAAGAATTGCTGATACGCTCGCTGTCCTCGTTTAGGACTTTTACACAATGACTGTTTCGAAACTTCTCAGTTGGATCATAGTGTATGGAGCATGGTATATCTTGGAAGATGACGTCTCTTCAAAGTTTGAGGCTACTCGATACATAACCCTTTTTACTTTATGTGATTGCACGTAAGTCAGGGGATGTAGCCAAGCAAGGTATGGCGTCAGCTCGTTGCCGCTAAGGGCTCCAGAAGATTAACCTACTTTGGGTAAGCTGATTTCACAAGATGATGTGCCTTTGGAGCTGCGGTTACCCGGAGATCGTGGGTTCAAGTCCCACCGTCCCCACCAAAAAAATATGCGCCTCCTTTCCTTGAACGTAGGCGTTAATTAGTTTCCCATTTGTTTGGCTACACCGTTAAGTTGTTGGCTGTCTGAAATCGGGTAGCAAACACCTCACTTATCTGAATTGATTGTTGCGACCAACTCAGGTTTGGCAAGAGAACTTACAAAATGATCGACAATTACATATCCGAAAGTTGATGCCAAAGCACCTGCGAGACCAGCGAGAAAGGTTCTGGAGAGTACAGTTAGAACTCCCAAAGTGTCGATAAAAAACCACAGAAACGAAGAAATCACTATTCCTATTAAAAATCCTAGGATGGGTGATGCTTTTCTTGAACTAATGGGGCCGTATAGAGCCATCAAAAAACCCGGCAGAGAAATGGAGAGCAAATAGAGCATGTCCATGTTGTCGAGCGTTTTGATTAGTCCCACCGTTGACGCTGTTGTTATCAGATAAATTTTGTTGGCAAAAACTCTTTGAACAAAAACGTAGAATACGATTAGAAAGAAAGAGCGTAAAATTATACCGAAATCGCCGATGATTCCTAGATAAGTAGGTCCTAGCAGATCTACGGCCTGTATGAACATTAATTGGCCAGCAAGTATGACTAAATACAAATAACCTATCAGGCTACGATTGTTTCTGATTCTCGATAATGCAATGCGAACTATGCTCCACCAAGTGAGT
>CAZXXP010000009.1:0-7664 GCA_964644785.1 uncultured Nitrosopumilales archaeon | reverse complement strand
GATGTGGCGGGGATGCAAACCCGAGTCCCTGTTCCTTCACTCCTGGTGGTAGCATAATCTTGTGCCACCATTCATCAAATGGGGCTGAGATTGTTATGAGACTTGGACCGAAGATTGCTAGAAATCTGATCTGGCCCGCTAGTTTTGACCTAAAGGAGATATACGACAAAGATGCGACAATTACAGCGAAACCTGAATAAAGCCCGATATGGGGTGGGATCCAAAAATCGTCCCTCCCTATTGTTTTATGCCACCAGCCATCTGATATTGCAATAATGACCATAAGAAAACTAGCTATCCCAAGAATTCTAATAATTGAATCCAAATGATTGGAGCGAATACTATCTTCTCCCTCTTGCATTCGTGGGTTCACCCTGCGGATAGCGGATTCGGACAAGATATTTAATGCTGTGAATCGGGATTTCTTACGATCACTTTTTCCAGGCAATAATTTTGCCGAGGTGAATTGGGAGATCAGTATTCCCGGTCTTCCAGATTCTGCCGACAAAGTTGACATCTGATGGAGATAAGAGGCCCCTACTACAGAATTGATCCATGCATTAGATGCTCCGACTGGTGAAGCGCTATGAATCTGAGATGCTCCAATCCTGCAAAGCACAGTAGCTGCTGATGGGGTCAGGAGAGGTAGAAATGCGTACACCTCAACCGTGGGTGGGAATCCTCTTGGTAATGACGGGTATTGGAATGATTCAATGAGCGGCTGGCTTCAATCCATTTACAAGCTTTTCCATGGGAGAATGTCACACCGTCCCCACCAATTTCGGCATTCTACCAACAAAACCTGATAGATATATGGTATTAAATACGAGCGCCGGAGACAGAATTAGAGATAACGCGTGTCAAAGACCGTCTCTTGCTTGTTATTGGTCTTAGCTATCGTGGCTATGGCAAGCCTTTTAATATTTCCTGACTTGTTCTTACCAAAAGATTCTACCCAGCAATTAGCATCAGTACCAAAAGCTCAAGGACCGGCATTGGAGAAGTTCAATGTTTCAGGCGCATTTGAGAGAACTCTATCAACGTTCCTTGTAATTGATGCGGGAAAGGAGAAAGGCATCTGGACAAGTAACGGCATGGATCCACAGTTCGTTACCATCCGACGCGCACTTACCGCTGCTGAAATAAAAGAACAGATAGCTTCGGGCATCAAAATCGGTCTCTCATCTACAAATGAGCCACTGTTAGCTAGATCTGATGGTGTGCTAGTAAAGATAGTTGCAAGCTACATTGGCAGTGTACCTCAGAAGATATTTGTCAGGGTTGATAGCCAAATAAAAACCGTGAACGATCTTGATGGCAGTAAGATTGGCGTCTCCTCAAATAATTCTGGAACTGCACGGACAACTTTGTATGTAACAAGCAGATTCGGAATCAGAATACAACTTATTGGGCTGGGAAATACAGCAAATCTTGTCACTGCCTTAAGAGATGGAAGAATCGACGCATTCACAAGCTCTGATAGCACCATTCTGAGGTTAGTTGATACAGGAGAATTAAGAATCCTTATGTTTGTTTCTGATGTTGTAGATAGACCGCACTCCTCCTTCGTGGTATGGGCAACAGACGATATGATACAGAAGAACCCCGCTCTAGTAAAAAGATTCGTCAAGGCTACGCTGGAGACTGTCAAGCAGCTACAAGAGAAGCCGATCTATGCTGCTGAGCTCTATGTTAAGAGAACAAACGCTAGCAGGGATTTGGCAGACAAGGCTGTTAGTCAGTTAGACTGGACGCCAAGCATTAGTGGAGCAGAACTGTCGACGGCAGTAAGAAACAGTTGGCAGTACGCTAAGGACTCTGGCTCTATACCTTCAGGAATAATACCAGTGAAAATCGAAGATATTGTTGATTCTAGGTTCTTACCCTGACTCCTAACAACCTGCTAGAAGAGTTGGTTAACCTACAAAAAAATTAACATGATCAAGTGCAAGGTTCTTCAATTAACATTGTACAGGGGTATGGCAAGGGTTCTTTGTCCCAACCAAAACGTTAGACGGTATGGGTTCTATTCTGCTTATCTTAGGAATAGTACCATTTGCGGGTTCTGCTCTTGAAATCGTGGGCTTCGTTCTGATGCTGATAGCAGTCAAGTACAGTTCTGATGCTTTAAACAACAAGGCCATTTTCAACAACGCAATAATCTCTATTGCAGCAGGTATAGCGGGCGTTATAGTAGGTGTAGTTGTAGTGGTTGCAGGTGTGCTTTCCTTCTTCGGACCAGGCATGTTTCAGGGAAACATAATGCCAAGACAATTCCAACCAAGCGATTTTCTGAGCATGAACCTTCTTGGGCCAATCACAGCAGGGGTAACATTAATCTAGATCGCATTCATAATCTCAGTAGTCTTCTTAAGGAAAAGTTTCAACACCATTACATCCAGCGTTAACGTGAAGATGTTCAGCACTGCAGCTTTGGTCTATTTTATTGGCACGATTCTGACAATTGTAGCGGTTGGCCTTTTACTGATTTTCTTAGCTACCATACTGCACCTTGTAGCCTTTTCAACGATTCCTGAGTGTCCTCCAAAGGCAACTCCAACATCCACGTAATCTCTTATTTAATATCGCAGCAGGCAGCCATGGAGAAAGTGCAGAAGACAAAATTTCGCATAAACCTTCTAGCAGGAACCGTTCTCTGCATTATCGCCTTACTCCTCAGCGTCTTTCTATTGGCGAGTCTACCTTTTGGAAATAACACCGTTACCCTTATTTTCGGCCTGCTAGGCTGGTTCTTGCTATGGTTTTTCACTCACGATTTGGCTCATTTCGTAGCGGGAATTGTTGTAGGGATAAGGTTTCAATATTACTATCTTGGTAGATCAGATATTATCAAACTGAAGGGCATCGTTCCAGATTCCCTTGAGCAAATGCTAATAGTGCTGGGCTTGAAGATCGACAGAGATAAGAGCAGAGCAGGTAAAACTGGGTTTGCTGCCATGTACCTTGCAGGCCCGCTTGCCTCTATGCTAACACCTTTTGCAGTGCCAATAATACTTCTCAAAGACAGTGCCAACGTCGCAGGGCTGCTTCTGCTCACAATTTCGATAATAAACTTGGTCTTTACTTTATGGTTCAGCCCAAAGGTAGGCTGCATCTATAAAGCGAAAAAGGCTCTAAAGCAATAACTCAAATTCATAAGAATAAAGTTGACCTTTTAGTTTAACGAAGTTAATTCTGCGGCGTTTATCCAGTTTACAAATCTGCATAGATGAGCGTAAATGTCAACCTTTAACAACAAATGGTCCAAGAGCAATAAAGAGCCTTTTGCAAGCGTACTGAAGAGCTCCCTAACACCCCAACAGCCTTTGCGGGACAAACTAGGTACTACACAACAATCAATCCAGGGCTTACTGAACAAACTTGATTCCAAGACAAAACAGCTCAAAGAAAAGGACTCCAGCCTGTTCAAGCACGTAGTCGCATCATTACAGAAGCACGATCAGGAAAGAGCATCAGCATACTCTAACGAACTTGCAGAAGTCAGGAAAGTCTTAAACAATCTCACGCAGATAAAACTAGTCATGGAGCAGATCAACCTCAGGCTCGCAACGGTGCAGGAATTCGGCGACGTAGTCTCAGTTTTATCGCCTACAGTAGGAGTGGTAAAGAGCATAAGGAAGAGCATAGAAGGCATAATGCCAGAAGCAGGATCGGAGCTCTCGGAGATAGGCAGCATGCTGGGTGGACTGGTAACTGATGCAGGACACCTCGGAGGTTTCTTTGCCAACATAGAGCCCAGCAACGAAGACGCAGAAAGGATACTTTCGGAAGCGGCATCAATCGCGGAGCATAAGATGGCCTCGAAGCTCCCAGACCTGCCCACATCAGGCATTGGAGAGATGAACTTCCCTCAGTAAAAATGGTGGTAGGAGGACCCTACTACCGAAGTTTTTCTTCCGCAAAAGCAGAACGTATTTAAGAAAAGACCTGTTTCATAGATATCGATAATGAGCAGCAAGAAGAAGGACACTCCTCTACCTGCATCAAGCGCAGGACTAATGCGGTTCTTTGAAGACGAAACCCAGTCGGGAGTCAGAGTCAGACCCGAGATTGTAATCGGTCTGTGCCTATCGCTGATTGTAACTTCAATACTTCTGAGGATCTTCTTAAAAATCTGAGAGCGTCAAGGAAATCGGGGATGGACTCTACAACCAACATCCATAGACGATATAATCTCCTGTTCACCCTTCCCTCGACCAGAATTGCTGCAGTCGCCGCGATGGCCTCTGCTTTGATACTCTTTGTTTTGATTAGAAGCGTGGTAGGGTTTGCTCTTTCTGACGGTCTAACATTCGTGATAATGGCAACTGCCATGTTCTTATCCGTAGGACTTGAAATGCTGCTGCTGAAGAATAACCCAGTCGCCACTTTCCGAAGGCTGACAATGATAGCGGTAATCTCTAACATGTTGTGGATCGTCGCTGTGCTCTCTGGCCTGTTAACCTCTTTTGCAACATCTGCTCCGCAAAAGTTCTACTCCATGACCCTATTTGGAATGTTCGTCGCAGTAGCCTTGAGAATAGTGGTCCTTGCATCTGTCTTCTTTGAAAATGTAGCACATGGATTTGCAGTTGCCTTCGTGCAACCAGTCGTCCAGATGCTTGTTTTGTTCTTTGGTAGTCTTGCATTGATCAGTTCTGCTCAGACTTTTGTTCTTGGATTAATCCTGGCAGTATCCGCTCTTGCATATTTGATTCAAGTTAACGGGGCGGGGAAAGGATTTCTGAGAGAATCCCCTCTGAAGCTCCTACGAGCATTCCTTCAGGCGTGGACTGAAAACAGGGCGAAACTCTTGGAAGAGATTTTTGAACAGGAGTCATCGACGGCAAAGGTACGGACAAAAATTCTTACGTTTCTTCAGGGGAGCAAGAGACCCACAGTCGTTGTCCCTGAGATACATCCGGGGCCCTTCTACCCGATAGGCAGTAGTAATCTTCCTTACGAATTGCAGGAATGGTTCTCCGGCAACGGTTACGCCCCTCTAGTTCTCCATGGCGTTTCAGGCCATGATCTAAACCTGCCTTCAAGGACTGCCGTTGAAAAATTCATCGCATCACTTCAGGATCAGAGAACTCTCGGAGTGGGCAATTCTTGCACCCTACCTCTAAAAGCCACGATAGGAAAGGCTACCGTAACGGGGATGGCGTTTGACGATTTTGCATTTATCATAATTACCCTTGCTCCTCACGGCATGGAAGACTTCCCGCAGTCAGTCAAAGAGAGTGTGGAGAGGAAGGCTATGGAACTGGGATACAGGGCAGCTTTTGTCGTCGATGCGCACAACTCTCTAGGCAATCCTCCTACCGAAGACGAATGCAACTCAACAATCAAGGCTGCAGGTACGGTGCTTCAAGAGTTGAGGCGCACAGAGCAGAAGCCTTTCAAGATAGGCTACGCACATTCTTCTGAACTCCATATTGGTCTGAAATCAGACATCGGTCCCGCAGGGATTTGTGTCATCGTCTTCGAAATTGACGGGACATTGTATCCTTTGATAAGCTTCGATTCGAATAACGCATCCATGGGTTTCAGAGAGAAGCTGCTGGAGCAAATCAAAGATGTTAGCGTTATCGAGATTTGCACAACGGACACTCATTTTAATGCGGCAAAGGTAATGAATGAAAAGGGCTATGATGCACTGGGCGGGATAACAAAGGCCGACGAAACTGCGTCCATTCTGAACGAATTAATCAGAACTGCATCGTCTAGTCTGGTTGAGAGCGACTTCAGGATAAGCAGCACAGAAACAGATGTGAAGGTAGTTGGAGGGAAATTACTATCAGACTTTTCGATAGCGTTGGACAAGGTCACAAATACAGCAAGAAAGGGTGGAGTAACTCTTGCATCAATAGCCATCCTGATGCTCCTGCTTGTAGCCGTGTTCTAAGGGAATGATTTTAAACTGACTTGCTTTGAGTCGCCTATGCCGGGGCGCAGCCGGGGTTCTAGCTGCTCGAGAGCTCAGCCTGGTTAGAGCGCCAGCCTCCCCAAAATTGGGCGTAACTCATAATCTGGAGGTCGTGGGTTCGAAATCTGAAGGACGAAATACCCACCCCCGGCACCACTATCAACCTTGATAATCAGCTTTGAAAAATGTCTTCGGGCTTTATATTGCATTTCTATTTTATGAATTTTACTGACGTAGAACGATTGCCGTGCTATAGTCGAGTGCGGTGACACCGAGGGCTTGGGGAGGCCCTCGGCGTCATTCTCAATCTTCCATTTTTAGAAAGATCATTGTTCAGGGGCATCGCTTCTGATAATTGGGCTTAAACTATATCCCGCCTTATGTAGCAACCTTCATAATATCATCAACCTGTAATGAACGTGTACATCCAAAAACCACGGAAAAGTACTAGTGCATTGTCACGTAGTCAGTCATACTGACGCAGGCATGATTGCGGCGCTAATCGTAGAATAAGAGGGAATAGGAACCTTGGGAAGCCCCTCATTTACCAATGACTTTCTAATGCTTTCTTTTCAGAATCTGGAACCTGCACGGTAGCAAATCAGCTTCGTTGAATTCGTACTTGCCAGTTTCGTATCTGCTACCGAATTTTCCTGCTAAAGCACCGTCGATTATCCCCTTGACCAAAAAACACAGAGGCCCTCCAACATCTCTGGTTTCGTAAGAGTCCATACAGTTGTGCAGATACACTGCAGGCCTGTAACCTCTGTCAGCAGAGACTTGCAGCTCTCCCATCTGGCCGTCTATCCAGAATTTCTTCAAGTTTTCAAGGGTGTCCTTGACAGAACCTCCTTCAATCCTTTTGCTCACGACATCGAGTCCTATGGAGAAGCCGTGCTTGTACAAAATATCACTGTGCCTATTGAAAGAGACTTTAGCTAGCAGTTTGAAGGCGTGGTAGAGTATCTCTTTCAGATAAGGGCCTAAACGCTCGTTCGCTCCAAGCGTCAATTGGAGTTTTTTCCTTTCAAAGAGGTAAGAAAGTGTTTGAAGATACTGCTCGTCCGTTTCGGGGTTTGACGAAATGAACAGTGTCCCGGGTTTCAAGGCATAATACTTGCTCAATACTCCGGTCTTGCCTACCTTCACCTGCGCAACTGTAATTGATCCTCTCTTAGTCAGTTCGTTTATGTGGTAGTTTATCGTTGGTTTAGAAACTCTTAGGATTCTTGAAAGCTCGCTTACCGTATGCGGCTCTTGGGAGAGAGCCTTGACTGTGGCCTCTCTGACCTGCCCTTTCTTTGTGCTGTACCGGCGTGGGGGCTCATCGTAAATCGAACGAGGATTCTGTGCCAAATTACTCGACAGTGTTAGAATGATTCTAATTACGGACTATATGTTGTTTTCTGTCCTTGGTTCCTTGTAGCGCTGCACTATTCGCATCCGAGCATATTTGTCATCTGGGGAGAACTTTGGCGGATGAGGAGAAACTGTCTTTGTGCTGCATTTAGGGCATATATCCTGAAACGTGTAGGTGCTGCAACTGGAGCATTTCCTAAGAAGTCTGCTCAACGCCCTTCTTCCTGTCTATCCTGCTGAAGGCAAACTGGCCTTTCTTCTTCTGTATAAGATCTCTAACTTTCTCAACGGCTTGTTCGAGGGCCCTCTCCGCAATCTTGTAGTTCTCGGCTTCTACCGCAATCCTGTACTTTGGCGCTCCCATGTACGTTATGCT
>CAZXXP010000008.1:16506-22953 GCA_964644785.1 uncultured Nitrosopumilales archaeon | reverse complement strand
AGCAGCCTCCACCGCCCATACAGCAGCCTCCACCGCCCATACAGCAGCCTCCACCGCCCATACAGCAGCCTCCACCAAGGTCGGAGGCCAAACATTTAGAATACGGTGCGAAGATTCAGTCTCTTAGCTACGCTCATATTGGAAGTGCAACTTGGCAAGAAGTAGAAAGCGAACTAGTGCTACTGAAAAATATGGGGATACGATATTACTCAATTCATTTGAATTACGATCCATGGATCAGAAACGATAAGGACGCGATAGCTATCGTAGACAGAGCTGTGCAATGGATACGGGCGAACAACGGATCGCTCCATATTGCAGATGCTGGTGCGGAGAGCCTCCGCAAGAATCCGATCTCCTGGGAGGACTTCAGAGCTTTGTTTAAGACCAGAATAACTGTCTGGTCTCAGCGATACCATCCTGAGGTATTTACCACCATAAAGGAGCCGGGCTATTATTTTTCGTCTATCAAGGATCCACAGAATCTGAAAGTTGAAGACTTCAGATCCCTTAGCTTCGAACTAAACGCACTTGTAAAGTCTCTCTCACCGAATACCAAGACCGTCTATGCGGATAATACAGCCGGTTTCGTCAAGGATGATCTCACGATTGATCTCCTTCGGGTGGTTGTGAAGGATCCAAACCTCGATATCTTTGGTTTGGACATATACGGCCAATGTGGCGTGGACAACAAGACCATCCACCTAGATGAGGCAATAAAGTTTGCGAAGGATTCAGGGAAAGTGGTATGGATAACTGAAGGTTGGGGAACTACTGCGAAGGGAATGGACTCATGCTCCAAGCTCAGTGAGGCAGAGATACAGTGGGCGCGTTCAATTAGCGAATACGCTCTGAATACAGGGATACCCGTTGTAGAATGGTTCTTCACGCAGCGGTTCTTGGATGGGGCGCAACCCTCGGCAACTTATGCGGGGATGCGAGATATCATGCTAACCTTCAAGAATCGATAGGATAATCACTTTCGCATTTCCTTGTTGGCATCCCCATTGGGACAAGAAGCAAACCATAGAATTCTCTAACTCTATTCCATGTCACGATAACGCAGGCACGTCTTCTTTGTTTCTTGCGGACACCGTCTTCAGAGCCAGCAGAGGCATGGCCGTTGAAAAGAGGGGATCCAAATAAGGGGCGCTGCCTCTGAATGACATCCTAGGTGACCATGACCCATCTTCGTTTTGACTTGAAACCAGCATCCGAACGGTTTGTTCTAGATCCTGAGTTCGCACACCAGCGATGCAGCATGCCCATATTATATGCGCCAACTCGTCGCTTCCAAGATCACGCTGACTGAGGAGCCAACTCACCACGCCGCTCTTGACGTCTGAACCCGCATTGCTAAGAGAGAGTGCAATTAGCGCTAGCGAGGTTTCATACGTATCCGAATCTGCCCACCTCATCCCTCCATGAAAACTTCCATTATGGTATCTGCGCATAAGATAACTAACGCCCTTTGAAATTGCTCCCTTCCGTCCTTTGACACTTTCGGAAGTGTTTGCGAGTGTTATGAGGACTCTTGACGTCATGTCCACTGCAGAATCGAATATCGGGTGCCACAAAAGCGAAAGCCCTTCCTTCCTTACCGCATTTTGGATTTTTGGAAATAGTGACGTCAGATATCGATAAGGCAAGGCATACTTCAATGAGTAGAAAGAAACATAGCTCCAGCCCCGGTCTGGGTTTTGAGACTTCAGAAGAAAATTTACTTCGTCGGTGTCCCCTATCTCATACCCTGCGGCCTTCTTCGCCAAGAGTACAAGTGAAGTATCATCGCAATCTGGATAGTAACCTCCAGAGTAGTAGGGAAAGCCCTGTCCTTCCACTTTCGTCTTTTCCAGCCAGGATATCGTCTTATCTAGATTTTCATTATCCGATAGTGCAAGTGCCGCCAGTGCAGTATCGTAAACATCCTGATAGCGTATTGCTTTCAGGCTACCGTCATCGTTGGAGACATTCTCAAGCCATGCCAGAGCCTTTCTAAATTGGCCTTCTTGCCCTAGCATCTGAAGTACGTAGGCACCCTTCACTGTGGGAAGTGTCATGCCTCCAAAGGATCCGTCGCGATTCTGGCTGAGAACAATCAACTCGGTTATCTTCTCTCTATTCTTCTTATCTTCAAGAAATAAGGATGCAATTTCAGGGATAAAACAGTAGGCTTGGCTACTGCGACTTGTCCAAAAATGACGCGAAGTGATCTTCATGGATTCCCTCAGTAGCAGGCGCTTGATCCGCTCCCCAAAGGAATAATCAGATTTCGGGAATGCTCGTTTTACAAAGTTGTCCAGCAATTCAACATCGCTCGTCCAAGTCCCCATTAGTTTCTGAGATCGTATACACTTTCTCGCTATCTCGATAGCTAATTCTCTCTCTCCCTTTGAGACAAGAGCCCAGACTAGGGCCGCAGTAGCGACCACTCCTTTCTCCCAAACCCTATTTTCCAGCAAATAATCCATCGTCTTCCTCTGCCTTGTCCCCTCTGTAATCAAAAGGGAGAGCCCTGTGGAACGTAGACACTCCGAAATAACAGGTATGGTCCAACTCCCCCCGTCAGATCTGCTGTTAATCCATTGCTCCGCGGCCTGGATACTATTTTCTAAAGAGGGAGGAGCGTTTGTCGTAGAATCAGCTCCTTTGTAGATGGGGTATAGCTCCGCCGATTTCACTTCGAAGCGAGATCACGCGAGAGGGAATACAAAACACATAAAACACAATCAGCCGTGTACATATAAGACTTCTAGAAAGAGCCAAAAGGTTCGCGAAACCACTCATGGGGTTAAGCTACTCGATCCGAACCCAAGACCCAGAAATCAGATTCCGTAGTTGGATAATCTAACTCTTAATCGGAGACCTGAATCTTAAACATCTCTACACAGCTGCTTTTATACCCTTTGAGAACAAACGACTCCCAAGTTGCCAAACAGGTGCAAGCTCCTAGTAATAGGGCTGGATTCAGCATCCTTGGATCTTTTGGTTCCCTGGATGGAAAGGAAGAAACTCCCACACCTGGGGAATCTCTTGAGGAAAGGAGCTCATGGCAATTTGTTCTCCCCCTTACCTTTGAGTCCTCCCGCTTGGTCCTCAATCTATACGGGCAAAAATCCAGGAAAACATGGCATTTATGATTTCTCCAGACGACAGCAATCATCCTACAGTTTCAAACCGATCAATTCCACCCAACGGGCGGGGAAGGACTTTTGGGAGATTCTGAGTGACCACGGACTTCGGGTTGGGATCGTAAATGCACCAATCGCCTATCCGCCACGCAAGGTCAATGGCTTCATGATTACTGGTTTCATGACACCCGGTGAAAACTGTGAGTACACTTATCCTGCATCCTTGAAGAAAGAGTTGCAAAGCGTCTTTCCTGACTTCAAAGTGAGCCAATCGCACGAGCTCCTCCTCAAATTCAGGAGAGATCTCTATCTCAAAGAAGTTCATAAAACCGTGGAAAATATTGGGAAGGTTGCGCTACATCTTCTGAGTAAATCGGATTGTGATTTCTTTTCAGTTTTCTTTAGCGAAACAGACCACGTTCAGCATTGGTTCTGGGACTCTCTTGATGGAGATTTGCAAAACGGTAAGCAGGGGAACCCGATACTCGATGTCTATGAACATGTAGACCGGATCGTGGGTCAACTGCTGGAGAAAGTCGATGAAGAAACGTGTGTCTTAGTCGTATCCGACCACGGAGCCTGCCGACTGAAAAGGTTCTTTCATCCAAACGTTTTCCTAAACTCAATAGGTGCGCTAAGCTTCCAACGTAAACCTAAGACACTACTGCGATTAGCACTTTACAGACTTGGGATTACCCAGACGCTCTACAAGTTTGCATTTTCACAAAGGTTGGATTTGCTCAAGTTCTTGCTGAAACCAACAGCACTTTCCCATTCAGACATAGAATGGAGTAGAACGTTAGCATTTTCTGCTGGCTCAGGTCAGATCTTCATCAATCTTGTCGGTAGAGAAGAGAAAGGATTTGTCACTCCGAAAGATTATGATAAGACTAGGACGATGCTGGTAAACAAGCTGAGAACTGTGAAAGATCAGACGAATGATCAGCATCCCTTTGATCAAGTTTACTTGGGGGAGGACATATTCTCTGGGCCTTACGCCCAAGAGGGACCTGACATCCAAATTATAGCTAAACCGACTTATGAAATTTTCCCGTGGACTACCATCGCCGATAGTGTTTTTACACCTAACATAGAAAGGACAGGAACGCATACAGCCCAAGGGCTCTACATACTGGGAGGGACAGGGGTTTCTCCAGGCCTGAAAGAGAATGCAACAGTCGTGGACATCGCTCCCACGATTCTCTACATTTTGGGCGTTCCTGTCCCATCAGTTATGGATGGTCGTGTTATGAAACAAGCTTTTTCTGAAGAGTTTCTTGCTAAACATTCGATAGAACGCAAAGTAATAGGCGAGTCAGAACGCAGAGAAACCGATGAGTTATCTGAAGATGAGCAGGCGCTGGTAGAGGGGCGGCTGAGAGCGATGGGATATCTAGGATAGGGGATATCCTTGCTCGAGTAGATCTCCCCGCGAAGACTATGAAGATATTCTCTCGAATAGCAAAATCACATTACCCTCCATTGCTAGCCTGTAATCTTTCTGTATGGTTTGCTTCATGGCTGTCTTGAATACTAGATCATATTGGGGTCTTGTGATTATTAGAAACTGGGGATCAAACTCTCCTATAACGTCAGTTGTGAAAACGTAGGTCTTGTATGCCCCGACCTTCTTAACTGGTGTCTGTTGGATTCTTTCGTTGACATCGACAGGATGGTCCACTAGCTCGAACAGAGGTACCACTGTGGCATTGAGATTTCGGATTCCAGCGTAGTAAAAAGTAGCTGGTACAAGGGTGCCAATATACGCACCCGGAACTAAATGTTTGTCAATGTAATCCATAGCTGGTATGATTTCATCCAGTGCACCAATTCCATTAGCGTCAAATGCCGGCAATGCCAGCATATTCAGTGACAAGATCGCAACAACAAATACGACTGATAGGGTTGGCAAGACTTTGGGAGCCAAACGTTTGGTTTCGATGTGTTTGATCTTAGTGCGGGCAGCCGAGACAAAACTCCCGATCATCAGAGCGTAGAAAGGTAATGCGTAGAGGAGATAGTACTGCCTGCGAACCGGAAAAGTTACTGCGAAGACCACATAAACAGCAAACAACGCAAGTAGGAGTGTCTCCCTTTGACTGCCTTTAAGAAAGGCAGTGAGATGATAGGCGCTGACTACGATGAAAAGTACTCCAGACAGAACGAAATATGCAGGAAAAATGGAGAATGCGCCAAAGGGGTCTGTAGATGATACGTGCGTAAGAAGTTCCACCCAGTTATTGAAGCCTTGAACAAGTATACTATCTAGGGGAATGTACCCCTGAAAGGCTCGGGATTTTAGGAATCGACGGAACAGTTGAAAGAGAAGTGGATTCTTGCCGTTGACGATGAGAGTTATTAAGATCGGGGCGAATACTAATGCGGAGGCGCTAATATAAGTGAGGAACTGTTTCGACCGAAAGCCTATCTCATTCTTCCTACGTCTGAAGATTACGAAGGCAATGATTGCTGGATATGCTATCAGGGCCATGTATTTGGCGTCCAAAGCAAGACCAAGCATAATACCTCCCACAAGAGCCGTTGTTGTCTTTCTCTGTTTTACCACGCCTTCCCAGAATAGGTAACCAGCCAAGATGATTAGCAGTATCTCCAGAGACTCGATATATGCCAGTTTACTGTAAAGGACGCTAAAACCATTAATTGCAAGAACTAGCCCTGCGACGAAGCCCGCAGCTCTATTGAACATAGACTTGCCCCAGAAATATAGAACTATGGCTGAGAGCGACCCTGAAACAACTGAGATATTTCTGATGGCCTCGATTGAGCTATCGAAGGCAGCCACTACAATTGCAACCAAGTAAATGAACAACGGGGGTTGATCTGACATGAAATCATCACGCCAAGCCCAATTTGCACTGATAGTCAAGATGCCACGGTTCCAATATGTAAGTTCGTCTGGATAGGTCGCTACGCCGGAAACGTTTACGAGTCTGAGTCCTATACTCAGGACAAACAAGACAGCTACTAGAATGTAGTCTAATTGGAGACGCCGAATTTTCAATTCTTCTTCTCAGTCGAAGAGGAAGGCAATCTAGTCCTTCTTTGTTGAGAACAGTCTACCCAGGATGTTTTCCCTTCTTTGTATCACTTCATATCGATAGACGAGTAGACCCAGGATAAAGAAACCAAATGTTGAATACCCAACAAGACTCGATGTGAGTGACACCTGGGCCCCATTTGTTGACGCGACGAAATTCTGCAAGAGTATATGAAGCGTATAGAGAGATCCCATGGCTACAAAACCCCATATCCTTACTTGTTTCCCCTCCAGATAGGCGACGACCAGCTCGTCCAG
>CAZXXP010000008.1:0-16496 GCA_964644785.1 uncultured Nitrosopumilales archaeon | reverse complement strand
TAGTGGGCCTAAATAGAAGAAAAGAGTTGCAAGACCAAATAGGAGCTGACCCATTGAGGAATCAAGGCTGCCCTCTACGGAGCCGCTATATCCAAGAGGATTCTCTAAGATCCAAGCTATCCAATTAGTAACCGAGACGTCTTGAGAACTAGGTGTACTCTTGATGGACGATGTCACTATTAGTTGTCCAAAGCGTTCCGAGCCTATATCCCTATAGTCAACAAACCATGATGCATAGCTTTTTGCGATAAGAAAGGTTCCAGGGACGAATCGCGGGCCTCCGATTATTGCATAATTCTCCTCGGGGGAAAGACGTTTCACTATAGACAGATTATTGTTGGGGGTATGGATCAGCAGAGCGACAGGTTCTGGCAAGTTAATATCCAGACTTCTTGAGCTTGTTACAAACCCGCTAACTATCGTAGGATCAACCACTGATACCTGATGAACTAGGAAGGGTCCGAGGAGCAGGATATCCAAGATAAGATACAGGACTAAAATCCCAGACAAAATGTAGGTGCGTAGGGTCAAAGCAATCCATGCCTTCTTAGTGCCGGGAGTGTAACAATCGCAACAGCGACTAGGCTAACAATCGCTCCAATGTTAATCGGAGTAAGGAACGAAACACTCGGAAATATCCTGAGTTGTATGTAGGACGATGATGTGTAACGAGCTCCTATCGGATCCTCGTAAGAAATGTAGGTTTTTAGCAGGTAGGCGCCGGGTTTCACATCACCAGCTATGTTGACTCCGAGAACAATGGTTTCCGAAGAACCAGGATCGACCCCGCCCACGTGAAACGAACTGCTACTAAGTATGTTATTGTCGCCAGAGATCCTCACAATAATGTTATCTGCCCGTGACTGTCCACTGTTGCTTACAAAAATAGTTGCTGCTCCTTGCATGTTCGGTGTCAGAGTCAGCGGATCCCAAAGCACATTCCTTATGCTGACTGCTGGTTGACCCGGAGACAGAACCAGAAGCTCATATGGCTGCGAACTGTTGTACGCACGGCCTCTTGTGTCCTTGAACTGCATGTTTATCGTGAGTGGATACTTGCCAGCGGTAGTGTTTTTCGGAATATCCATAATGAAGCTAGTATTAACAACAGCGCGAGAAGAAATGCTCCCTATGTAGTCAAATGCCTTGGTAACAAACCTGCTTCCTCTGAGACTAACTGTCATGTCAGAAGCCCGATCAGTACCCACATTTGTTAGGCGGAGGATCAAGTTTACCCTGCTACCTGGGATTAGGGCCGAATTTGATAATGCTATTTCCCGAATCTTAACATCACTAAATCCCTCTGCACCGATCGTAAATGACCCTGACGCCAAATATTCTCTCCCAAGGTTGTCCTGGAACGCCAGCTGATACTCCACTGGATAATTACCCGTAGGACTTTCAGGATCCAGAGACATTGGAAGGGTAACTGAAATGTTTTCCCTTGCGCCAACTTGACCTATTGAGAAATTTCCAGGCCTACCGACCAGAACAAGCGGGGATGAGACCTTTAGTGAAAGAATAGTATTCAGGGCTGTTGCAGTTCCCACATTCGATATTACCAGATCGGCCTTGAAGCTCTGACCTGGGTTGATGGCCGCAGGAGGCAGGCCTACTTTGGAGACAAGGAGTGTGGGTTTGATTGGTGCACCAGCTACATTAGCTGCAAAGACACCGTCACTAATGTAGGCCGCCCCGAAGACATCCGAGTAGCCCAGTTTGTAACCTATGGGGTAGCTACCCACACGGGCGCTTGGATCTACGGAGATGACTATGCTAATAGAACGATTGGCTCCTGCTTCCAAAATATCAAGGAAGAATACCGAACCAGAGTTCACCAAGGCCAAAGGTCCTGACATCAGAAGTGAGATCCTTGAGCTCGTTGCCTGCGAAGTCCCCACATTCGATATGACTAGATCGGCCTTGAAACTCTGACCTGGGTTAGCTACCTGCGTGCTCAGGGCGATTTTTGAAACAACGAGCTGGGGAATACCCCGCACGCTTACCGTGATCCCGAAAACCCCCTGTTGCGTGTACACCCTGCTTGAATTATCATTGAACGTGAGACTATAGCTGATGGGAAAATCACCGGAGGACGCCCTTGGGTCGACGGAAAAGCTTAGTTCTACTGAACCCGTGGAACCTGGCCCAAAGTTACCAAGGAAAATTGTCGACCCTGCACCCTTTATGCTAAAGGGGGGATTCACCTGGATCGAAAGCTGTGAATTCAGGGCGGGGGACTGGGCGACATTTTTCACGGAGAGGATAACAGTGAAGTCCTGACCTGGAGACACAGCTTTTTGCACCTTGGTGATATTGGAGACGAATAGTTGAGGAGGGACAGGTCGCCTGACGGAGAAAGTCAACAATACGTCTTTTGACTTGATGACAACTGACTGACTCTTGGATTCTACTTGCGAATAGACCGTCACGTTGTACGTTACCGGTAATGCGTCGGTTCCATTCAGGGCCCTACTGACCCATCGTCCATCAACGGGTTTTCCGGAATCCCACAAGATCGAAGTATCGACTCTCCAGGCCTCTACTACCACATCGTCATAGGGAACCTTGAATTGATCGGATACATGAACTACAATTCTGGGTGACACCTCCTGCGCCAATACCGGGGGAAAATTGACAAATAGAGTGAATCCTAAGATTAGCAGCAAATAGAGAGGAATAACGGTGTTGCTGGTTGTGCCTTTGCGTATTATCAATGTGCCTTCAACACTGCAAATTTTTAGCAGCATCACCATTTATATATGTGGCGCTTTTCGTTGTATCAAAACACTCCAGGATATGTTGAGTAGCTCATGCCTTTTTTTTCTAGGAATATATTGGATATCATAAGCGAGTATTCGAGGGAAGTGCGTAGAGCAGATGAGGGAAGGTAAGAAAGTTCTAGTCATCGGGCTAGATTCCGCACCACCTGAGCTTCTCTTTAATGATTTCAAAGGAGAGATGCCTAACATTCAAGGCCTGATGGACAATGGGATTCATGGTGAATTGGAAAGCTGTGACCCACCCATTACAGTCCCCGCATGGATGGTGATGAGTACTAGTAAAAGTCCCGGTGCCCTAGGCCTGTATGGATTCAGGCATAGGAAGAACTTTTCATATACTGAGGGATGGCTTGCAAATTCCAGCCATGTCTCTCACAGTACAGTCTGGGATATCCTAGGCAAAGAGGGCATGCCTTCCTGTCTAGTCGGCGTACCGCCATCATATCCTCCTAAACCCATCAACGGTTCACTAGTGTCATGTTTCCTGACTCCCAACGCGGAAAAGGCCTACACTTACCCGGCGGAGTTGAAAGGAGAGATACAGCAGCTTGTAGGGGAATACCTCTTCGACATCACGTTCAGGACCAATGATAGGGATAAACTCCTCTTGGATCTTTACTCTATGACTGAAAAACGGTTCAAGGTGCTCAAGCATCTCATGACAACCAAGCCTTGGAACTTCTTCATGTTTGTTGAAATAGGCGTAGACAGGTTGCATCACACATTCTGGAAGTTTTATGACAAGACTCATCCAAAATATGAATCAGGAAACAAGTACGAGCACGTCATAAGAGAATACTATAAATTTCTTGATACAAAGATAGGTGAACTGATCTCTCTACTCGACGAGGATACCACTGTAATGGTGGTATCAGACCACGGAACAAAAGGGATGAAGGGTGCATTTTGCATAAATGAATGGCTGGCTCAGGAGGGTTACCTAGTGCTAAAAGAGAAGCCTGGCGAGAAGACGGACATCGAGAAGGCAAATGTGGATTGGAGCAAGACTAAGGCCTGGGGTTGGGGAGGTTATTACGCAAGGATCTTTCTCAATGTTCGTGGTAGGGAAGCATCCGGCACCGTGGACCCTTCAGAATACGAGGGATCGAGAGATGAAATAGCAGCCAGAATTAGTGAGATCAGGGATCCCAATGGGAGAAGGATGGATACTAAGGTTCTCAAACCAGAAAACATATACAGTCAGTGTGTTGGTGATAAGCCCGATCTTATGGTGTATCTTGACGACCTAGACTGGAGGTCTGCTGGGACACTCGGACACGGAACCATGTATCTATCCGAGAATGATACCGGCCCAGATGACTCGGTCCATTCCAAAAGAGGAGTTTTTATCATATCGGGCCAGAATAAGACGCTCAGTAAAGGTGGCATGAAGGGTGCCAAGATCTACGATATTGCACCGACAATTCTTAGTTTGATGGGTTCTCCAGTTCCTAGGGAGATGGAGGGCTCGGTCATGGATGGTGTTCTCTGATATGGAGGGATTTGTAATATGGTTCACAGGTCTTCCGGGGTCGGGCAAAACTACAGTTGCCAGAAAGGTTGAAAGCCTTCTTCTCGGAGGGGGACTGAAGGTGGAGGTGCTCGACGGCGATGAGCTTCGAGTATGGCTGAGTCCAGAGGCAGGTTTCAGTCGTGAGGGTAGAGAGAGGCACCTTAAGCGCGTTACATACATTAGTCAGCTTCTCTCGCGCAACGGCGTAATTGTACTAGTGCCAGTTGTATCGCCATACCTATCCGTTCGGGATTTTGCGCGGAGCAATATCAAGAACTTTGTCGAGGTATACGTGAAGTGCTCTCTTGAGACTTGCATCAAGAGAGACCCCAAGGGCTTCTACAAACGAGCACAGATGGGACAAATAAAAGATATGACTGGTCTTCAGGATCCCTATGAGGAACCGCTTAGTCCAGAACTTGTACTCGATACCGACAAAGAGAACGAGGAAGAAAGTACACAGCGGCTCTTGGATAAAATCATCGAGCTGGGATTCTTGCCCAAAGACCTCCAGATTTCATCAAAGAAAAGCCCTATTGATAAGAACGGATCCGTCCACTAACTCCTAGAGGTGTATCGTCCCTTCCGTATCTGTCCTATAGGCAATTCCAAATTCACCCTCGCCCGAATTTCTCGCACTGCTGTCGAAGCTCTAATCAGATTTGAAATACAAAGGGATGTAGGTATTATTCATAGTAAAGCACCATATCAATGGTAAGCCAAGCTAATTAGTCTGAACAAACCCTATAGCTCTATATCAAATGAAAGTTCTCGAGGTTGCTTCATGTTTCCCACCTAGTCGCGGTGGGGTTGAAACATGTGTCTATGAGGTATCGAAGTTGCTGGCATCCCGTGGTCATGAGGTAACTGTAGTAACTTCAAGTCGAGGGAAGGCGGCCGCCTGTTATAGGGAACGTGTGAATAATATCGATGTTATACGTTACCCAGAGAGGTTTCATTTTTTTACAACGCCGCTAATACTTAGAATTGCATTCTCGGTCTTGTTCCAGAAATTTGACGTTCTTCATGTGCATGGAATGGTCCCTACAATGAGCGACCTTGCGATTCTATTTGCAAAAATCCGTCGGAAGCCTGTGGTCCTCACATATCACAATGATGCAGTAACTACGGTATTCGGAAAAGTCGGGCAATTCATTACGAAACTCTATTCACTTTTCGCTCTTCCGATTGTTAGACTCGCTGACGTAATTGTAGCATCAACATATTCGTACGCCCAGACTAGTCCTGTTTTGCGGCATTGCTCAGTTCGCGTTGTCCCGATGGGAGTGAATCCAGAAAAGTTCCCAGGACCGAGGTTTCAATCTTTCAGATCCGGAAATGTGCTCTTTGTTGGCCAACTGCAAGCCTACAAAGGGGTGGATACACTAATTGACGCTGTCGGCATCCTTAAGAATGAATTTGGTAAATACGTGCACCTCAAAGTTGTCGGGGAGGGACCGTGTTACACGTCGTTAACGAAACAAACTCTCAACATGGGGCTTTCTGATCAAGTTTCTTTTGAAGGCAGCGTAAGTGACGATCTTTTGTTAGAGCTTTATGGGGAATCTGATGTGCTGGCTCTGCCAAGCAGGAATCGCAGGGAGGCATTTGGCATTGTCCTGTTGGAGGCTATGGCTTCCGGCAAACCCGTGGTTGCTAGCGACCTTCCTGGTGTTCGTGATATCGTGAACCGCGGAGGAGGCTTACTAGTTAGACCCGATAATCCGACAGAACTGGCCGCACGTCTGGGCGAGGTTCTCTATGATGGCGTATATCCGGGGCTTGTCCGAAGGTCGCTAGATGCGGTGAATGAGTTCACCTGGCCTGTGATTGTCACCCAGTATGAGCAGATCTTCGCAGAGATAGTTCGTAAAGGATAGTCTTACCGATGTCTTAAGGAGAGTACATCGTTGGTTCCGATTTGCCATACTCGCTGAAGAACGGAGGTGAGATCAAGGATATTGTGGGGGGTCTCTGGTTATGCGCTGCTAGCGCAAATTGGTGCGTAGAATGGTTATTGAGGGAGCGGTCTAAACGATAGCGACCATGAATCTCAGAGTATGTATGGTGTCGAGCTTCCCACCCTCGCTCGATGGGATAGCGTCCTATACCTTTGGACTCGTGATGGGCCTTGCGACGAGGGGCCCTGTTGGGGAAATCCTGGTTTTGTCAGACAGCACAATGCCAAAGGAAAGAAGAGAGCTCTTGGAGGATTCGGATATCGAGGTATTGAAAGCTTGGTCCCCGATATCGATTATCACACCCTTTAGGGTGTGGCTGAGGATCTTGAATTTTCGTCCAGATGTTGTTCATGTCCAGTATGAATATTCGCTCTATGGTCGCGGAATGCTCTCTTTGATCCTTCCCCTTACGCTATCAATGATCAAGATATTCCGCATTCCACTGCTGTTAACATTTCACACTGTCATACCCCTTGATCGGTTTGACAGAGGGTTTTTTGAGCGCCATGGGCTGGGAAAGCGGTTTGCTTCGCTCAAGAGGTCATACATAATTAACCTGACGAAACTTCTGGGTATGTTGAGTAATGGTGTCGTTGTCCACGTCAGGAGCGCAAGAGAGATCCTTGCCCAAGACTATGGATTCAATGAGGCTAGGATGCATGTCATCCCCCACGGCCTCAAAGCCCCGTTAAAGGAGACGGTTACAGCCCAAGAGGCCAAGAAGAATACTGACCTTCTGGGCAAGATCACAGTCTTATGCTTTGGTTTTGTTAGGGGAGGGAAGGGTATAGAGCATGCGATTAATGCGATGTCAACTGTAGTCAGGCTGCATCCCAACGCTATTCTGGTAGTGCTAGGCAGGATGCCCTCGGCATCGCCTGAGAACATCCGCTACGCAGGGCAGCTCAAAGATCTCGTGGAGGGGCTAAGACTCCTAGAAAACGTACGGTTCGTAGACAGTTACTTACTAGAGGAAGAGGTGTGGCAATACTTTTCTGCCGCCGACATTGTGGTTTTTCCATACGTCGATGACGAAATCGTAGGGGCGAGCGGGCCTCTTTCTACAACCATTTTTTTTGGGAAACCCGTTGTTGCTACCCGAATTGCACGGTTCACCGATGAACTGACGGAGGGTGTAAACGCCCTTTTGGTTGATCCGAGTGATGTGCGGGGTTTGGCTGATGCCTTATCATCACTGGTGGAAAATGATGACCTAAGATTCAAACTTTCACGCGAATTACGAAAGCTAGCGCCCGAAAGGGATTGGAGGTCGGTTGCCCAAAAAACTTTTGCACTCTACCAAATGCTGAAATCATCCAGATAAGACGAGCTGAATTTGCATGCGAATACAAATCATCCCGCACTGCTCTTCGGGCTCAGATGGAGAATCATGGATCGCCGAGTTGGGCAAAGCGCGGTGAATTTATGTTGCAGTCGTTGGATATTGCACTCGTTTCATATGAATTTCCCCCTTTTGGAGGTGGAGAAGGCACATACACGTACGAGCTGGCCAAATTACTCACCGCTTCCGGGCACCGAGTGACTTTGGTAATTCCTGCAAGAGAACACGCGCTCGGTAAGGAAATCGCAGAGAACATAGTCCAAGTAAGGCATACGAAAATATCCGGCTTTCGATTGGTCAGCTTCGCCAGGGGAGCAACAAGGGTGCTGAAAGGATTGGATAGAAAAGGCGAAATTGACTTGGTACACTACACAAACGATTATGGGTTTGTTTCTTCCAGCAGGGAAATCGGAGTTCCTGTACTGTCCACAATTCATCACCCGCATTGGGTTGAGGCGCAGGCGGTTAGTAGGCGTATTGACGTGGGTCCATTGGGGCTACTGCGCTACAGGCTTGCGCAGTATTTCCTTGATAAGCTTGAACATGGAACTCTTGTGAAGGCGGACCGAATCATTGCGGTCAGTAATTTTTCTGCCAAAACTGCATCAGCGCGCCATCGAATTCCCTTGCAGAAATTTCGCGTGGTCCCAAATAGTGTTGACATCAACAGATTCAATCCGCATGTAAACGGCAGCAAACTTAGAAACGTCTTCGGGATCGGAGACAGTCGTATGATCCTCTACGTCGGGAGCACAAGGATCCATAAGGGTTTACCATTTCTGATGAAGGCCTTTGAGAAAGTTGCCTCCATCATACCAGAGGTAAGAATGGTCATCGTTGGTAGGGTTTCGGAAGCAGAAAGGCAGCACCTGCTTCTAGGATTGTCTGCGAATGTTGCGGGACATGTGATATTCCCCGGGTGGCTCAACGATGCCATGATGCCTGAAGTCTATGCGGCCGCGGATATCGTCGTCCTTCCTTCATTGATGGAGGGGTTTGGCAGGGCTATGCTTGAGGCAATGGCTACCGGAAAGGCCTGCGTAGCTTCCAACGTCGGGCCTCTCCCAGAGGTAGTCACGGATGGTGTAACGGGAAGTCTCGTACCTCCTGCAGACAGCGTCGCCCTTGGCAGAGCTCTTACCAAGCTTCTGTTGGATGGGAGGCAGCTCATGCGATTCGGGATGGCGGGCAGAGAAAGCGCAGAAAGGGATTTTGCCTCGGAGATGATATCGGGTCGGTTGACGACGGCATACCAAGAACTCCTCGCTAGTCGATGACTCACCCCCGGGATTCAGTGTTCATTTGTTATGGAAATTTGGGCTACGCCAACTATCAAGCCAAGCAAGTCTTCCAACGGAGGAAAAGTGGTTAAGACCCTTTGTTTTGAGCATAAGGGAAATGAAACCGAATCATTGGGCCGTTTCCAAATAATTCTATTCAATTGCTGTCCTTCACTAGATCCTCGTCCATTTCATCTTGGAACAGAAGAGACTCTTCAAGATCCTCCCAAAAATAAATCATAAAGTTGCAGGCGCAATTCGCAAACGGAGTTTCTCCTGCCACAGGTATTGAAGATTAAGCCCAAGTTGAATCTTCCATGATGGGTTCAGCTATAGGCCGAGTCCTGGTCTAACACTTTTCTATGAGAATCTGGCGGCACCCTGTTGTTAAATGGTTGAGGGACGAACTTACGTCTATGTTTATTGGACGGGCCAACGCAAGGATCGGTTTAAAGGGTAGTTTGCACGTAAGTGGGCCATGCGCCTCGTCCCTTTGGCAGTAGCCATTGTCCTGATTCTGACAATTAGTACACCATCTGTTCAATCCGCTCCGAAATCCAAGATTATTGCGATGACTGTAGATCCGAATGATAAGAAGAATTTCAAAGCAGAGGGATGCGAGATCGTTCATGAATTGATTGATGCGACAGCACTCGATTGCCCGGAAGATGTGTCTCAAAAACACATCAAATCGGGGAAAGCCATCCGAGACGATGAGCTGAGCATCGTTGACTTGGGGGCAAATACTCAAATTGGAGCTATCAATGTTTGGGCAGATTACACTGGAGCCGGTGTAACGGTTGCAGTCCTGGATACAGGGGTTGATTACAACCACATTGAACTCTCCTCAAGTACTTGTGGTGACACCTCCCAACCAACATTTTGTGGAAAGAGCTTTGTTGCCTACACAACGAGCATTTACGATGACAATGAGCACGGAACTCATGTCAGTGGGATCATAACAAGTGATGGAGTGAATGATGCCCAATCCAAAGGAGCTGCACCGGATGCAAGGGTGTGGATGGGGAAAGTTTGCAAGGCTTCTGGTTTGTGTTACGCTAGTAACATCGCCAAAGCTATTGAATTTGTCGCACTTAACAATGTGTCCAAGATAATGAGTATCAGCCTAGGAGGAGGAGGAACAAAATACGCGAGTTGTGACAAGGATTATATTGCAAAAAAGGTCAATTGGGCAGTCACGAATTATGGTATCACGGCAGTCATCGCCGCAGGTAATTCTGGAGGAACTGTATCATCTCCGGGCTGTGCCAGCAAGGCAATTGCGGTGGGGGCTGTGAACAACCAAGATGTCAGGGCATCATGGAGCGGTTCGGGCAAGGCTCTGGACATCGTGGCACCAGGCGTTGGCATATATTCAACTCTTCCCGGAAACAGCTACGCTTCATTTTCCGGTACGTCAATGGCTACCCCACATGTTGCAGCAACCATAGCGCTGATGAAACAAAAGAATCCAAGCATTACGGATAGCCAAATCAAGAACACGTTGTATGGCACGGCCCAGGACCTTGGCGTAGCTGGATGGGACAATAACTACGGCTGGGGAAGAGTAGACGCCTACGCTGCGGTCAATGCTACGCCCTAATCCTAGAATGCGAAACTAAGGGCAATACCGAGTTTAAGCGGAATACAACTAACAGAGTCTCAGCTCGTTAACAACAACACTCTTACGTCTGCTACCTTAATCGCTTGCCCCGTGACCACACTAACTTCGTTCGAGTGAAGCCGTGGTTGAATTGTCTGGCGGCAAAAGATTAAAGTTACTTTACATCGGTTTGTCGATACGCCAGAGACGGATAAACCAAAAGCTAGCCGACATTATTCGCAAACTCAGTTTTCTCGCGCCTTAGAATCGAGGACAAGGAACGATTTGATTGTTCCCTGATGTGTTCAGCTACCTCGGGTCTTGACCACGATACGGCGGAGAATTCCAATGCCATTGCGCCTAGGAAATCGCGAGGCTTCTTATGGATCTGATGTCTCCAAGTCGATTCAACCTTTCCACATTCTCTCAACGTACACCACCATATGTCCAACCACATGATAATGCTTCCGTGGTTTGGAGGCGCGTCAAACGATATCGGCACCTCTCCATACGGAAAAAATGAGTGAGCGTGAGTCCAAGGATGATCCGTAGACATTTTCTCAAGTACCAGCAACCTAAACCTCTCCTCTTCCCTCTTTTCCTGAGACTGTTCTACGCCACTAAGCATAGGCGAAGGCTCGATGGGCGCTTCGATTATTAGACCTTATGGAGCTTGGATTTAGTTCTAAATAATGGAATCTAAGATCTGATTGAAGAATTACATTTCAGCCGACCTTTAGTGGAAGACAGGAACATGAAACTAATTATTTATTTCTGGATAAAATTGAATACGCCGAATTTCAGGGTTCCAAGACATCATAGATACTCGTGCATGCACCAAACTTATCAAAACGATACAATTATTGCAGGAGGTTAGTTGTGCAGGTTGTGGATTCACGCTCTCAAAATCTTTAACCTCTTCAATACAGGGCTTTCCAACAGAATTCTTCCCAGCGATGCCATCACGATAGCTGCTACGAAGAGGGTAATTATTGGAGCTACAAAGGGCCTATATTGCAACTTGACCCCTATTCCATCATCTAGCACTACTCTGCTAGTATTCAACCAGAACGCAAAGCTCAACGCCGTGAGGAATAGAAGCACTGCTACCACACTACCTGTGAGAACAAAATGCACCAGGGCACCAAGGGAGACTAATGTTGTAAAGTATCTAGCCAGATGAACGATCGAATGCCCTTTGAGTAGCTCTATGTAAGTTCTGGAGGAGTTTGAGATTATGCGGAGGTAGTAGCGCATGTCCACACGTTCCTCCTTGAGGTGTGTCCCTTCTAGGCTCCAATCACACAGGATCGTATATCCTATTTTCCTTATCCTAAAACAGTACTCACCATCCTCCTGCTCGGGTAGCCTCTCATTGAAATTCCCAACTTCTTTGGCTACTTTCATTGAGAGCATGTTGCAACCTGCACTAACCTTGTATGCTTCTACTACTCCCGTTCCAGATTTGAACGCCCTTAGAAGAAAGCTTGCTCGCTTCACAGCATCAACGTTTGCTTGATGGAGTGTTGCCATTCCTACATTTTTTCTTTCGAACAAAGTTAGGAGCCTTCCAAAAGTATCGGGGGGGATAGCAATGTCAGAATCGAGAAAGAATATGTAGTCTGAGCCCTCTGCACACTCTATACAGATATTTCTGGCTCTTGGGATATTACTTTTTGATTGCTTGACTATTATGGATCCATATGCCTTGCCATATTTTTCCTTGAAATCCTCTATGATTTCCAGAGTTTCATCACTGGAGTAGTTATCCACAAAGACAACCCTGATCAATCGTTTGTCATAGTTGCAGTCCGCGAGGGACCTTAGCGCTATTGGCAGAAATTGGGTGGAATTGAAGGTTGGTATGCCCACTGTTATGGAGGGATCAGCTTTCAAACAGCTGTCTTCCCCTACTGTACCTTACAGGGATATCAACATTGTGATATTAGGCTCTGTTAAGTTGGCGGCTCGAGGTGCGAATTCATCATGCGTCGAAGAGCCGAAAAGTTAACAGAACCAAGTTGGGCAAACCTGAGCAACAGGTATTTCTTGAAACAATTTGTAATTGGGCCTTTCCGAGGCGGTCCTTGTCCTATCCTTTGGGCCCTGGGAAGGGACGATAGCCTCCTTCCAATCGCTCCCCTTCGGAGAGTCTGTCCCAAGGTAGTAGGATATCATAGGAAACCTCGTCAATAGTCCAAAGGAGTTGATCGTCCCTCTCGCCCTTTTCAATAGAGGCAATCCTGGCCCTGACGGCTCCCGCCAAGAGGCTGATGTGCTGGGCCCTCATGTCATCCCTTCGGATCCCGTCCTTGAGGTTTGGGTTTCCCTCTTCGAGTGTGTCTACACCTATCGTTATCACCGACGATTCCTTGTAGCCATAGACAATAGGCCTACCACGCACGGCCAACGATGCGGCCCTAGACGTCTGGCTGGTCAAGAAATCATCCAAACCATCCGTGAGAACCCTTCTCAGATAGCGAACCCTTCCCTTTTCAAAGAGGTCTGGGAGAGCGTCTATTTTCGGCAATAAGGTCTGCTTCAGTCCCTCCACTTCTTCTGCTAGTTCCTTTGCCTTTTGGGCTTCTTCCTTGATCCATGATCTATATCCGCCCTGCACTTTTGATCTCCTCCATCAACAGACGAGTCAATTCTGATGTGGATTTCCTGAGGTCCGCTCTCCGCAGAAGATGGACCTCGGCAATTGAGATGTAACTGAATAGCCAGCCTAAGATTGCTATGTATGGGTCAAGAATGACCGCTGGACTTGCCTTGGTCGTACTGGGGGACTCAGCCAAGGCTAGCAATGTTTTGAACACCCTCACTGTTCTCAGCCCTTTTTCAATGTCCCCCAGGCCCTGCCGGGCCTGTTCCCCAAGCTTCTTCTCCTCTTCCAAGGCAGCAATCTCCTCTTCCAGTATTCTTTTTTTGCCCTCAAGATCTGCTATCGTTTTATCGAGATCGCCCTTGGTTTTGGAATGCGCATCTTTCAATTGCCGAATTTTCTCATCTTTTAGTTCTTCGAGTTGCATTATCGTTTTGCGATGACTAACTTTGAGCTCGTTTTCCAGTTCCAGATGCTTGACCCGAAGAGCCAGCCGCTTCGCGTTGTATGCTGCTCCAAGCAACTCCTTCTGATTATCGTGTATCTCCTCTTCTTTTCTGACCATCGCCTGGAGTTGGCCGACCCTGTGTCGAAGGGTCTTGAGGGTTATCCCGTCTTGGTTTATACTTCCTCTGAGGGTTTTGGCGGTGTTGAGAAGCTTTCTCTCCTCTCTTCTCATCTTCCCTAGCTCAACTTCTTTATCAGATACGCTTTCCTCCAAAGAGATGCCTTTCTCCACCAGCTTGGCAAGCCTAGCTGCAGCCAGCACAGGAGTGAGCTTAACTTTCCGCAATTCCTTTGCCACTAACTCGGCAGTGCGAGGCGGGAACCCAAGCTTCTGAATTTTGTCTCCATTCTCGATATATTTTTCAAGCTCGCTCACCTCTATGTGATATTCATCGGCTTTCGCCTTAATCGCCCTCAGCACGTCGAGGCCTTCCAGCTCTTTCTCCTGCTCCCGGATACTGATCTTGAGAGCATTTTCTTTCTTTTGGAGTTGACCAACTGACTCCATCAACTTGCCAAACTCTGCGAGCAGCTCGTTGTAGGTCTTGTTGTGTTCCGCTTCAAGCTTGAGCATGCGCAGTCCAGCATCTATGGCTCCATCTGCTCTTGACCCGAGACCCGAGTTTTCATAGAATCTTAGGGCAGGTTCAAGTCGTGCTGTATCGATGCCGATTGTCTGCATTATTTCGGCTAGGTTGTTTGCCCTTCTTACCTCTGGCACGTTGAGCTTATCGGCCTTGAGCTTCGCATTAAGTTTCTTAAGATCGCCTAGTTCAGGCTCACGACTGCATGCTTCCTTAATGATCTTTGAGATTGTTGTTTTTCCGGGGCCCAAGAGCTTTGTTATCTCACCATAGGGTCGGAGCGTGATCCAGAGTTCGACCACCTTCATTGCTACATCATCCGAAACTGGTTCGACCAAAGACCCTCATCCCTTACAAAACGCCTAGGTATTTGTCATCTCTGTTCGGATGATTCTACCATGTAGCCTGGCTGTTTGAACTAGAGTTCAGATGTTTCTACAAGAGTTCGGATGTTTTTGTCAGAGTTCGGATGTCCCCATAAGAGAGTAGATGTTTCTACCGCGCAGTTCGCATATGATTCTACCAAGGTTCGTATGGTTCCATCCCGGTTCAAATGTAGTTTGGATATTTGCCACTTCTTTTCTAAAGCGGTTCGGATTTATCTTCCAGAGCGTCCGTAGACACTTAGGCTAGCCTATAGCGCTAGCAGATGGAGAAATTCAAAAGGAAAACGCTAAGATACGCCACTGCGTCGGCGCTTGGAGCAATACGGAAAAATCATCACCTGGTCGCCAAGCGCAAACATCGGGTAGAAATGCTGGAATGGTAAACAAGGTTACCCGTTCCGTGAACTTGCGCCGGGAAAATTCGAAAAAAGAAATCATAACGAAATTGTGGATTGCGGTCTTACGATTGTACGCCTGACAAAAGAGACATTTCCGATTCCTGCCCCCTACCGCAGATTGGCATCTGGCGGTAGACGTTCTTCTGTGCATGGAGGTGCGTATGTTATTAGTCAGGCGCAGTGAGCATTTCCCATGACGTTCTTGCAGTGCCCTTTATGCGGCAAGATGACCCATTTGGCAAATTATGATCCGAGCTCCTTTGCGCTAGACGTCTACGCTTCGGAGGCGAAAGGCCTGGGAAGAGGAAGAGGTTTCAGATTCTTCGGAAAGCGCTCGATCCTCGGAAGTTCGCCAGCCATTGATAGAATGGGGCAAAGGCTGCTTGCTCTCGTTCATCTTTTTCTTGAGCACGGCGTGATTTCCGAAGAAGAATTTGCGAGTGTATTCGAAGTTGCATCTATCGAAGAGCCTGACGTCAGCAAAGTGCAGGGTAAAGATGAACTTGGGAAGATTGCGACGCTCAATGAGAGAATCGTCGAACTCGAAGAAGAGATAGACTCCCTGGAGGCTGATCAGGAAGAATTGGATACTTCGCTAGAGGACTTGACAGACCAAATATTGGAAGCCTTGGATCTGGATTCGACAGAGGACCTAGTAACGGCTGACACCGATGAAGAAGGTCCCCTTGCGGACCTTAAGCGAGCCGTTGAAACGTTGATAGACGAGTTCTCAGCTTCACAAGCCACAGACACAGAAACTCAGGTCGATCAAGATCAGGCGGGAAGCGATGTGGAGGGACAAGGAGAATCTGGAGGCCTGCCCCCTGAATCACCTTCAGGAGATTCATGAGTTCATCCCACAGCCATGACATGTCGGCGAGCACAAAAAAATCGTAAAGAGTTGCGAATGGATGTGAGTTAGCTTTCGGCATGGCTAGAAGGGGCTGTCCTCTGGAACCAAAGGCGAGAAGAGGCTACAAGAAGAACTTGGGCACTCAAAAGCATACCTCCATATTCAAGGAAACACCTCTTGAAGTACGTAAAGACAAATGATCCGGGTTTGCAGGCTATGTTATCGAGTAGCGGAATAAAGGACAGATACATCTGACTATGAACCAGCGTTAATTGAACATAGAACGACAGCAACTGCGCTCTCGGTCAGAATAATGCTACGGGCTAGCAGAAGGTAATCTAGCAAGGGTCTTTGTCCCAGTTCCGAAACACTCTCGAGAAGAAGATTAAATTCTTCTCATCTATAGACGAGTTCATGTACTGGTACAAGCACGTCAGGCCACATGGCGCATTCGACCTATCAAAATTGGAGACCCCCATACAGATCTTCTACAGGAAGCTGGAAGACAGACAGGCCCTCATTGACCCTTTATTATTGACAGGGGTGTAATGATTTCGTGATAAAACACCATCGTAACCCGAATCAACGCGTTGATTACTTTGACACGTTGTTGCTTCTGTCTACTATCTTCCTGATCTGGTCTAGTGTCAGGCGATTCGCGTCGTACTTTATGGATACCGT
>CAZXXP010000007.1:2562-22996 GCA_964644785.1 uncultured Nitrosopumilales archaeon | reverse complement strand
TAGTCCTTGCCCATTTTGTTCTGCCACGCTTCAGAAAGGAGATAATCATAGAACAATTCAGCTGCGATTTGATGCGCTCCGTTTGTGAGTATTGCTATGCTCCTTACGCTCGCTGTGGCCGGAACATCCTTCAGGTTCACTGTCTCAACAGACCATCCCACCTTGATCAAAGGAAGAGGCAACCCAATGCCATAATCCCCTCTCGCAATATACTTGTGCATGTTATGATAGCACGGAAAAGTCTTCGGTTTCACATTTTCTATGAATTCCTTGATTATGTTCTCCCATCTTCTTTCTCCAATTAGCTCTAACAGTGTTGCAAAGTAGTAGAAGCTGTACATCCCCTCCGACCAGTCTGTTACCGATTGTATGGCGAATTTCCCTCTAAAGTCTGGATTTGCTATATCTTCTAATTTTGTGGGGACAAGCTCCCGATTTATGATTGAAGGATTGTATATGGCCTTAGTGGGTTCTACAGCTATTGCAGACCACATACCGTCCTCATCCTTGAATTTCGATGGGTATACGCTCAATTGATCCGAGAAGTATTTCTTCAGATACCCCTCCATCTTGAGCTGCAGAGTTGCATAATGCGGAAGCATCACAACATCCGCGGTTGGAATACCATTCTTGACTTCCGCCCTCACCTTTTCAATTACTGTGGTAGGATGAGCAGCGTAGTAGGTCAAGTTGATGTCATATTGGGGATAGTTGCTTCGAAAGGCTCTAAGGATATTGAAGAACGTATTGTGAAATGGGCCGTAGACGACTAGTTCTTTCTCAGGTTGTCTAGACATGTTTTCTCATTCAGGTGATAATAATATATGGATTTTCCCTTACTTGTGAGGGATGTTTATTGCCTTGTATGAAGAATCTTTCTAACACTTCAAAACCTAGTCAGAAATTTCTCTTGCAGCGTTGCATCCAAGTAACCCTGTTACCCCTCATCTAGGACGAGCCGTTGAGCCACATAAGTATGGATTCTTCATCGGAGTTCTGTACTGAAACCTGAACATGACGAAGTCTGCCTTGGCGGAGATTTAGGGGCGCAGAAAAGTAGGCTCTAACTTCTTTGGATGACACTGGTGTAGAGTGACAAGATTCGATCCCGCACAGATTAGGGACAAGCGATAACCGTCCAGCAGGCCTACTAATTACAGATGGAGGGATGGAGGTCTTCGAGCGGTGGGTGAGCGGTACCATTCATGTGTGCGACATAATGTCTAAGCCCGCTAGGACGATCCCAGAGTCCTCGCCCATTCGTGATGCAATTAAGGGGATGGCAAAACATGGTATCGGATGTCTAATCGCAATGGAAGACACGGAACTGGTCGGAATAATAACACAGGGTGACATCTTGAGAAGAGGCCTAGCTGAGGATCTAGATATTAGGGAAATAAATGTTGGCCAGCTTATGTCGAAGCCTCTGATCACAATCGGAGATGATGCAACTATTGAAACGGCAGCAGGTCTGATGGCGATAAACACGATCAAGAGACTCCCGGTTGTGAAAGAAGGCAAGCTCGTAGGGATAATTACGGCCACAGATATCATTAGGAAAGAGCCCATAATGGCCAGGTTACTAAATGAGCTCACTCGAGCCAAAAGGCCGAGCACTCGATCCAAGTCTACTGTGTGACTTTAGGCTTAACATTGGATAGTGGTTAAGTTTCGTAGTTTTCGAGCATCTTTAAATAAGTTAGAGCTCCTTTTTCGCTTAGAAAATGGTCCTAGAAATCGATCTTGCCGCACTCCTCCTTCGTGTTATTGTTGGTACGGCTTTCGTCTTCCATGCTTATCCTAAGCTGGTCGGCAAATCTAGGGAGCGAGCTGTTGAATTCATGAAACTTGTTGGAGTTTCTTCTTCCACAACAACCCTCACCGCTTTGCTCGAGCTGGTAGGAGGAATATTCGTATTTCTAGGCATCTTAACTAGGCTTATGGGAGGCCTGCTCGCCTTGGAGATGGTTGCAACGATCATTCTTCTGCTTCGCCTCAAAAGAAAGTATCTCTTGGGCTATGAGCTGGATCTGGCCTATCTTGCCATCTTTGTAACTTTAGCCCTCTTGGGAGGTGGCACCTACTCTCTCGACGAGTTGCTCGGATTCAGAGTTCTGCCATTTGTAGCCTAACACGCTTGTTTCATGCGAGTGAACCTTCAGAATTACCGAAATAAGCTTCCGCACTCACTTGCGAGATAGGGTTGGAAGGTTATGTAGGTGAGATTGAGACTTCGTGGATCGACTCGGCGACCCTCTCAAAGTCTTTTGCCGGAATTGCAGATAGAGTCTCTCCAGTAGTTCTTCCTCTGGAACCGGTTATTGCATTGAGCTGTAGCATAGTATCAAGGTTGTGAGCCTCAAGAATCGTTACCAGGTCGTAACTCCCAGCCGTCACATATTCAGCGACTAGCGATATCCCTAGCTTCTTACAGAGCTGCAAAAACTCTGCTCGCTTAGTTCGGAAGTTCTTGAGCTCCCTCAGGCCTTCTGATGTGAAACGTACGAGTCTTATGAAGTAGGCCATACTCAATCCCTATTCGGCCGTTGATATTGGGCATGTTGTTAGGATCATTGTAATGCCCTTACCCGTTCGGACTAACGAATATCCCCCACGGATGTGACCCGTCTGCGGGAATATGTCAGTAGAATCGAAGAAAAGGTTGATCGGCAAGACAACATTGATCGCTCTAATTATAGGCGTACTTGTTGGCGGGTCGATTGGTGGGTCTGCAATCTGGCTAGTAAAGCCATCACCTGAGGCTGTGTCACCTCAGACAAGGTCTGCACAGGTCCCCGGAGAGCAAGCTAAGCCTGCGCCAGCCCTCCCTGGAGAGGTTGCTAAAGCACCCTCTATTCCTGCAAAAGCAGCGGCACTGCCATCTGCATGGGATACTGTATGGTCCCAGAAACTAGATATCAAACTGCTGGCACAATTCGACTCCAGTGGCCCTCCTGCATGGGACGCTGCAAAGCATCCTCTGGTCTACATTTCATCAAACGGGCCAGGCTATGGGGGATTTCTCAGCGGGATTCAGAGCCCAGGTTTAGTAATCGTAGATGCAAATACCTACGAAGTTGTACTCACTAAGCAGTATACCCTTGAAGGCGTCAAGAACTACTTTGAATCGCACGGCAGTGCAGCTTCCATGGACGGGAAGTGGATATACCTACCAACAGGGGACCAGGATAAGCCATCACTAGAATCTGGTCGCATCCTTGTGATCGATGCAAAGACCCTGAAGCTTCACCAAGTAATACAGACTAGCAGCGTGCCTCACCATGTCAAGGCGTTCAGGCTCTTTGATGGTAGGGACGTAGTACTGGCCTACACATTCAACTGGCAGCAGGGTGCGGCAGCATCGTACATGGGACCAGGCTCAGGAGTCTGGCTGATGGATGCCAAGGACAACAACAAGATTGTAGGAGGAATCAGAAGTGATTCACTGCAGGGTAATCCATACCTGGCTTTCCCGCATCCTGACGGTAGGCATCTCTTCATAGGTCTGCCACCAGGACCAATCAGCGACCCCGATATCAGGCACGTCCTGGAAGGCAGCATTGGTGTAGTTGACATGAAGACCTGGCAGCCGATTAAGTATTACAAGGCAGGATTTGACCCAATCTTCGCTGCATTTTCGACTGACGGCAAATACACTTACTTCAGTGACGGCGGCTCAGACGTGATCTTCAAGATCGACAACATTGCCTCGAAGATAGTAGCGGAGGCCAAATCACCCGTAAATGGAGTGTATGGAATCGTTCTAGATTGGAAGGACGAGCAGCTCTTCGCAATAGAAAAAGGAGAGGCGGGCCACAACAGGGGCAAGATGCTAGGTCTTGTGGACCCTCTGTCGATGAGGCCCGTCGACAACTACTACATAGGAACCCTGCGGGCAGATCACGGTATCCTTCATCCAGACCCGAAAAAGAACGAGATATGGATAAGCTCCAACAGCAATTTCAGAGAGGTAGTCTTCGACATAGAAAAGAAGGTAGTAAAGACTGAGATCAAACACACGGGTAGTACGCACAATGGAGCCTTCGTCAAGTATACCGTTCTGCCTAACGGAGATTGGAAGGGAGAACTGGAGTCGGACCAAGCCGGACTGCACAACAGCGCATTAGAGGCTAAGCAGCAGGCGCTCGGAGTAAAAGAAGTCGTGTACGGGAAGGACATCTTTCCGAAAGAGGACATCAGAGCAATAGCAGGTGATTGATAGACTTGAAACCTATACTGCTCATCCCTATTCTTCTTGCAATAGGGATAGTTGGGTACCTTGCAATAAGCGGTTCACTCAGCGGAACTCCCGCAGCTCAGCAGGCTGCGAGCGCTCCTGCTGCGCCACGTCAGGAAGATGCTGCCAAGCCACCAGTTAACGTGCAAGAAGCCAGCAAGCCAAAGGAACAGGTCAACGCAGTTGGAGGTGAAGCCAAAGTCACCCAGGTTAAACCCATTGTCATTAGGCTGACAAACGACGGGTTCGATGGGATACTGCAGTACAGACTAACTGTCAAAAAGGGCGATCAGGTCCAGATGATATACGAGGACACATTAGGTGACTTCCACCCGATATTAGTTTCCGATTGCGGCATCGCATTTGATAATCTAAGTCCGCAGACCACAAAAAGTACCATAAAAATGGATTGTCAACCAGGAAAGTATGCCATGTTCTGCCTCAATTCCAACTGCAAGACCCACAACTCTCTGAGCCCCCCCAATGGCGGAATTATCACTGTACTGCCAGGATAGACAGCGACGAACCCCCTGACGAGCCTGTGAAATTCGGGAGAAACAACAATTTTTTTGTTGTCGGGGTCTAAAAGACATGGCTAGGAAGATTGATGCGAGAGGGCTCATGGTTGCGCTCACTTCCTTGGCCATGCTCTTGACTCTCCCATTTGTGATAACTCCTGCATCTGCACACCAGATCCCGGAGGAACTAAGACCTGCAATAATGGATGCGCTGATACAATACGACGACACGGGCGGCAGAATAGAGGTTTCAGCAATATACGCGATCAATGAATATTGGCATTTGCAGAATCTAAACCCAAAGGAGTACGGTCTGGACCCCGATCACAATCTAATCTTTATAGTGATTTTGAATATCCACGTTGGAGATTTACCTGGTCACGGCAGCCCTACCCCAAAATGGGAAAGTATCTTATCGTTGAGTGTGGATGGCGGGAAGGAGTTCTTCCCAGCTTCAGCCAAGATGGTCGTCGATTCTCCGCACCATGAAGTGATTGGTATAGAATTCGCTAAATCATCAAATGGAAGAACTCCAATCGTTACTGCCGACTCTAAGAAGATTGATCTTATGGTAAAGGGACTCGAGAGTGCGGATGACAGTAAGAATGTTGCCTGGTCACTCCCTCTCACGTTCTCCAAGGAGGCCGCGGCTGCGATTAAGCCCTCATCAAACCTTCTGGCGCTCGGCACTTTGGGCGCTTTCTTCCCTCTCTTTGCAGGACTTTTGGTCTATTTTTCACCATGCTTCATGGAGATGACCACTGTCTACCTAGCCATGATAAGCGGTATAAGGGTAAGTGAACTATCTGAGAAAAAGAACAATCGAAGGTTTAGGTTAAGGATACTTGCGGCAGCAGTACTATTTGTGGCCGGTTTTGCCTCCATCTATACAGCTGCTGGGGCCATAGCGGGTTATTCTGGTTCAATACTGCAAGGATCTATTTTTGAAGATCTATCCTTCCCACTTAGGTTGATTGGAGGCTCGGTTCTTATTTACATGGGAGTGCAGTCTTCAGGGATAGGGCCACGAATATTTGGCCTTCGTTCATCACCCCTCTTTCCTAGAGCGAATGCGAGTTGCAGGATCGGCGGCTCATTTATCGTTGGACTAACTTTTGGCTGCCTTCAATGTTTTCGAGGGAGCCTAGTAGTTGCTATGCTGTTCTTTGCATGGTCTATTGGCTCTGCGGGTACGGGAGCGACGATGTTACTATTGCTATCGCTCAGTTTTGGTATCCCGTTCATCCTGATAGCGCTGTTTGCAGGGCGAACGACATTCCTTCAACGCCTAGCTCCAAGAATTGGTGGATACACCAGAGTAGCTACGAGTCTCTTTCTTGTTGCCACGGGGATACTGACGATGATATTCAATCAGCATCCACTGCTAGATCCGCTCTATGGAGTTTGGGAAAAGATGCTTAGCTTAGCCTGAGCCGATGTGAAGATATTATGTTCGACTGTCGCCCTAAATACAGATTTCAATACAGAATGGTTGGGCGAACTCCTGCAAGGCTCGAATTTCGTCTTAGGGCACTACCACTCTTTCCGAGATTTACCAACTCATACAGGATAGAGTATCGTTCTTTGTTGGTTTGTCGTTCTGATGCTTGCAGTGCTTCAGGGGCGTAGTCGCAGCAACGCCATTCTAAGTAGGTGCTTGGTGTCGCTACCCAATCAACGCTCATTCTCCTCTTTGTATCGTTCTCTCATTAGAGCCCGTAATTGTGTTAAGCTGGAGTATTATTGTTAGGACTATCCTCCCCTTACAGGTTCGGGACAACCGTTAATCGGTTTTGGATTACGAACTGGGGCATGTCGAAAAAATTCTTTGGGAACCATAGCACTCTGGGTAGCCAACTAGCTATAAGCTCTCGAATAAACAAGAATCCGGCAGGCTGGTTAGCTGCAATATTAGCGGGCACTGCAGGGTTGAGTCATCTAGCTCTGATCCCCGAACATGAAGACGTTCTGATACTTGCGGCATTCTTTGTCGCTGTAGGTCTAATACAATTAGCCCTTGGAGGACTATTTCTATTGGTTGCGAATAAGCGGTTATACAAGATAGGTATCCTGAGTTCTGCCAGTCTCATTATCCTCTATTTTGCAACTAGGTTCATCGGTATCCCGATAGGTCATTATGCTGAACCTGAGCCCATAGACGGGTTTGGTCTTTTTGTGAAGCTGGTTGAAGGGGCACTATTCATACCGCTCCTTTACCTTTCCAGAACCGCCGGGGTCAACGCAGTTAATCGCGAAAGCCAGCAACGAACCGATCCTGAGCTAAGTGGCAAAATATGGAAAAGAACCGTAGCACTCGTAATTACATGGCTTTTTATAGGAATGGTTTTTGGTGTCATTATCGCACAGCCTCAGTTTACTCAGTTCATCCCTAAGGCCCCCTTGGCCGTTGGCCAAAACATCAGAGAGTACACACTCATAATTGAACCCAAGCAAATGAAACTTGGCGACAAGACTTGGGAGGTCTGGACATATAACGGAACCGTCCCGGCACCTACTCTTAAGGGGAAGGTGGGAGATACTCTTAGGATTACGCTCATCAACAAGCACAACATGACGCACAGTCTTCATACACATCTACCAGACTACAAATTCGAAATGGATGGCTCTCAAGCAAACATAATAGCGGGCAAGGGAGCTGGTTCTATGGTTCCTCCAGGTGGTCAATATGTGTATGAATACCCCCTGACAACACCAGGGATATACTATTACCACTGCCATTCCTCTGATGGAGGAAGGACGATATCCGAGCACATTCATAGAGGCCTGTACGGGGCGATAATAGTCGATGAACTTGGCCGCCCTCCTCCTGCAAAAGAGTTCGTACTATTCTATTCTGATAGCCAACCAGGAAATCCAGCGCCGTTCACGATAAACAACAGAGGAATACCCGGTGGTGAGATGACTCTAATGGAGGTATTCAAACAGAAGGGATTTGCGGGAGTTGCTGAGCAGCTGAATGTTACGGTGACTGCCATCAAAGTCCAGAAAGATGATGTTGTAAGGATACATGTCATCAACATCGGTGACGTCATCCACTCCCATCACCAGCACGGGTTAGACCTCAGATCAGTAAGGGCGCTTAGAGGAGATCCATGGCCTGCCGCCGTTTTGCCACTAGTACCTGGACAGGCCGATACTTTGGAATTCAGGGCCGCCGAGCCTGGTCTCTGGTTGATTCATTGTCATGTAGTAAGCCATGCGGACGCGGGTATGATCGCAGTGCTGATAGTCGGGTAAACGATGTAAGGCATGGCACATAACAAGAACACATGTGATGCCAATTGGCTGTAAAAGCCACCCAAAGTAAAGTCAAATTCTGGGTGGTTGACATTTTCAGGGGCTAATTGATCGAGTAAATTCTGATGAATCCTTGTCAAAGCTCACAAGGGGGCTTAAAACTAACTTGCGATTTGACCGGAAGGCATTTCTAATATAGTTACAGACGGAAAACTCGCAGTAAGGCAGGCTTCCACGGAAGTCGTCGAGTCAAAATTTTCAGCATCGACTGATGAATGGGAAAAGCTAGCAAAGGGACTTGCAAGGATGTAAGGGGAAGTTGTCCTGGGGAGGGTGAAAATAATGGCTCGATGCCGAAGACGCTCCAATCAAAGATCGAGGGACTGAAGAAGGAAATAGACGAGCTCCCGATTCTCAGAAGGCAGATGGGACTGATAAAAAGCGAATGCGACGCGGTAGGATTCACCGCCATCAGGTACCAATGCATGGCTTGTGACAAGGAGAACTGGTGGGGACGTTGGCCGAAGATTTAGAACACGGGTATATACATAGTCCCATTTGGGAATTGGGACTAGATTAGGGCACGATTTCAGCCATCCCAACAGTTTCAGAACACGCACCCCGTCAGGAATTTTACTTGGTAGGTTTGTAATATCAAATCGCACCTTGAGGAACTTCTGTCAGACCCCAAACCTAGGAATGTAGGTGAACATACTCTTCTGAGCTCTTCTTTGTCGATGCGATCGTAAATATCAAATGCCTCGTTTCTTTTGTAGCCTCTTAACTCGCTAAATTCTCTAGGCTTGCCATTCCCGCACAACCAAGTTGTGAAACAATGCTTGAAGCAACGAGGTCCAAAATGATCTTCATTAGGAATCTGGATTATGTAATCCAGGCCTGTGAGAATACCTTACAATCCCAGCATAGAGTCCATTTCTATTAAGCAAATTATAGCTTTGATAGCTGGCATACAGTGCCTTCGTTTTTAGATTTAGCTTCACTCTTACCCTGGGCTACCTTTTCAGCACAAAAGCGCATCCATCTCCACATAGTATGACTCTGTTTCTCCTCTTTGGAGTTGGTTGAGCACAATTGAATAATCCTTCCAATACACATCATCATCAACATCCAGTCTGAGGAGCTCTCCCAGTCTGACACCAGTCTTAGCAAATAGAACAGATATTGTTTTGTCCCTTATGCATACTAGGATTGATAAGCTTGCTCATCTCCTCCAATGTCAGAAGCTCTCTTTCAGGATCTTCAAAATTCGGCTTGTACAATTTCAGACACCTCTTCAGAAGTTCCAGGTTTTGTATTGATTATGACGTAACCTCTTATGCCATTGGTAATAGCTACGAGTATGATTATCCCTCGTTCTTTCCTGCAAATTACTTTGTGAGCTGAATTAGGCGACTCTCTTGCGTCTTTTCTCCCCTCAACCTATGAACAGTTACCAGATTGGCCTTCGAGTCCCACGGACCAAGAGGGTCTCGCGTTTGTTCTTTTCCGACATGCGGAAGGACAAATTCGCGCTGGCTGCTGATATTGAGACCATAAATTCTCCTGAAATATTTTCTATCAATCCTCTGGAGCTGTTCGGAGAACGCCATAAGAGCGTCACCGTTCTTGTCAGAGCTACAGAGCCTGCAGGCAAACTCCAAGAGTGCCATAGCGAGAATGGCGAACAGAAAGTTACCCCTCCCCAGAGCAGAGGGGTTCCATGCAACAGAGTTCCACACGTCCTCGAAGTCAGTAGAGATGAGTGTGTAAATTTCTTTGGGCGTTAAGTTCTTTGCCAATACCGCGCCACTCTCAGTTGCACGCTGGTCCAGGATACCCAAACTGATATCACCGTTCACCTTTGACCAGATATGCCCAGAATTCCCTATTCGACCTGAGCTCGTCTTTCATCCACTTCCAGCTCCAATCAACGGGCATTCTCTTGAGCAAATTGTCTACTACGACGCCATCAGTTTCCTTCGAAACGAATTCCTCCAGAAATCGTGAATTGGTTTTGATGAACACGTTCCTGTACTTCCAGTTCTTCTTTGGGTCTATCCAAACCAAATCCTCCAGTGTCAACTTGTCCTTCTGGTTGATCTCATACAAATAGCGCATTATCGCGCGCTCTCTGCCGAACTGTTTTCCGCTTCTTCGATTGTTACATGGGACAGGCAAAAAGAGAAGGATTATTAGCAAAAGACAAACCATACTATCACACTGCAGCGTCCATCTTAGGCAAGGTGGCAAACTAGTAGTGGAAGCATCATAGGCCTGAATTCGTGCTACTTCTGCTGCGAGTTTTTCTTGCTAGATGAAGATACAACGGAGTCTATTAGCTGCAGTATTAGCGGATAGAGCTGTTTGTTTGCCTGCTTGAGGACTTCGGATTTAAAATCACCAACCCATTTGGAAAGGTGCTCCTTCAGAAACTTCTCTCTTGCTTCGCGGCAAAGAACCTCATTTGAACTGTCCCCCAATAGAAGTGCGTATCCTTCCTTCACATAAAGCAGTGCAATAAACTCCAGCTCTACAGCAATATGATCAGGTAGATCGCCTCTAGGCTTCATCCCAAACGCCTTGTAGAAGCCTGAAATGTCTGCTTCTTCGAAAGTCTTGCGATATGGGTGCTCTTTGCAGGTATAGCTCGTTTCGTATGGTGCAGCTGTACCCATTTCAAAGAGTTTCACGTAACCTTCAGTAGCATCAGGTTCTTTCAGGACAGACTCCAACCTTTTCAAGAGAGGCACAACGTGAGTCATATTAGCAGATTTCAGTACAGGGGATATATCTGCCAATACTCGCTCTAATTCTGCACCATCGGAAGTGAAACTCCTAGCAAGTAGATTGTACAGTTCTCCCATTCCAAGCAGGTTTTCTCCATCAATCTCAGGCTTCTGCAAACTTATTCCCTCTAGTACAAATACAATTTCTGGAGCAGGCTTGGATTCTTTCTAGCTCCCCTGTCGCCCTGATCGCCATACCATATGGTGAATGCTGCTGTGTACATATTTCCAGGTGCTAGGTCAATTTCACCATTGGCACCATCCGAAGCCTTCAGCTTCTTTGCAAGCACCACTCTCCATACACCGTTCTTCCATTTTCCCCAGCCCTGAACATCTTGGGTTGGCGCTGTGGCAATAGTACCTGGCCCGATCGCTACAATTTTTTCTACAGGAACCTCCTTCCTTGGCTGCGACAAAGGGTTTCCAATTGCCCATCCAGCCAGTTTTATTCTGGCTTGCTCTGGATAGTCCTCAGTCTTCGGAGGCTTTCCGTCTTTTACAGCCTCCTTCATGGGCGGATAAACATCTGCAGACACATTCGGGAATGCCTTCTCTAGATCTTGAAATCCTTCCTCAACATCAACCTGCCAGTCAGCCTTCCAATGTATTATGGTAGCAGGTATGTCCTTTGTGCCCATGAACCTAGTTTCAGGAGGTGCTGGATGCTTTGCAAGCAGCACTGCGCATGCATCACGGAATTCCCTAACCTTGATCGCGCGTTTGTCTGCTGACGCATCTTTCCATTCCAGCAGGAAGCCTATCCACTCGCTGTCATAAACTGCTCGAACATTTACAGGATCTTTGGGGATGTCTGTCTTGAATGGCTTAACGATTGACTGGTCTGCAAGTTGAATGTTAGATGAAAATACGTCTCTCCACACTGGAGAATCAGGATCTTTTACAGGCACTGAATCGACCTTGTATGCCTTGATGTCGGGCTTTTCTGTTGGTTTGGTACGCTGTTTTGGGTTCAGAATCTTATCAATAGTCGGGTATAATACCGCTGTAAGAATTCCCGCTCCAGTTACACCAATAGCCAGAATTGCCTCTCTTCTACTCCTGATCTTATCAGGATTTTTTCCTTCTTTCTTTTCTTTGGCGATTTTAAACCACCTTAAGTTATGTTCTGCCTGTAGACCTGCAACTTTTCGTCGTAGAATGGTCTGACTACGGTAGGCTCTTTCATCGGGATTCTAACAACTTCCTCCCCATTCTCTACGTATCCTGCAACTTCTTTCCCCCCGATAATCTTGAACTTTGTTAATATGCGGTTTGTTGAAACATTGAGCAGCAGAGCTCCAACTAATTCTGGATCGCCCCCGGCCATAGCCTTCTTGTATGTTTCAACTGCTTCCATAGCACCAGGACCGAAGAGCATCTGGAGGAATGCCATGCTTGACGCGTGGACTGGAGGTATGTAGTAGATGTTTGGTTCAAGGCCAAGCTGTGGCATAAGCGGCAGAGCTACCTTTCTCACATGCACCAAGAAGTCGATAGGGTTCTCAGGGTCGATTTTGTCTGGCTGGTTCAGGAATCCGAACGTGCGTATTTTACCTATGCATGTGCGCATGCATCTGGGCTGGATGCCTTTCTCCACTGCCGGATAACACAATACACACTTTTCCGATATTCTTGTCACATGGTTATAGAAGACTTTCTTATATGGACACGCTCGTACGCATTCTCTATAGCCTCTACATCTAGCCTCATCAATAAGCACAATGCCGTCTTCTTGCCTCTTGTATGTTGCCATTCTTGGACATGATGCTAGGCAGGCGGGGTAAGTGCAGTGGTTGCAGATTCTTGGTAGGTAGAAGAACCACAAGTCATGCGGCAATTGCAAGTAGAACTTTTCCTGCGAAATTGTTGAGTTTGTTTCATCCTCTCCCCTGTTAGGATATGCATAGTCCAAGTCCTCTGGAAGAGCTCCAAGAACCCTTTCTGTTGCAGGTGCTGACTCAAAAATCGTCTTCCCGCCATAGACGTATCCATCGCCCTTCTTGGTCCATTTCTGAGGGCCTAGGGCGCTCAATATTTTCTCATCGTAAGCCATTGGATACGAGCCCCAAGGCTTAGTTTCTACGTTGTTCCAGAACATGTACTCCTGACCCTTGCCCGAAGTCCACGTCGTTTTGCAGGCCATAGTGCAAGTTTGACACCCTATGCACTTGTTGGTGTCAAAGACCGCAGCTGCCTGTTTCTTGGGCCTTGCTGCCTCGTATGCATATTCCATGTCTCTGCCGATTTGCCAGTTGAATACCTTCGCCATTCTATACTACCTCCGAATATCCTCCAGCCAGATACTTTTTCATCGCATCACTCGCATAATTCGGTCTCACACCTGCCGCGGCAGGACTCCATAGTCCCTTTCCATCTTCGCCGCCAGGCTCTGCTTTCGAGATTTTCACAAACGATTCTTTTGGAGCCCCTACAACTTGGTGGACATCAAGTGCGAAGCCTTTTCCTATTTCCTGACCATAGTAGCCCTTGCGTACCAGGCTGTCTGTAGCCATTGTGGGCTTTAACCACGTCCTTACCGTTGATTGATGGCTCCCATACCTATATGCTGCTTGATAGCCTGTCCTTGGGTTCTTGGCAAGTTTGTCTTCTCTTTTTTCATGCCCCTCCACGCTTCCATGAGTGGCTACATAGAAGTGGAACCAGGCCCTCAGATTCCCTGGCGCAATGTTTGGATAATATCTTGCTCGAACAAGCCAGCGAAATACCTTATAGTCGCCAGGCCTCTTTTCCCATCCTACAAAAGGTCTATCAGAAGGATCTGCGTCGCACCAGACATAGTCACCGTCATCTATGCTTAGCTTCTTCGCATCGTTGGGATTGATGTCGACATAGCCTTCGCTGACCCATGGTTTTCGTTTGTCCCTGCGGTAGAAGTCTCCAAATGGACCAAAGTAGACAGCTTCAACGTCAGTACTCGCGCCCATTGAATGACATGCGTGTCTATACTTTGGGGTAAACAAGATGTGGGTATATCCCTTCTCAATGAGCGGGTGTTGTGTATTCTTTACCTCCGACCACGGCTTAACTATGTTCCTAACCTGTCTTACCTCTGCGGACAGGTCGTTCGGGTCAATACCGTAGTCCTGCGGTTGCTTTGGTTTGATGGCTATGTGCGGTTTAGCGACAATAACATTTGGCTCATAGAATGTGCTGTCTACTTGTTCTCTGAAGACAGGCAAGTTCTCTCCGTATTCGATGAATTCGTCCTCTTCACGGTAGAACTCTAGTCTGCCTGTCTTCGTATACCAAGGCTTGCTCTCGTTTGTCTGTTCCCATCCCGTAATTCTTGGGCTGGTACGCATCATTATGTAAAATGGTGTACCCTCCTTGCAGCTCGCCTCTAGTGCTTCGTAGGTGTATCCTTTCGTCGCATTACCAGCCGCGAAAATCCTGTTAATGTAAACTTGCACTCTCTCTTCATGAACGAACTGCCAATAATCTTTGAACCTTTTCTCGCCCGTGACTTCAGCTAGCTTTGCGGCTATGCCTGCCATGACTTGCATGTCATCTCTTGTATCGAATATTCTAGCAAGTGGAGTGACGGGCCATGCCTGCAGGAACGGATTTGTTACTGACGCATAGAAATCAGGTAGCTTGCGTTCAGCCCAGCTGTCAACACCGAAGATCACATCCGAATATTCACATGAAGCCGTCCACAGCCATTCGTTAACTACCAGCATTTCTATTTTGGGAAGAGTGTTTACCATAATGTTGTGAGCCCATTTAGCATTACCAAGTAGAGAGTTGCTGTTAGCGTAAAGCATAGCTTTGGTGGGGGTCGGAAGATGAGTTGTGCCAGTAAAAAGCTTGTTACCTATCCTTAATGGTCTGTCGTCATACGCATAATAGTGAGCCGACTCTGGTTTGAAATACGATTTTGTCTTTGCAGGTTTTTGTGGGTCAAGCTCGATATTGAACGGGTCCTCGTATATCCATTGAAGCACTCCATTTACCATCTCTGCTCTGTAGTTTCCTGCGTAGCTTCCGACAGTTCCTCCAAAGTGTCCGATATTGTTGGTGAGGCTGGCAACGAGTATTATTCCCCTGTCCTTCAAGTCGCTGTGGAAGTAGTGGTTGGGACCCATTCCTTCGACAAACAGGGTTTTGGCCTTGTTTGCAGCTATCAGCTTAGCAAGGTCTTCAATTGCTTGCTGGGGAGCCCAAGTTATTTCCGAGACTGTCTTAGGGTCTAGATTATCCATCAGGTACTGCTTAAGGAGGTCGAAGACGGGCCTTACCTTGACGCTCTTGCCATCTGTTGTTGTGACATCAAATTCTCCCTCCAAGGCAGCATCAGCACCCATATCTTTGAAGAATGAGCCTACTCGGTCTCTAGGTACTACTTTCAACGACCTTGTTCTTGCGTCCCAAATGACGAAGTCGTCGATTTCCTTCCTTAGAGATTCTGTCATTATCTGTTCGGCTTGGAGAGCGGTCGGAGGTGATGGTTCCCCAGCCTTCAGAACCTTTACGGAATTTTTCAGCTCTGCAGGTTTGTAGTCAGCAATGATGTCTCTAGCTCTAAGGACTTTCAGGTTGTCTGTCCTGACTAGCATCGGAAGGTCTGTAAAGGACTTTACGAACTCTTCATCGTAGAGCTTATCGCGAATGATGACATGTGCAAGACCTAATGCAAGTGCATGATCTGTTCCAGCTCTTATTACAATAACTGAATCTGCCTTGGAGCTGCTGGATTGATATTCTGGCGCAATTGTTACGATTTTTGTGCCCTTAAGCTTGGCCTCAGTGAGCCAGTGTCCATCAGGCATTTTTGTGGCAATCCAGTTCATTCCCCACAATGTTATGAGGGATGCGTTTTCTGCAGTATAAAGGTCAAAGTCGAGAGTCTTGTTTCCACTGACCATCGGATGGCCTGGTGGCAGGTCGGTGTGCCATGCATAGTTGTCCCAACCTGTGCCTCCTATCGCATCCGAACCCCCTACCCCTCTTGTAAGCGAATCAAGGAGCGCAAGCATGTTGGCAAACCTGTAAAGACTGCCAACGCGAGTAGGCGCATTGAACGGCATTCCGCCTCTGCATTTGATCGTCCTTGTACCTGCATCATGCATCGTTTCTATCATCGCATGGTCGTATCCCTGCTTCGCAAGTCTTACTGCTCCTTCCTCACCACTGTATGTCTTGACTATGTCAACAATTGCCTTGGCAACCAGCAAGAATGCATCGTCAAAAGGCATTTTGACGAATTCTTCCTTGCCTCTGCCTTCGACATACTTCCTTGCAGGTCTTCCGTCAGCCTCCCTTGCGAACCCGTCATCAGCCCACTGCTTGAAGCCCTTTCGAACAAACGCACCCTTTACTCTCTTGTCTGAATAGAATCTTCTCACATAAGAAAGTCCGCTTATGCAGGCTCGAGGATCCCAGCGAGCAGATGCTTTGTTCCCATATGCATCAGTTGCCTTGTTGTATCCGAAACTCGGGTCAGCATACATTACCGTGTCATTCTTTACGCTGGCTCTCAGAAGGCAACCATGAGTGTCGTTGGGAGCGCAAAGATAGACGAATGTAGAATCAGGGTTGTAGATATCTCGATAAATCTTCTCCCAATCTCTGTTTGGATATGTTTGCAGAGGATTCAAGTTTGGATCTATGGGTGCTAGGTATTGAAGCGCTAGTACATCTCTAGGCAAATTTGCAAGTAGCAGGCCAGCGTAAGCTGCGGGTATCATTGATACGAATTGTCTGCGAGAAACTACGAACCTGCGATTATCATCCACCAGAGCCATATTCCCTCACAGCGCTAGATTTCTCACACAAAGCCGTTTTCCCTTACATATGCGGGACAGAGCATTATTGCAGTGAAAAGAACCCTTTTTGCAAATAAAATTTAGTTCCTATGGCACTTTCGATGCATGTCTATTTTTTGCAATGTCTTGGATGAGCCTAAGCACTGTATATGACAAAATCAAGATGAATATTGATTCTATTATGACATTAGGAACAGCTGAAAGAACGATACCACTCAAAAGTACTCCCCCGAACGATCCTAGTCCCATGAATGTTGAGAGTTTGATCACATTCCTTCCAACTGCCTTTTGCTGATTGTGTTTAAGTATGCTAACTATCATTGTAGGGATTGTCACAAGCTGGCTCACTGTTCCCGCTATCTTAATCGAATAGCCAAAGAGAAACACGAGTGCTGGTATTCGGTACTCGCCGCCCGCTACGCCGATGGTGCCTGCTATCAACCCAATTCCAAACCCTATTAATGCGGCAAACACAACTGCGAAAGAGATAGGAAACAGCGAAGCAGGCTCAGCTTCTACGAACAGATTTATTACAAGTCTTGATATCACACCCAGCAAAACTACTACCAGAAATGCCTCGAGCTTTCTAATTGACATCTTGCAACTGATTTTGGGGCCAAAGAAACCTCCTGCCACGGAGCCAAATATCATAGAGATTGACACAGGAAGCGTGTCAACTGGAAAGAGGCCGGCCTGCCATCGAGTAACAAAATTAGAGCCAGAGGTAATCAAGCTGATAATCAGGTTCATCGGTATCATTTCTCTAACAGGAACTTTCAACGTATAGAGAATGAATGGCAATCTTAATTCGGCCCCTCCTAGGCCGACAAGACCTGAAAGAAAACCCGTAGTTAGGCCCGCAAGGGAGGTGACTACGATGTCATTTTTCGTCTGATTCATTGGTATTAAGCTCCTCTAGGTCAAGAACTAGGTTTTCATTGCTATGAGAGAATCTGTATGAACGAATGGCCTAAAGAAAGGTTCGCGTAGATCAACGGCTTTTCTGTATAACCCGACGAGCTCTTCATCTGAGGCCCCTTTTCTCATAATTGTGAGGAAGTCCACATGGTTATCATTTCTCAACAAGCAGGGTTTGAATTTGCCATCGTAAGTTATCCTGATCCTGTTGTTACCCATACAAAAAGAAGGGTTGTGCATAGGCCTTACTACTTCTACGCAGACCCCATTTTCCAGCTCGTATCTCGGTCTCCTGTGTAGGATTCTCTCGGATACAACAACTGCCCTGCTCTTGAGTCTCTGTTCGATGGAGCCCAAGTCCATATGGAACGTTTCATAGAATGTAGGAATTGAAGGAACCAATTCGATAAGTTGAAGAATGTTTGTCCTACCACCACCAAGTTCTCTAGAGAACTCTATCAAATCATCCACTTCTGCATCGTTAATCCCTTTCAAGATAGTCACATTGATCTTGACAGGTCGCAGTCCAGCTTCTATCGCTATTTCAATGGACTCTAAGGTCTCCTTCATTTTGCATGCTTGGGTAAGTAACTTGAAAGTTTCTTCTCTGAGACTGTGGAGGCTGACGTTTACCCTGTTGAGTCCCTTCTTTTTTAGTACCCCAGCAAGTCTGTTAAGGCGAGTTCCATTAGTCGTCATGGAGATCTCTTCTATAGGAACAGACTTGATTTGTTCTAGAATCTGCTCGATGTCACACCTTAACATAGGCTCACCTCCAGTGAGTTTGACTCTCTTTACACCGAAAATGTTTGTTACTCTAACTATCCTACCTATCTCTTGTGGTGTCATAAGTTCAAGGGTCTGTTCGTTGACCCCTTCCTTGTGACAGAAGATGCAACTAAAGTTGCACTTGGCAGAACTATTGAGCGAAATTCGCACATCTGTAACTGGTCTTCCCCAAGTGTCAGAGAGAGATGTTTCAGTCGACATAGTTACCTCCGAGCCCCCGACCTTTTCTTAGCTTCATCCTGAATGACTTCATTCGCCCAATTCCATACTCTCACGGTCGGACCAAGGCCCTCGGATGTCAAAACTTGAAGTATTGTATGAGCAACCTCTTCTTCAGAAGCACCTCCCTGAAGGGCAAGCCTGACATGTGTCTTGAAGGGGGTTTCTTGCCTCTTTGATCCGTAGATTCCCATCTTTATGAGATGGATTTCTTTCTCTGCAAGTGGTCCAGCTTTCGTGCATTCCTCGCCCAGTTTTGAATAAGCCTCCCAAATCTTGGGATACTTTGCTATGAACCTCTTAAGAGAATTCGGTAAGCTCGCGAGAATTGCTTTACACCTCTCAACCCCTAAATTGCTTTGTTTCTGGGATATGGTTTGCCCCTTACAGGTTCGGGTTCCTTATGGTAAAGATCCAACAACCCAAGTAAATAGAATATTCTGCATAAGCGAGAGACTTTCTCCTTGATCTTATCTTTATTCAGATTTGTGTCTTCTTATAGCAATTGCATTAGAAACTTCTGATTCTACAATTGTTGCGATCTTATTTGTCTCATCCCGGTTCAGCACTTTGGCCCCATGAGGGACAGCTTTCAATTGTATGCCTTTTCTATGTATTACAGCAATAATTCTTCCCTTTAAAACTGGCAGAAACTCATGAAGTTTGCCAGAATCGTCAGCAATGATAATCTTAAGGATCTGCGTATCACCTAGAACAAGAGATCTATACCCTTCTATAATTACTACATCGACAGAGTTATCCATCAACGCATTTATGTCATCAAGACATCTCACAATATCCCTCGCCCTCAATACCATAGTTTCGAGCTTTGAAATCCCGATAACGATGTCTGCGCCAGCTCGGCGGAATCGCCTTGTATCCTTTCCCTCTACATCCAATACATCGTGAGAAGAATGTTTTACAGCTCCCACTTTGTAGCCCTTTGCTTTAAGGGTCCTGATGATAAGCTCGCTCATTGTCGTCTTTCCTGAGCCGCTATTTCCCAATATTCCTATGTAGACTACCATATTCATCCATCCTCATAGTTCGAATGACGGATTAAGAGAGCGAAACACAAGAGTTTCGCCAGCTATGGGCTTAGAATCAGAATCAATAACTGCATAAGCATCGGCTGAAACAAGAATGGAGAGGAGGTTCGTTTCAAGGCCGAACGGAGTGGCTATCAACTGGCCTTTGGTCCTTTTTAGCCGAGCAATGAGAAATCGTACTGTGCCAGGCTTCGTTTTGACATCACTATCGAGCTTTGCTTTAATCGGATTCGTCAGTTCCTTTTCTGCCATATTCTGCATGCGTTGCAGAATGGGTACAACTATAGTGAAAAAGCCGGCGACCGCAGTTACTATATGACCGGCAAGTATAATGACCGGCTTGTTGTCGACCATCATTAACCCATTTACTTTGCCTGGAGACATGCGCATTCCGTGAAATAGCTCTCTTGCACTGCTAAGATTCATTATGGCCCTTGGAACCAAATCTCTCTTTCCAACCGAGGTGCCGCCCAACGTGATGACTAAATCGCATTGTCGTAGACCTGCTCTGAGCCTTTCCCCGATTTCATTTTCTTCATCCGGACAAACTCCCATGTTAGTGGTTTCTATGCCAAATTCTTGTAAGAAACCAAGCAATACATATGCATGATCATTTACCATGCGCCCCTCTAATGGGTTCCGGGCATCGGTTAGCTCGCTCCCTACCGACAACACCCCTGCTACAGGCTTTTTCAGAACCTTAACTTTCCCGTAATCGATGCTTCGGTTTCTGACCACGTCCTCCGCATAGCCTGATATGAAGAGTACTTTCATCTCTGGACGTTGCTCATTCAAGCGCATCGCCAGTTCAGGGCCGCTAATAATCGGCATTACAACATCGCTAAGTAGCAGCTGGATTGGACCCGGATGCCGC
>CAZXXP010000007.1:0-2552 GCA_964644785.1 uncultured Nitrosopumilales archaeon | reverse complement strand
TAGCTCGCTCCCTACCGACAACACCCCTGCTACAGGCTTTTTCAGAACCTTAACCAATCTGCACCCAGCTGCTAGAAGCGCGCCGACATCTTGCGGCCTGAGCGCGTGATAAGCTGAAAATAGTTTCGTCTCGATTTTGAAATCCTCACCTTTGCGTGATATGTTCTTTCCATATATCATGGGCGACAAGACTTCGATGCTGTTGCCATGCTTCTTCACCAATTCAGCTTTAATGACAGAATCAGCTCCATCGGGTATGGGAGCACCACAGGCTACATACATCGTTTGATTATGCCTAATCTTTTTCCTAGCCGTCTGGTCATCTGGAAAGATCTCTCCAATTATCTCGTATCTTATTGGGGTTGTTGCCTTGGCAGAATTGGTTGTGGACGAGTTAATCGAATAACCGTCTACCGCAGCCTTGTCAAAGGTGGGTTGATCCTGTGCTACGAGGATATCTTCAGCCAATATCCTCCAGAGTGCATCTTGTGAGCGAATATTCTCGTGCCCTAAGCTCCCTATTGACTTCCCAATGATGTCTTGTGCTTCGTTGTAGGTAACGAGTTTTAGTAGCCGGCTTAGATCGCCCCTAGTTTCATCGAACCCCATCTTATGTACCCTGCTCTCGTATGTTGAGCATCGACCTTAGCTCATCGAATTCCTGCTTCGTGTTGACGTTCAGATAGGTTCTAAGATGTGGATCGAATTTCACCAAATCCTCGTCGTTTACATAGATAACATCATGTAGACGTTGTATCATTTCCGTACACCTGAGGCCTCCTCCACTCAGAGATTCCTTACAGGCCTTACCCACAGCAGAAGCGCTGTACACGGAATTGAGAGGTTGCAACCTACCACCTTTTGTAACGGCTATTGCTGCATCGTGTCCTTCAGCTCGGTCAAATAAATATCTAATGAGGCTCGGCTCTAACAGCGGTGTATCACAAGGATGGATTGAAACGTAAGCTGCGGAAAGGAATTTCGTACCTGTTAAAATGCCAACCAATGGCGACTTTACATCAATTATGTCTTTTATTATTGACACGTGTGTCGGAGATGCATCCCTAAATTGTCCTACATTTTGGCGGGAACCAATTACTATTACAATATTATCAGTTACCCTGCTCACGCGTTCTTCGATGTGTCCGAGCATGGTTTTTGTATCTAGCATCATTAGCGCTTTGTTCTCACCCATCCGGGAACTTCTTCCACCCGCAAGAATTATTGCCGCTCTTTTTCCGGTCAATTATTACCCTACTCTATCTAATTATTACGAGCTTGCAAACCGATTCGTTATAGAATAGTTTCATTCAGTCTACATTTGGTATAACACATCGTATGTTGCATATCTGTTTTACCTAACAGGTCAGGGCATCCGTCATGCACAGAATTATTGCTTTCTAGAATCCGATGATTCTTGCTGAATACACTGTTTCCATTCTGTGAGGTTCGAGACATCAGCCTCCAGCTATTGGTGGCAGTATGACAAACACCTCAGAGTTTTTGACGTAGACCTGGCTTATAGCGTCTCTTTTCACGGGAGATGCGTTGACGAGTATCCCTATGTTTTCTCTTAGAGGGCGTATGGAAAGTTCCTCCTTGAATGGCTGATCTTATCCGCGAACACCTCACCATGACGTTCCAAGGTTTGGTAGGTGAAGAAGGGAGCGCAGAAGACCGACGTATGGTCCTCAGCATGGAAGGGGGAGATGGGTACTAAATGATGACTCAGCACTACAGTAACCGCTCATCGAACTGGTGCCCGTCGGAAAGAAATAAGCAACTGGCTATGAAGGTGCGAGTCGACGGAGTATCAGGCTTGTCATCGCCACCCGTATCCAGCTCTCGCCAGTCTCCGGCAGTGCCTCGTAGTCCTTTGAGAGGCGCCTGAAGCGTCCGAGCCAGCCGAACGTGCGCTCGACGATCCAGCGCCATCGCAGGACAGTGAACGTATGCTGGCCCTCCAGCTTCGGCACTATCTCCAACCGAACCCTTGAGTCAAAGAGCCGCATCACCCATTCGATGAGCTGGCCAGAGTATCCTTGGTCTCCCCATATGACCAGCAGCCTGGAGAAGTGACCCACAATCTTGGTGAGCAGCAGCTGCGCGCCATCCCTGTCCTGCACATTTGCTGGATGGACGACAACGTTCAGGATGAGCCCGAGCGTATCGACGAGTATGTGACGCTTCCTGCCGCCCACCTTCTTCCCGGCGTCGTAGCCTCGCGGCCCTCCCTGCTCAGTGCTCTTGACCGACTGGCTGTCTATGATGGCAGCGCTCGGCTCCGATTCTCTTCCCTCCTTGACCCTCAGCAACTCTCGAAGCTTGTCATGGATGCGCGTCCACGTCCCATCGATGCGCCAGAGCCAGAAGTACCACCAGACGGTGCCCCAGGGAGGGAAGTCGTGTGGGAGATGGCGCCATGGGCATCAGGTCCTTATCAGGTACAGGATCGCGTTAACTATCTCGCGTATATCCACCGTGCGGTGTCTCCCTCCATGCTTCTCCAGTGGAATCAGAGGCTCCAGTATGCGCCACTGCTCATCGGTCAG
>CAZXXP010000006.1:5481-25463 GCA_964644785.1 uncultured Nitrosopumilales archaeon | reverse complement strand
GTCACAATTCCCTCGGGCCTCTCCTTTTCGTAAATATCTAGAACCCTTTCGAGAGTCAGCTCTTCAAAATAGAGTTTATCGCTCATGTCGTAGTCAGTCGAAACGGTTTCTGGGTTGCAATTGATAACGATGACTTCTCTGAAACCCATTTCCTTAAGAGCCCAGACCATGTTCATGGTGCCCCAGTCGAATTCTACGGAGCTACCTATGCGGTACGCGCCTCCTCCTAACACTATGACCTTCTTAGTCTGCTCAAACACAACGTCGTTCTGGTTTCCGTTGTAAGTGCTGTAGAGATAATTCGTCTTTGCAGGCCATTCTGCACCAAGAGTGTCTATCTGCTTGATTATTGGTACAATACCCATCTTAATTCTGCTCTCTCTGGTTTCCTTTTCTGTTGTCTCTGTACAGTTAGCTATCTGCCTATCAGAGAAGCCAAGCTTCTTGGCATTGGCTATTAGTTTTGGCGATGGATTTTCTGATTTTCTGAGCTCTTTTTCTATGTTGACGATGTTTTGAATCTTTGATAGAAACCACTTGTCTACGACTGCGAGCTTCTGCACTTGATCGAGTGGCATCCCAGCCTTGATGGCTTCTGCAACCCTGAACATGATTTCGTCAGTTGGATGGGCCAGTTCACCTTCCAGCAGCTCCATGTTGTTTTGATTTTCTTCCTTTGGAGAGTTTGCCACGAGGCCTGACTTGCCGATGTCGAGCATTCTGATCGATTTTTGGAGTACCTCCTCAAAGTTCCTACCTATGGCCATGACTTCTCCTACAGACTTCATCTGCGTACTAATCCTCCGTGAAACCCTTTCAAATTTATTGAGGTCCCATCTCGGATGTTTTAGGACAACGTAGTCGAGGGAAGGCTCGAAGCATGCGGTTGTAACTCCTGTGACCTTGTTGAAGAGTTCCGACAACAAATATCCCAATGCGAGCTTAGCAGCAATGTAGGCCAGAGGGTAGCCAGTTGCCTTGGATGCCAGTGCAGAAGATCGCGATAATCTTGCGTTGATCTCTATTGCTGCGTATCTCTCTGATGAATTGTGCAAGCCGAACTGTATGTTGCATTCTCCGACTATTCCGCATGCATCGGCAGCTCTTAGCCCTGCAGTTCTAAGCAGATGATACTCTCTATTGTTCAGAGTCTGCGAGGGTGCTACGACGATGTTGTCCCCTGTATGAATGCGCATGCTGAGGACATTCTCCATGTTGCAGACTGTCAGACTATTTCCTGCTTTGTCGCGCATGATTTCGTATTCTATCTGCTTCCATTCGCCGATGTATTCCTCGATTAGCAGTTGATGGGTCATGCTGATTGAGAGCCCTCTCTGCGCAATTTCGTCGAGCTCGTATTCGTTGTAAGCGACGCCTCCCCCTCTCCCTCCGAGTGTATAAGCAACCCTTATCATGACAGGATATCCTAACTTACTGGCAACTTCTCTTGCTTCTTCGACGGAATAGATTGCGCTGCTTGTGAGAACTGGAACTGAGGCTTTGGCCATAACCTGTTTGAAAAGATCTCTGTCCTCTGTCAGCTCTATGCCTCTAATGGGAGTTCCGAGCACCTTTATCGAATACTTTTCAAGGATTCCCTGTTTTGCCAGCTGAGCTCCGCAGTTAAGAGCCGTTTGGCCTCCAAATCCTAGCAGTATGCCATCGGGCCTCTCTTTAGCAACTATTTGGTTAACAAACTCTGGGGTTACGGGCAGGAAGTACACTTTTGATGCGATTCTTTGATCTGTTTGAATTGTCGCAATATTAGGATTGATCAGAACAGTTTCCATACCTTCCTCTTTTAGTGCCTTCAAGCATTGGGATCCAGAATAGTCAAATTCGCCGGCTTCTCCTATCTTTATGGCACCGCTTCCCAGCACTAGGACTTTCTTCAGGTTTTCGGATCTTGGCAATTCTATCGCCAGATAATTTTTGCGAACGTGTCGAAGACGAAGTCAGTGTCGTAGGGTCCCGGTGATGCTTCTGGGTGGAACTGCACTGCAAGTATTGGTCTCTTTTCATGTTTGATACCTTCGACGCTGCCATCATCAGCATTTACGAACCAAGTCTTGAACCCCGTTCCCTTCAGCGATTTTGAATCTACGGCATAACCATGGTTCTGGCTTGTTACGTACGATCTGCCAGCCTCTACATCAGTACAGGGCTTATTTTGGCCTCTGTGTCCGTACTTCAGTTTGTACGTATCTCCTCCTCCAGCCAATGCGAGCATCTGCACTCCTAAACAAATTCCCAAAACCGGCATGTTAAGATCCATGATATCTCTTATTGTTTCAAACGTGTGCGTGCACGCTTTTGGATCTCCTGGACCATTGCTAACTAATATTCCAGCAGGCTTGTACGCCATTATCTTGTCGAGAGGGTAATCGTAAGGGACTCTTACTACGGAGAAGTTTCTTTCGAGAAGCCTTCTCACTATCCCGTATTTTACACCGTAATCCATCAGGACGATGGTTTCTTTCCCTACGCCGTACGTCTGAGGTTTTTTGGTAGAAACCTGCTCTACAAAGTTCTGCTCTCCGTAAGAATCTGCCTTGTCTAAATCTTCCTTTAACTTCTCAGCATCGATTTCATCGTCAGAAACTTCGAGTGCACCCATCATGACACCGTATTCTCTTAATTTCGTAGTCAGACTTCTTGTGTCAATATCGAATATTCCTGGTACTTTTTCTTCATAGAGCCAATCATCGAAAGTCTTTGTTGAAGCCCAGTGATTCGGTTCTAGGCACAGCTCATGCATTATTGCACCAGTAGCCTGAATTTTATCGGACTCAAAATATCTTGGCAAACTCCATTGATCCAAATTCTTGTAATCTGGGACTCCATAATTTCCAATCAGGGGGTAAGTGAAAGTGAGAATTTGGCCTTTGTAAGATGGATCTGTAAGGGCTTCTGTGTAGCCCACCATGCCCGTGTTGAAGACGACCTCTCCAACTACTCTAGTTGGATAACCTAAGCCCGAACCGGGAATTATTGTGCCATCTTTGAGCATTAGGGCCGCATTTCTTTTCTCGTTGCTCTTTGTCAATTCCTCCGTGAAGCCCTCGCTAATTGAAGTTCTAATCTTATTTAAGGATAAAGTATGTTCCTAAAGCACATTAAGTTCATAGTTCTGATAACTAAACTAGGTATACTCGTGCCGTTGTGTAGATGAGAGGTAGAGAAATTCTTCTAAACAATTTAATTCATCAGAACGCAAAAAGCTCTAATTGGTTATTAAAACCTTGACGCTCTCAGCCTTAGAGGCTACATCAACAGCCTTTTCAAAATCCTCCAGCTTGAACTTGTGCGTTATCAGTGAATTGACATCTATCTTCTTTTTGTGGATGTAGTTCAACGCGGTCCTAGTTTCTTCCTCGGTTGCTGCGTTACTCGAGATTATGGACTTCTCCGCATTGAATAAATCGCTGAAGTCATAGTCAAGTATCGAGCCCTTTGACGGCACGCCGAATAATCCTACTTTCCCTCCTCTCCTGGTGCAGTTAAAGCCCTGAACTATAGCCTTTGAGGATGATGACGCTATTATTGCGATGTCCGCTCCTCTTCCTTCTGTTATTTCTTTGATTTCTTTCGCTACATCAACTTCGCTAGGATTGAAAGTTTTGATGGCTCCGAATTTCTTTGCGGCGTTTAATCTAACTTTGCTGAGGTCGCTTGCATAGGTCTTTGCCCCAATAATATTCAATAGCTGTATGAATGTTAGTCCTATGGGGCCTAAACCAATTACGATAGCGTTGGCGTTTCTCTTCGTTTCATACCTGTTCAAGGCTCTTATGCAACATGCTGTTGGTTCTATGAAACTTGCCTCTTCAAAGCTCATATCCTTTGGAAGTTTCAATAACCCTCCATGCTCAATGTTCCATCTTAGAAATCTGAAGTTTTCTGCAAAGCCCCCAGGATCGTAGTGCACTCTTCTATAATCTTGGCACATTGTCGGGCTACCGCTTTTGCAGGAATAGCATTTGTTGCATGGGACATGGTGATGAGGAAAAATCCTTTCTCCTTGTTCTATGCCTTTTACATTATTCGCTTTGGCTACTATGCCTGCGGCTTCATGCCCCAGTATTGGAGGCACACCCTTATACCTTCCTTGAAGTTTCTCGATATCAGAGCCACATAATCCGCACACTCTCATCTCTACAAGGATGTCGCCCTTCTGCAGCTTTGGAACTGGGACGTTTCTATGGCTGACTTTGCCTCTTGAGTCGAGGAGGATTGCCTTCAAGTAGCTAACATCTAGTCGAAATATGGATAAGTGCTTTGCTAAACTACGCTCTGTAAAGTTATAGTCGGATTCCTGCTCTCCGATCACGTTCCACCCGTCGAAGACTTGACAATGTCCTAAACTGTTAGGCAAAGCTAGAGTAGTGGGAGCTTACCCTAGCCATTTTCTGACAGGAGAACCTTCAGGCACTCCTTCAAATGATACTTTGGGTTCTGATAACTAAACTGGGTATACCCTTGCCGCGGTGAATCAGATGGAAGAGAAATCATTAACCCATTTTAGTTATCAGAGCTTTAAGAACGATAGCCGACTGGTTTCCCAATGCGCAGGTCATTGAAAATACACACTTGCCATGCTCCCCGGGAATTCAGCACTGGTGCAGGAGCGCGAAAATCCTTTCGCATAAAAGGGATAAATTAGTGTCATAAGATCAATCATCCATAATGAGCACGTTTGGTGGCTTGGGTTACAATGAAACAGTCATGGAACATTTTAGAAACCCAAGAAACATGGGCGAAATTGCGGACCCAGACGCCGTTGGCACTGCAGGTAACGAAGCCTGCGGGGATGTCATGACGATGCACCTTAAGGTCAGGCAGACCGGCTCTGGAAACTCTCTTGATGATATTGTGGAAGACATCAAAGTTCTTGTATTCGGTTGCGGAGCTGCAATAGCGTCGAGTTCTGTAGCTACTGAACTTGCCATAGGGAAGACCCTCAAAGAGGCACTGAAGATCACAAAGGACGATGTTCAGAAAGCGTTAGGAGGTCTCCCGCTCCTGAAACTGCACTGTTCAGTGCTCGCCACAGAAGCGCTAGAAATTACGGTGAAAAATTATCTGCAAGGCAGGAAGGGCAAGTAAATGGCCAAGCAGGTTCTTGACAGGAGAGTAAACTTCGACTATTCGTCTGGCATGCCTGTTGACCCAGAAGTCTTCGATGCCATGAAACCGTATTTGGTTGAAAAATATGGAAACACGTCTTCGCTGCATTATCTTGGTGCGGAAGCCAGAAAGGCTATGGAAGATGCTCGACAGAAAGTCGGTATTCTGATCAACGCTGAAACGCCCGACAGGGAGATTTACTTTACGTCAGGAGCTACAGAATCGAACAACCTCGGGATAAAGGGTGTTGCCCTACGAAACAGGAAGAAGGGTGACAACATCGTAATTTCCTCAATTGAGCACATTTCCGTCATCAACACTGCGAAGTATCTGCAGAGGATGGGATTCAGGATTACGAAGCTTCCTGTAGACTCCTATGGAACTGTAGATGTCAACGCATTCGCGTCTGCAATTGCTCAGGGAACAGTCTTGGCTTCAGTAATGTATGCCAACAATGAAATCGGAACAATCCAACCGATTAAAGAGCTCGGCAAGATTGCAAGGGAAAGAGGAGTGCCTTTGCATGTCGATGCGTCTGCAGCTGCAGGAAAAATTCCGATAGACGTTTCCTCCGAATACATAGACCTCCTTACAATTTCATCGAACGATATGTACGGACCAAAAGGTGCAGGTGCACTTTATGTTAGGGATGACATACTGGTAGAGCCGATAATTCACGGCGGGGGGCAGGAGAGAGGTATACGCTCTGGCTCGGAGAACATGCCTGGGATAGTCGGTATTGGTAAGGCTGCCGAACTTGCCAAGAAAAGGCTCCAAGAAGAGAAGAGCTACACGGAGAACCTTAGAGAGAGACTGATCAAAGGCATTCTGGGCAGTGCCGAAGAAATCTATCTACACGGACATCCTGAAAGGAGGCTGCCAGGAAACGTTGCTGCAAGAATTTTTGGAGTCGAGGGCGAATCCGTGATAATGGAGCTTGACAGAAGAGGGATAGCAGCATCTACAGGATCTGTATGCGCATCAAAGAATCTTGAACCCTCGCACGTGCTTGCCGCCATAGGTCTGAACGAAATAGAAAGACATGGAGTAATTCAATTGAGCCTTTGCAGATACAATACAAAAGACGATGTAGATTACCTTTTGTCGATTCTGCCAGAGATAACCAAAAAATTGAGGGGTTTATCTCCGGTATGGAAGTTCCGCGATAGGCTCGATGAATTGTACAAGCGCGGTGAATGACGATGAAATTTGAAGAGCTGACCAAATCCCTTCTGTACAACAATCTCTCTGACATCTGGTTCGCAGTGGCGGAGGAGAAGGGCTGGAACTGGTACGACCTTGCTGCATTAAAGAAGTTTGTGCAGTACCTTAAGGAAAATAAGGTTCAGATTAGGATGCTTCCAGTATGCCCTGCTGGCGCTGGCGAAAAGGCAGAGTTTGCCAAGAAGGTCTCTGCACTTCTCGGAGACCCCAACAAGACATTCGTAGTCAGGACAGACTCAGAAACAGTCAAGAAACTAAAGTCTTTTGAAAAGTGATTGTCTGGGTTTTTGCCCGTCCTGCATACCCCCAGCATAAGGGGTCACAATATGGAGCGAAAATAGCAGATGAGTAGATATCCCATTCTATACATGAGGGGCTGGGAGCACTATCGGACAATTGTTTTGGATGAAAAGGACATTTCAACGATGTTCCACAAGCTGGCAAGCAGGGCGAAGTTGAGGTGACCATGAAGAAGCAGATGAGCGATGTTCCATTAAGAGAGTCTCTAAGGATACCCGTTGATGAGGTATTGTCGAACTTGACGCAAAGGGAGGGTGAAGCTTTGCTTAGCGCGATTGATAATGGATATTATAAAATACCGCGGAAGACTACTCTTGAACATATAGCCAAAAACTCAAATGTTTCGAGGACTACATTTGAGGAGCGTACACGCAAAACGGAGATCAAACTAATGAATTCAATGTCGCCTTACATTTCGCTATACTTTACAAAACCTAGAGTTTTGCAAACCCTGTAGAACTAACCTTAGTTCGCAGAAGATTTCTTTTTTGACCTTCTTCCGATGCTTATCACAGCTATAAGCAGGAGTATCACAGCAAGAAGGAGTATGATCTCTGCGCTTATTCCTGTAGCAACAGAGACTGGCTGAAGTGGTTCTAGGACAGGAAGTAATTGCTCGCGAATCCCTGCGGGTAAAAGATTTCCTGACAACCCGTTAGGCAATCCTGGCTGATTTGTTGGCTTTGTCTCTATTATTGACTCCCTCCTAGCTTCAACGTTCGTAATCTGACCGTTGGTATTGACCATAAGGGCAGGAAGAGATGGTGTCGCAGTTGCAGTTATCTGGCTGGGGCTAATAGTAACCTGGGACACTGTGCCATTCTTCACTTTAACTCCCGGATAAGAGAACACAAGAGACCTTTCAGGGCTTGTCAGATTGACAATTAAGCTGAACTCACCTTCTCTCGTCCCATTAACAAATATCTTGAACGGTCGAGATATGTCAGAAATTGAGGCGTATTCAACGCCATCCATAGACAGAAATGTGCCTGCCCCAAGGCTCTCCTCAATTCCCCCTAACGCATTGTATCCCAGTCTTTCTCCAGTTTGCTGATCTACTATGCTCAAATGCGCATCTGAGTGAAGGATGAAGTCTATCGTCCCAAAAAAAAGACCTGTAGTTTCTTTTATTTGGGTCAGATCTCGGGCTCTCGAATAGCCGTATTGGTATGTGCCAGGAGGCTTACCCTGTACTATCTTTCCAACTAGCTCTTGCACTTTACCGTTATCAGGGAGGGATCCGTGAGCTGAAGAGTTTCCCTTACTATGTTGAACGTAATATGTACTTGTCGCAGTTGAAATACGCAAAGCCCAAAGCGGGACTGTGCCATCACCATCACCAAATCTTGGCTCCAGCACAACATTCTTGCCACTAAACTGAAGAGATTTTTCACCGGGCTTGGCCTCTCTCATTACATAACTTGTTAGAGTTTGAACCCCTGTTCCAATGATGACATAATGTTTTACGCTGCTTGGAAATGGCTTCGGTTGATCTCTGTCTCCCATTGGAGCGTAAAATTGGTTCGCTAAATCGACGAATCGGAGGTCTGGTCCCAAAACATTACTCTCAGTTTCCACGAATTTTTCGCCTTCCATACGCAGTCCCTTGTAGCGTATCTCGGAATAAGACTGGGGAAGAGCTACCTGTGTGCTAGTCCGAGAATCTGTGATGAATGGAGCCCTTGGAAGGAGTTGGTATGCAGCTGGCCAGCTCTGCTCCATAAACTTCATCTGGTTAACGTCAACGAAACCGTTGCCGAAATTGTACCCCATGACAAGAGCGTAATATACCTTGGGAGAGCCCCAGTACGGTGTGCCTATGCTAATCAGTGAATCGATTTTTGATGCTCTGCCGGAACTTGAAAGTATGTAGCCTCTGGAAACTAGGCCGCCCATGCTATGGGCTATGAGAATTGCCTTCGATGCATTAGACTTCTTAAGAGCGTCGTCCACAGTTTTATCCAATTTGCTGAACTGAGCTGTATTGTCGATTCGCCAGTCGTAGGGGAAGGTAAAGAGATTCTTGCCCTCTTCATAGCCTATCTTAGTCAGGGAATTTATTATGTCGCCGTAGAAATTAGTCTTGACTCCTGACCTGAGAATGCTTCCTACAGTAATGTTGGCGGCTTTTGAAGCTACACCATTTCCGTCAAGTTGCAAAGGCAGCCTACTGCGGTAGCTGAATGTTGCTGGCCACAGTTCAGTTGCACCGTTTGAAAGTACTGTGCCTGCAACTCCGGGAAGGAAGATTATTGGAAGCTTTTTCGGTGACACATAAAGAAAATCGTAAGCTTCTTCCCCCACCAACGCCGCTTCGAATTTCTTGGCATACTCTATTGCAGTAGAATGGGTCTTGCTAATTATGGCGTCTTGTTCCTTCTTTTCCAAAGAGGCGAAGTTTTTTGCCTCGAGTTGTCCAAAGAAGAGCGCAAATAAACTGGGATCGCCCCATGCAATTTGTGTGGTGATCAACCCATCCTTTGCATTCGATGCTATCACTACGTTGTGACTGCCGAATTTCGTAGTGTCTCTGTATCGAGGACTACTTGGCATCAGGCCTACCATATCCTGAAGGTAACTCTGTTGATGATCTAGCAGATGTCCTTGCCTAGTACAACCAGCACATCCAAACGTTGCAAGTCCGTAAAATCCGAATGACTTCCATGTCTTGTCGCCTTCTTCCTTAGAGGAGGAGCAACCAAAATCATCATCAAGTCGCAGATCGCAACTTACTGTTGGCAAGGCAAATTGCGGCTTAACGTCGTTCATTGCAACTTCTATTCTATTTCTTATTTCAAACTGGTCGTAGAGCACGCTGTTATCGTGCAGAGCCTCTGCTGGAAAATACGGAGAAAAAAGAGATAGGATCAACAGCAGAAGTACAGGCGTACCAAATTTGCGTGCTCTATTCAAGTAAGTTTACCATCCTAGACCTGCTATTATATGAATGTGCGGCACGCGCTCATTTTTGTAGTGCAATGCACTGTTTGTTTCATTATGGATTGAACCTAAAGACAAAACGTTTAAGCACTCCGCTTAATCGAATTTCACCGTTGAAGACTAACTTCAACAAGTAGCGAGGTGGGGAAGCCAGTCTCATAGAGAGGGCAAAGCTATCCCGGCGGGCTCATAAGTTAAATTTGCTGAGATACCCGCAGATCGGTGGTTCAAATCCACCCCTCGCTACCACATTCTTGCAATCTGCGGTTGAAAAATTCTGAACCAGTTTTCAACCATTTCAGAAGGAGGTGAATTTTCTTTCCCGAATCTTTTCAGCGGTCGAGTAAGATGTCTTTGCGAACGCAGAGGCGGCAGGTACAATCCCTCTTTGATATTTCTGGCAACAGTTTTTGGGGTCTTGCTCTTAGCAAAAGTACCGCAATTCTCGCATGAAAACCCTTTTCCTCTTCCCTCGGACTTCATCCTCTTACAGCATCTCGGGCAGAGAGAGTTTTCCATGACTTTGTTATCAACTAGTTTAACGGCCTTCAGGTACTCAATATTCAGCACGGCAGGGTTTAGCTTCGAAGCCTTCCTCACGCCTCCACCGACTTGAATTTGATCTCCTTTGATCAGAGACAGAACAACCTTTCGCAATTCCCCAGCAGGCTCATAGCAAGCACATCTGATTTTATTTTGCCCATTTTGCATGTAGAAGAAGACATGTCCCCCTCGGTGAATCTTAGCAGTCTCAACAACAAGACCTCTAACAAATCCCGATGCATGGGCTCGACATTCCTGTAGCGGCTCCGCAAGATGCTCTCCAGTGCCTTGATTAGATCTGAATACAATATAGCGCTCTACCGGCTCGTCAAATTTCAGTACTGAAAGTGCTTTGACTAGTTTAACAGGGCTCTCCCCCCTGATACCACAGAGAACAGGATCAGGACCGTGTGGAAAAATCAAAATCCTATCTGCAGGTTCATCGTAATTGTTGAAGGTATACTTCGAAAAATCTCTATCCATTGCGATTACGGAATCTTTATTTATTCTGCGCTGACCAGCATAATTCTTGTCCCTGTACGCAACTATTTCGAAAGTGTGATCTTTTGGAAGTGTATTTCCTATTGCTGCGGTTGCTCCAATCAGACCCCTCCTCGAACCTTCGGCATAATGCTGCATGCTGTGCCTTTTGATAATATCCTCACCCTCATGTTTTGAAATTACGTCGTGCAGAGCCCTCATTGAAAATTCAACAATGTCTTTTGGAACAATACCAACATGCATTACTAAACCTGGATCGGCAAGGCCTTCTTTCGCTTCTGAATTTTCAACAAGCAGTTTCTTGGCTATGTCAAACGCTTTCTGCGGGTTTTCAGTGTGAAAACGCAGTGCAACTGCAGCGTTCCCTCTCGTCTTCCAAGGTATGTTAGGGTTTAATCGAATTAAATTAGGGTAATCCACAAAGTCTGCTTTTTGAGTAAGCAGATCTTCAACGATCAATGTTGCGAGATATGTTGTGCACATACCCCGCGCTGAATCTGTGTCGTCTATTCCAATGTGCGTAACATGCATCTATGACTCTACAACGAGCATGGTAAGTGTTGATCTAACTTTCTCCAGCCTTCTGATCTTCCATGTAATGGTCTCCTTGACCTTTTCCATTGAATCTCCCTGAACTCTGGCAACTATGTCGTATACACCATAAACGACGTAAACCTCCTTTACATTCTCGATCGACTTGAGTTCTTTTATTAATTGTTCTTCAGCACCCAGATCAGCGTTTATTAGTACGTAGGCCATCGGCATACATTAACCACTTACGGCAACACTGTAAATTCAGCTATTAAATCTTCCCCTATTTGATAGTCTATTCCATACCATGCCGCGTCAATTTGGAAATGACCATAGGTTTAATAGATAAGTACGGCTGAAAGTCGAGCTCAAGAGAACCATGACTACAGGCTCTACAGTAGAAAGGAAATGGAGTGCTCCGTCAGTCGAACACGATAGAGGAGACATATTCTCCACGACCCCTGATAATATTGACCCTGACAAGAACGTCCTTGCCACTTTCTTCATAACCTGCGATCCAAGAATTACAATCGAGCAGGCTGGCATTATTATCGCTGCCGAGCAGTCCGTTGGGACCTTTACAGACGTATCCACTGCAACAGAACTTGCAACGAAGACTGCCGCGAAATTATATTCTTGGAAGTATGAGGATCCCTCTGGAACTCAGAAGCATTCGGGCTGGGTAAAGGTTGCATTCCCTGTCTATCTATTAGACCTTGACAACAGGGGAATTCCAGACATCTTTACATTTGTTACAGGGAATTGGATGGGCTTCACACCAATTCCAAATTGCAAGTTCATGGATCTGCAGCTGCCAAAGAGCGTCCTTAGGCTCTTCAAGGGGCCAAAGTTCGGCGTCGAAGGCATGAGACAAATTGTCGGTACGACGAAGACTAGGAGACCTCACATTGGTATCACAATAAAGCCAAAGATGGGTGTAACAGACACAGGTGCTGCCCAGCAGTTCTATGACGCAGCTTTGGGAGGAGCGGATACGTTCAAAGACGATGAAACATACCATAACCAGTGGTGCTCACCGCTTCTAGATAGAGTCACTAGAGTTTACGAGGCTCTAGACAAGGCAAAGTCTGAAGGAGCGCACCCAGAAGGCGATATGTTCTATGTCCCTCAGGTTACGGCAGACGCAGAAAGAAGTCTCGAAGTTGCTGACAGGATGATAGCCCACGGCGCAAAAGGTCTTATGCTGAATTTCATGTGCACTTGGTACCCAGCATTGAGGGCATTGGCCGAAGATCCAAGCATCAACGTGCCAATTCACCTACACAGAGCATCGCATTCATCGTTAACCCGACATCCAAGGCATGGTATTACATTGAAGGTCACAGACTACATTGGAAGGATCGCAGGAGGAGACATGGTCCATGTAGGAACTGCCAGAGGAAAGCTCGGTGACGCATCAAAGTTCGTGGAGATCCCAGAAATTATGGACACAATCCAAAAACCTATGGATCACATAAAGCCCATGATGGGCGTATCGTCTGGAGGTTTGACTCCTCAGAACTACCACTACTCGATAGACCTCATGGGTCTTGACATACAGTTGCAGAACGGTGGAGGAGTGCACGGACATCCTTGGGGAACAAAGGCTGGAGCTGTAGCAGCAAGGCAGGCTCTAGAAGCTTACATGAAGAAAGTTCCTGTTGAGGAATACGCAAAAGACCATCCAGAATTGCAGGCAGCCGTGCAGTACTGGGGACAGAAGTATGCAGTCGCATCGGCAGAAGCTGCTATGCCCGAACTGGGCAAAAAGGAAAGCGACTACAAGCGCATGTTCACTGCAGAATAAAATGGTGATACGATGCAGGACCACATAAACGGAGACATTTTCTGCTCATGCAATGCATGTCCTCATGACAATGCTCTGCAGTGCTCCGACTACAAGTGCGGCTGCTGCACTGGCACCGGCGGAAGAGGCTACACGGTAACTTACCTGAAAGATAGTGGAACTCCGGTCACGAAGTTCTAAGAGAGAATGAAGGCCACACAGCGGCCTTCAATAATTCCTTACTTTAATACAGACTTTATGTCTGCAATGTATTTGTTCAGCCTATCTGCCTCGAACCTGAGCATCTCCAAGTCCATCATGCTGTAATAGTCCCTGTTGTTTCTTACGTAGTATGAGATTGCACCATATCTGTCGTAGAGATGCTTTGCTGCAAGTTCTGGCTTCTCGGCCTCTATTTCTCGAAGGGCCAACCTTCTATCATAATGACCCTTTGGCAATTTATGGAGGAGATTTTCTACAAGAGCATCTGTAGCCTGTGATATCGCAATCCAGCACTTTTCCGCAGCATTCCTGAAGGGCATTACTCCACCGGGGCCGCCTCTTGCATAGGTGAAGGTTCTTTCCTCAAAAGAAGTGTTTTCCGCCTCCTTAAGGTGCTCGGCAACTTCACCCATAAGCTTCTCGGAGTTCTTGAGCAGGTCCATTGTGCTCAAAGAGTACTTTTGTGTGTTTAGAACCTTGTTCATTAGAATAAGTATCCGTTTTTCCATTTATAAGAATTTTGCGAGGATAGTACCGTCTGTATGATATCGGATAATGAAACATTAGTGAATCGCCTTTATAGCCGATAATAGAGATTCGATGTGATGTCTAGCGAGCCTGAAAAAGTTCTAGGAATTGACCTCGGTACCACTAATTCAGCTGCTGCGATCTTTGAGGGTTCTAAAGCTACCGCAATTCCCAGTGCGGATGGAGTTACCATTGGAGGCAAGATGTTCCCCTCCGTAGTTGCATTTACTCCGCAAGGCAGCATTCTTGTGGGGGAGGCTGCAAAGAGGCAGATTGCCGTTAATCCTAATGGAACAATATTGGAAATTAAGAGGAAGATGGGCACAGACCATAAAGTCAGCATTAATAATAAGAATTATACTCCTCAGCAAATTTCTGCCTTCATTCTGCAGAAGATAAAGAAAGATTCAGAGACATATCTTGGAAATCAGATAAAGAAAGCTGTCATTACCGTTCCTGCACATTTTAACGACAACCAGAGGCAGGCTACCATGGAAGCGGCTGTGCTTGCTGGCTTGGATGTCATGCGAATAATTAACGAGCCTACTGCCGCATGCCTTGCCTACGGAATGGACAGGATTGCGACTGATGATGGACCCAAAAAAATCATGGTATTCAGCTTTGGAGGAGGTACACACGATGTCACTGCGATGGAGATTAGTGGTAATACGTTCAAGGTCCTTGCTACGAGCGGGGATACCCAAACTGGAGGGGCAGACATTGACGATGCAATTGTTGAAAAAATTGTGAACAACTTCCTTGCAGAAACTGGGGTTAACCTGAGGAAGAATAAAGCTGCGATGGTAAGGCTCAAAGAAGCTGCTGAAAAAGCAAAGATAGAACTCTCAACCAAACTATCTGCAAATATTGGAATACCGTTTATTGCAGATGTTAATGGAGCTCCAATGCATCTTGACATCAACACTACACAGGCAGAACTTGAAGAAATTGCTCTTCCGATAGTGAAGAAAGTAGAAAACACGATTAAGACGGTTCTTTATGACTGCCATATCGGTTCTGACGAAATAGACAAACTCATTTTGGTTGGTGGACAGACCAAGATGCCTTTAGTTAGAAAAGTAGTCGAGCAATATATGGGCAAGATTGCTGAAGAAGGAGTCGATTCTATGGAATGCGTTGCGATAGGCGCCGCATATCAAGGCGCGGTGATTACTGGCGAATTGAACTATCAGCTTTTGGATGTCACTCCCCTGACGTTGGGCGTAGAAGACGCCTCAGGAACAGTTCAAAAAATCATAACAAGAAACACACCAATACCGGCTAAAAGGTCGCAGATATTCACGACTGCAGAGGATAATCAGACGGAGGTTACAATACACGTTATGCAGGGCGAGCGATTGATGGCTGCTAACTGCGTATCGATTGGGTTGTTTGACCTTCAGGGACTACCTCCGAGGGCTAGAGGAGTTCTCCAGATAGAAGTTTCTTTCGAGATAGACGCCAACGGGATATTGAAGGTTTCTGCGAGGGAGAGAGCGAGCGGAGTAGAAGCTAAGGTCACAATTACTAGGGATGTCAAAGTCTCTGAAGAGGATAAGAAACGCATGATAGAGGAGGCGGAGATGTTTGCAGGAATTGACAGGGCTAGAAAGGAAGAGGCAGAGTTATTCAAGACTGCTGACCATTTGCTTTACAGGGCTGGCAAGCTCAGGAAAGAACTATTCCTTCCAAAAGAACAAATTGCAAAGATAGAGAAGCTAACTTCTGAACTGAAGGATGTCATGCAGATGCAGGTCGAATATTCAGAATACGACAGGAAGCTTGGTCTGTTAAAGAGTAGGATTGTTGAAATTGTTGATCTGATTAATACGACTATCGATGTATACGAAATGGGTGAAGGGGCTTAGCCTGCGTCTGCATATGTTCAGATTCCACGGGGAGTAGTTTGACAATTGCCTAGTTACTAAAAACATGCCCCTTGTAAAACTATGGAGGGGATTTCCATATGAAGCCAGATGGGAAAGCAAAAGCTTAACTGAACATACGATGAAGCGTAAATGGATGCTCAGAGAAGCCGTTGAATTTTACGGCCATCCGAACGTGCGTGCCTGGCATGAGAAGACGATAGAGATTACAAAGGATAGCAACCTTACATTGAAAGGCGACTGCATTATCGGAGTGAGGGCTTCAAAGGGCTGCTCACAGTTGTCTAAAGATGTAAAATCCGCTTTGAATAATGGCAACGTTCTAAAATTTGAAATTGAGGTTGGGAAGCATCTCTTTGAATTTACAGCTGGAGGGTCTCCGGAACTGACCTTTGAAGATGAGCATGAGATAGTCATCAGGAAGAGCAACTATGTTTCCCCAAGGACATTGGCAGTAAAAGCGGACAAGGCTGCATGCGACATGCCGAGGGAGATGGTAGAAATGCTCAAAGACAGCAGTGCAAAAGGAATATTGAAAATATACACGGAGGATTAGAGATTGAAGGCTACAGCTATCGCACATCCAATGCAAGGTTTAGTGAAATATCACGGATTGAAAAATTGGGATCTGAGGATTCCTTACCATGACAGTATTTCCGTGAACCTTGAAGCTCTTTGGACTAAAACTACAGTTGAGTTTGGAGATTTTGGTGGAGATTCAATTGTCATAAACAAGGTTAAGAGGCGCGGAAGGGTTCTCGAAAGAACCTTATCTGTGGTAAATCAGATCAGAAGACTTGCTGATATTGAAGATGATGTGAAAGTAGTTTCGGAAAATAGCTTGGGATTTGGCAAGTACAAAGGCCTGGGCTTTTCTTCTTCTGCTGGCGCTGCTCTAGCTATCGCTGCCTTCAAGGCTGCTAAGCTAGACAAAAAATACGGCTGGGACTTGAAGATGGTTTCGAGGATCGCACGGAGGCTTGCAGGGTCTGCCTGCCGAAGCGTCACGGGAGAATACTCTAGATGGTTTGCAGGGAATTCTGATGTCACGTCGTATTCTGAAAAGATTGCCACTACAGATGATTTGGACATGACTATCGTGGTAGTTCCTTTAAACGATGAAGTTTCTACCGAGACTGCACACAAAGATGTTGAATCGTCTGCGTTTTTCGATGCAAGACTGAGGAGTGCCAAAAAGAGGGTCGAGCAGATGCAGAAGGCGATTTTGGATGGAGATTTTGAAAAAGTTGGAGATTTGTCGGAAATGGATTCATTGGAATTGCACTCCGTTACCATGACAGGGGAGAATAAACTGATTTTGTTCAGGAGCGAAAGTATCATGGTGATTAGGGAAGTTGTGAAGATGAGGAAAGATGGAATTCCTGTTTATTTCTCGATGCAGACCGGACCTTCTGTATTTTTGGATACGCTGCCAGAAAGAACAGATGAAGTTCTGCAGAGGATTAGGAAGTTAGGGCTTAAGATTGTAGTTTCGAAGGTTGGAAAAGAGGCTAGGCTGGTTTAGGAGCTATTTAGATTCTAAAATCCTTCTTGCTTCTGCAATCAAATCTGTCAAAGCTGCAAATGCCTTCCCAACCTCTTCATTCTTAACAACAATGACAGTATCAGTGTAGCAGCCTACAATGTCCTCGATGTTGATCCTCCTCCGAGAAACTTGGCTGAGAAACTGCACCGCACAGCCGGGTGTCACAACAACCTCTTCAGGGCTGTGAACGGTAATAGCAGCCAAATTCGGAGTATCCTCCAGAATCTGCCCCTTGTCGAAAGTCTTCAGCATCTCCTTTCGCATCATCTGATCGTAAATTATTGTAATTGATGATAACCCTTCAGAAACTTGCAAGAAACCTTCCTGCTTGCTTGACATCATTTTAGCAACAATATCTACATTTTTCTTGTTCTTCTCCAATGACAACTTGGAAACGTCAGTCCTAACATTAATCGTACTCTTTGCAATCACATTGGTAATCCCTTCTGACTGCTCCGTATAAGACGGCCTGACCCTCTTCAAAGAAGTGATTATGGTTTCAGGCCTGACCCTCTTGCCAAGAGATTCCTCAACCCTTGGCTTTATTGCCCTTGATATAGCACTCACATTGGCATACCCTCTCTGCAGGGCATCCTGAATCGTCAGATCTTCATCGATAATATCCCTAACGATCTTTGCAATGGACCTTGTCAAGATTTGGTACACCCATAGCCAATTCTGTACAATTTTGACCAAAACAAATAAAAGCATTACTGTTGGCATATTTCTAAAAATGAAGGACAAAGTGGTGCTCGCCTTTTCCGGAGGACTGGACACTTCTGTATCTATCAGATGGCTGCAAGAAAAACAAAACGTCGATGTAATTACATTAACGATAGACGTTGGACAGGGAGACGACCTAAAGGAAATAGAGGAGAAAGCGTACAAAATAGGAGTAAAGAAGCACTATAGCATAGACGCAAAGAAAGAATTTGTGGATGATTATGTCTTTCCATCGATAAAGGCCAATGGACTTTACGAAGGAAAATATCCTCTTGCTACGGCACTCGCAAGACCTCTTATTGCTTCAAAGTTGGTAGAAGTAGCAGAAATGGAAGGGGCATCGGCTGTCTCTCATGGCTGCACTGGCAAAGGGAACGACCAAGTCAGGTTTGACGTTACGATAAAAGCACTAAACCCTTCCTTGAAGATAGTTGCACCAGTCAGAGAATGGAACATGAGCAGGGACCAAGAGATAAAGTACGCAAAGAAACATAACATTCCCATCCAAATCAAAAAATCAGTCTACAGCATAGACCAAAACCTCTGGGGAAGGTCGATAGAAAGTGGACCTCTTGAAGACCCTGCAAGTGAACCTTCAAACGAAGTTTTCGAGTGGACAACCCCAATTGAAAAAACTCCCGACAAGGCAGAATACGTTAGCATTGATTTCGAAAAAGGCTCTCCAACTTCAGTAAATGGAAGGTCAGGAAACGCGGTGGAGGTAATAACTCAACTAAATCAAACCGTAGGTAAGCATGGAGTAGGCTTTGTCGATCACATGGAAGATAGATTGGTAGGAATCAAATCGAGAGAAACTTACGAAGCCCCTGCAGCGACTGCAATAATAGAGGCACACAAAGATTTGGAAAAATTAGTTCTTACAAGGCACGAGCTGCAGGCAAAGGCTCCAATTGAGCAACAGTGGGCATGGTTAGTTTATTCTGGCTTGTGGATAGAACCTTTGATGAATGCATTAAATGCCTTCATAGACGAAACCCAAATGAGAGTAAACGGAAGCGTCAAACTAAAACTCTACAAGGGGAGCTGCAGAGTAGTAGGAAGAAAGTCTCAAAATTCTCTGTACAATGTCAAACTTGCGACTTACACGTCATCATCCAACTTCAACCAAAGGTCAGCAGAGGGTTTCATCGAGCTATGGGGCTTACAGTCAAGAATGGCAAAGCAGATCGAAGTGAAAACGGGTGGACATACTAAGAGGAGAAAGGCTAGCTGAAGCTGCACCAGAAAGTGCTGAATTTACGAGTTCAGTCGCCGACGACGCTCCTCTAGTCAATCCCGTGGTGAAGATCAACATGGCTCACATGCTCATGCTTGCCAAACAAAGCTACGTCAAAGAGGGCGATGCGGCTCAGTGCCTTAAAGCTCTGAAGACTTTGCCCAAGAAGTTCAGGATGGACTATAACTTGGAAGATGTGCATATGAACGTAGAGGCTTTCGTAATCGAAAGAGCAGGGGCGGAGGCTGGAGGACAGCTTAATCTTGCTAAGAGCAGAAACGATCAGGTTGCAACGGCAATAAGAATGGCCACAAGAGAAAGGATACTTGGAACAGTATCCGCAATAGGCGAAGTTTCAAGCGCTATGATTTCAATTGCAAAGAAGCATGTAGACTGGGTAATGCCGGGCTATACACATCTCCAACGCGCACAGCCAACGAGTCTTGCCCATCATATGCTAGCCCACAACGACGCCATGCTAAGAGATGCAGAGAGATTGCTGCAGTGCTACAAGAGGGTGAACCAATGCCCTATGGGTGCAGCTGCATTGGGAAGCGTCGTACTTGAAATCGACAGAGACTATGTGGCAAAAATGCTCGGCTTCGATTCGCTATTAGAAAATACTATGGATGCTGTCAGTTCAAGAGACTTTGCGGTAGAAACGATCTCAGTAATGGCAATAACGATGACCGATCTAAGCAGACTTGCCGAAGAAATAATACTATGGAGCACTTCTGAATTTTCCTTTGCAGAAGTTTCTGACCAACATGCATCGACCAGCAGCATTATGCCCCAGAAGAAGAACCCCGTAGTTGCAGAGATGGTAAGATCCAGAGCGGCTATAGTTATTGGAGATCTAGTAGCAGCGCTGTCTCTTGTCAAAGCCTT
>CAZXXP010000006.1:0-5471 GCA_964644785.1 uncultured Nitrosopumilales archaeon | reverse complement strand
TTGCCTCTAACATACAACCTTGACCTTCAAGATCTTACTCCAAGATTGTGGGATGCCTGCAAGAACGCGCTGGTGTCGCTAAAGCAGATGGCTTCAATGTTAAGGGGGATAAAGTTCGACAAGAAGAAACTTGAGGGTGCATTAGAGACTGCAGTAGGAGCTGCTGATCTAGCAAATTACATAGCTGTGTACAAAGAGATACCATTTAGAACTGCGCACAGAATAGTCGGAGCACTGGCAAAAGAGGCTGCAGAGAATAAAGAAGAACTTTCGAAGGCAGCCGCAAAATCGCTTGCAAGAGTTTCAAAGAGAATAACAGAGAAGGAAGTTTCTCTTTCGAAGAAAGAAATCGAAACTCTACTGAATGCAAAGAGCAATATTAATAGAAAGACTACCAAGGGCTCACCATCTTCAAGAGAGACAGCAAGAATGGTGCAGGAAAGGACGAAGAGACTTTCAGACATGCTCAAAGATGTTTCAAAGAAAGCATTACATCTTCAAGAAGCGAATGCTTCACTTATGCTAGCTGTTGAAAAGTTTCAGGGAGGTGAGAAGTAGGTGGACGCAATTTGCGATGAATGCGGCGGAACAATAAAAATTCCGAAAGATGTGGTTGTTGGAGAGATAGTCAGCTGTCCTGACTGTGGATTAGAGTATGAAATTGCTAAGATATACGATGAGAAGGTCGAGCTGAAACCCGCAGAAACGGTAGGGGAAGACTGGGGTGAATAGATGAACTTCGGCTTGATCTACGACAGGGTGCGCTGGGAAGAAAAGGCTCTGGTGCAAGTGGCTAAAAAGGAGGGTGCCCGAGTGGTAACTCTAGATGCAAAAATACTGATGCTAGATTCTAGTGCAAAGTCGAAGGAAGTGCAGAAGAAATTTGGGGATGCAGTATTGCAGAGGTGTATCAGCTACTTCAGAGGGCAGCATGTTACTGCATATTTGGAGTTCAAAGGATTAACAGTAATCAACAAGCACAGAGTAGGTGATATATGCGGCAACAAATATCTTACAACTCTAGCATTGGAAAAAGCCGGAGTTCCAACTCCGAGGACGATGTTCGCATTCACTGCAGATTCTGCAAAAGAAGCCGTAGAGAAACTTGGTTACCCTGCCGTTCTCAAGCCAGTAGTGGGCAGCTGGGGAAGAGGAGTCGCCCCTCTGAAAGATAGAGACAGCGCGAGCCCTATAATAGAATTGAGAGAGGAGATGACCGGAGCTTTGAACCAGATATACTACATTCAGGAAATGATCAAGAGGCCTCCAAGAGACATCAGGACTATTGTGGTAGGCGACAGAGTTGTTGCAGCTGCATATAGATATGCTCCTCCAAAAGACTGGAGGACCAACGTTGCAAGAGGAGGCAAGACGGCCCCGTGTAAGATTACGAAGGAGCTTGAGGAGATGGCCTTGAAGGCTGCAGACGCTGTAGGAGGAGGAATACTGGGAGTCGACGCGATGGAGAGCCCGGACGGACTGGTAATACACGAAGTCAACAACACTGTAGAGTTCAAGGGGGCTTCTCAAGTGAACGAAACTAACATACCAGAGGCAATAGTGAAGCATGTGCTCAATATTGCAAAGAGGTAGTTAGAATGAAAGTGGGCATAATCGGTGCATCGGGCTTCGTGGGAGGGGAACTGCTGAGATTACTCATAGGGCATCCCGATGTCGAAGTGACTCTGGCAACATCCCGTCAATATGCTGACGACTACGTCTACAGAGTGCATCCAAATTTGAGAGGTTTTACAGAACTGCAGTTTTCGAATGTAAACCCCGCCAAGGCTGCCGAGCAGTGTGATTTGGTATTCACTTCCCTTCCTCACGGCACCTCCGTAAAGGTAATACCAGAACTCGTCAGCAGCGGTGTCAAGATAATCGACATGAGTGCTGATTACAGACTAAAAGACCCTCAAGCCTACGAAACGTGGTACGGGTACAAACATCCAAATCCTGCGCTTCTGGAAAAGTTTGTGCTTGGAATTCCTGAGCTGCATAGAGAGGAGATCAAGAAGGCAAGCTATGTTTCTGCGCCGGGCTGCATGGCGGTAACTTCAATCCTTGGTCTTGCCCCTCTCGTAAAGAACAATATGATCGATACGGATCACATTATAGTCGATGCGAAAATAGGCTCTTCCGGAGCAGGAGTGAAGCCTACAATGTCGAGCCATCACGCAGAAAGATACGGCGTAGTGAGACCGTACAAGCCAGTAGGCCATAGGCACACTGCGGAGATAGAGCAGGAGCTTTCAGCACTAGCAAGAACCGCTGTGAAGGTTTCGATGTCAGCGCATGCAGTAAACATGGTCAGAGGAATTTTGTCTACATGTCATACCTTCCTCAAAAGAGAAGTTGCTTTGGCAGAAATATGGAAAGCTTACAGAAGCACTTATCCCAGCGAACCGTTCATCAGATTCGTCCGCGACAGAAAGGGTCTGTACAGATACCCTGACCCCAAGATAGTAGTTGGTTCAAACTTCTGCGACATAGGATTCGAGACTGATGAAAGAAATGGCAGAATTGTCGTCTTATCAGCAACTGATAATTTGCTGAAGGGCGCTGCAGGAATAGCGGTGCAGAGCATGAATGTCATGATGGGTTTCGATGAAACTTTAGGGCTTAGGTCAGCAGCAATACATCCAGCGTGATATTATGACCATAGTGGTCAAGCTAGGGGGCTCCATACTCGGAGAAGGCGTCAACCCTTCAATCGTTAACGACATTCAAAATATTGCCAAGAGCAGTAAGCTGGTTCTAGTTCATGGAGGAGGAGATGAAGTTACGGAGATCGCGGAGAAGATGGGCAAGCAGCAGAAGTTCATAGTTTCTCCTGAAGGCATTCGGAGCAGGTACACCGATAAAGAAACTGCGGCAATTTATACGATGGTTATGGTCGGAAGGCTAAACAAGGAAATTGTAGCAGCTCTTGAAAAGATTGGCCTCCACGCAGTAGGATTGTCGGGCATAGACGGCGGATTGATCAGAGCGGAGAGGAAGAAGAAACTCATAATTGTAGAAGAAGGGAGGAAGAGGATCATCGACGGAGGGTACACGGGCAAGATTCAGAGCACAAATGCAGATCTTTTAAGATCATTGATAGGCATGAACTATATTCCCGTAGTCTCTCCCGTAGCCCTTAGCGAGGAGTTCGAGTTCCTTAACGTTGATGGTGACAGAGCAGCAGCGTACCTTGCTGGAGGCTTAAAGGCGGACAAGGTAGTCTTCCTTACAGATGTCAATGGAATTTTGATGGATGGCAAGGTTGTAAACAGAATGACGGTCAACGAAGCGAGAGAGATGTTGCCTAAGATTGGGCATGGCATGGAGAAGAAGGTTCTCGCTTCAATCGAAACTATAGACATGGGTGTAAAGGAAAGCATCATAGCGTCTGGAATAATCGATAATCCCATTTCAAATGCAGTGTCGCACAACAATTGTACGGTGATAGTACCTGGTTGATCCAATCATAGAGCGCGAGGACAGATACTCCGCTGCAACTTACCAGAAGTTCCCAGTAAATATTGTAGAAGGAAAAGGCGCTCTGGTCTGGGACGCTGATGGCAGAGAGTACATTGATTGCATGGGCGGCTACGGAGTGGCTCTCGTTGGGCACTCTAATCCAAAAGTTGTTGAAGCGATTGCAAGGCAGGCTGAGAAGATCATCACATGCCACAGCTCTTTGTACAATGAAACTAGAGCGGAACTCGTTGAGAAACTTGCAAAGCTAGCGCCGAAGGGACTTACAAAGACCTTCCTCTCCAACAGCGGTGCAGAGTCTGTTGAAGCTGCAATAAAAATTGCAAAGAAGTACACGGCTAGGACGCAGATAGTTGCGATGTCTGGAAGCTATCATGGCAAGACTCTTGGAGCGCTTTCTGCCACTTGGAACCCGAAATACAGGGAGGCATTTCAACCATTAGTACCTGATTTTGCATTTTCGCAGTTCGGCAATATCGAGAAACTTAGAGAGACTGTTAGCAACAGGACCGCCGCTATCATTGTCGAGCCTATACAGGGCGAGGGAGGCATACACCTTGCTCCAGAAGGCTTTCTGCCTGAAGTGCGCAAAACATGCGACGAAAACGGTACCCTACTGATTTTCGATGAAATCCAGACAGGTTTGGGAAGAACGGGAAGGATGTGGGCTTCGGACCATTACGGAGTCGTCCCCGACGTTATGTGTGTAGCAAAAGGTCTCGGCGGAGGAGTTCCAATAGCAGCTACGCTGGCTAGAGACGATGTAATGTCTTCCATGAAAGTTGGAGACCATTCTACCACATTTGGAGGAAATCCCTTAGCATGTGCAGCAGCAAATACAACATTAGACTACATCGTCAATGAAAAACTGCCAGATAGGGCCGCAGATGTGGGCTATCTCTTCATGCAGAAGCTTGAGGAAATCAAAGGGGAGCACTCTATCGTAAGAGAAGCTAGAGGGAAAGGTTTGATGATAGGGTTTGAGTTGAAATTTGACATTCGCAACATAGTGATGAACGGTTTGAAAAACAATCTTTTGATGCTGTATTCAGGAAGAAACATATTGAGATTCTTACCTCCGCTGGTGATTACGAAGGAGCAGGTCTCCAGAGCTGCTGAGATTCTTGATAATCTGGTTGCAGACGAAGAAAAATCCAGGTTAGCTGCTTAAAGTAAGCCTCTCCAGACCTTAACTCCGGGAGGAGTAAGAATCACTCTTTCGTCTCCCAGCCTTGCAATGTCCCCTCCAAGAGAAACCACGTGCGAATATAACTCCTCGACAGCCTTTCGCAATTCATCGACATTCTTCTGCGCCAGAGGCGTAATCCTCAAGATCACGATGGAGTTCTTGAGAACCTCTTCTTTGACCTTCTCAATCTCCTCTATGCCCCTCAGTGGGATTGCCTTCACATACATTGTTTTAGGCTTGTGCTGAGCGGGTTCTTCCGTCGCTTCCTGCGTCATGTTACCCGTCATCCCGGGGCATCTACCCTTTTATTAATCCAGCACCTCTTAAAGCTTGACAAAGTATTAGCACTAAAATTGAGTTACACGTTGGCTTTCTTGAAGCCTTCCCATACCCTGTCTCCAACGTAGTGCATATTTTTCACAACTGCGCCCTTCTGAACATTCTTTAGTTCAATGCTCGTAAATAACGCTTCCCCGACCGCTATCGCCTTACCATGCGTGCTCTCTTTAACTACGACCCTCGCACCCTTATCAAAATCGCCCTCGATCCTCACAATTCCAGGCCTCATTACGTCGGCTCCGTTGCAGACGAACTTTATAGCTCCAGGATCGACTACTACGGAAGGCATGCTAGCAATGGCCTTTGCATCTCCAAGAAATGGTAATACTGAATCGTCAAGCTGAACCACCTTAAAGTTCTCGTGAACCAGAACTCTGGCCATTTCGTCGATTTCAACTACTTTGACATCCCTAAGTTTCTTCTCTTGTTTGACTTTCAATTGAGAATCCATCTGTCGAACCAG
>CAZXXP010000005.1:34457-34722 GCA_964644785.1 uncultured Nitrosopumilales archaeon | reverse complement strand
CGGACGATGCGTAAAACAACGTAGTTTTGCGTCCATAGTTTGTAAGAATTTCAGAGTTCTGGGACTACCTCTTATTACGCAAAAGGTCTACTGTTTCTATGAAATGAAGCATGTAAACGTGGTGGTAAAAGAGGCTGCTAAAGATATGTTCAATATTATCAGTTATTTTGCAGATAACAAGACGGTAAGAATGCATCCTGACTAGGCTGTTATAGACCTTAGGCGTAATTAGGTGGTGCAACGAAAGACGCAACCTAATCCCCAT
>CAZXXP010000005.1:33289-34447 GCA_964644785.1 uncultured Nitrosopumilales archaeon | reverse complement strand
CAAAATAGTCGCTCGCTCCAAGCTCAAAATTGATGGAAAACTTCGCATTTTGTCGCAAGTCAGCTAATCCTCTAATTACGCCTAAGGTCTTATGTATGAAAAGTGTAGAGAGCCACAAGGTCTGATAGTCAGTATAAATTGCTCTGGGATTGGCTCTGTCCCAATAATGATGAGGTTATGAAGAATGTCCTTAAACTGGTTGAAGATGTATCGAGGAAAGATATTCTGGGAATAAGACTTAACTGTGTTCAGTATGCTATGGAAGATTTTTGTAGGTGTCCAAGATGCGCTAGAATGATGGAACAGGGTGGAAAGGATTGGGTTGATTTCCGCTCTTCTTCGATTTCTGATTTTGTTAGGAATGTTAAATGGGCTTCTGATGTTCCTCTTGTAATTGGGCTCGAACCTGATCCGGCTTTTTTGAATCAGAGATTCGGTCTGAATGTGAGTTTATTAAGTATTCTCGTAGATGTTTTGTGTGTCTCAATGTACATGGATTATTCGATTATGTGTCGGTGTGATGTAATTGCCTATGCTTTCCGTCAACATGTTAAGAAAAAACTCATTATAGATCTTTACGCTGGATACCCGAAAAAACCAATCGAGAATTTGTTTAGAGCGATGCTTGCGGTCGCGAATTACACTGATACAATTCTAATTTCAACTTTTGATCATGATCTACCTTTAGAAGTATCAAACTCATTCAAGGATAAGATGTTCTTTAAGATGGCGAAGAGAAGGATTGTAAGCCTTTATTGCAACGATTAAATCGCTTCAGTGATATTCATCTATCGTGATTACAGTAACCTCTATAAGCATCTTCTTCATACAATAATGCTACAGGACGTAAAACATGAGCTACGGATACGGACGGAGCAGAGGCTTTGGAAGTGGCGACAACTCTGGTTTCAGGTCGTTCAAACCAAAACCAGTAGAAGCAGGAAAAGAATACCAGGTTGACATAACGGAACTCTCCAAGAGGGGAGATGGTGTAGCCAAGATCGAAGGTTTCGTAATCTTCGTACCAGGTGCCAAGGTAGGACAAAAAGTAAACGTGAAAGTCACGAATGTTTCAAACAGGTTCGCCACTGCTGAACTAGTCTCTGTTGCATCAGAAGCTCCTGCACAAGCGGAATCTGCACCGGCAGGAAATACTGA
>CAZXXP010000005.1:0-33189 GCA_964644785.1 uncultured Nitrosopumilales archaeon | reverse complement strand
GACACCTCAGGCAAATACTGAGACACCTCAGGCAAATACTGAGACACCTCAGGCAAATACTGAGACACCTCAGGCATAGGCAGAAAACGGATAGGCGGTGCGGATTAACGACGGCCGCCGATTCTTCTTTTTTTCAGTTCAAGAATATTCCAATCTTTTCAATTAATTCTTCAGGATTCTCGTCTTGAATAAAATGAGTGGAATTACTGACTTCTTCGAGTTGAAAATTCTCGTTGAATTTTAGAGTTTCAAGTGCTGCTTCTTTCGAAAATATTTTGCTCTTTTCACCTCTTATGAAGAGTGTGGGACATTGTATTGCTTTGAGATACGGAGGTAAGTCTATATACAAATGGTTCAAACTTTCAGTTATCGCATTTCCATCATACTTCCACCTTAATCCATTTTCGGTCTTGAAAAATGCGTTCCTTATTCTGTTCCACGTAGCATCGTCGCGGTAGAACTTCGATCTCGCTTTCAAATGGTGGAAGGCTTGGTCTTCTGATATGAATTCTTTTGGATTGCTTAATACGAGCGTGTTCATTGCCTTGTATACGCTTTTTGGAATCCCATATCCAAAGTCCTCGATTATGAGTTTGGAGACTCTCTTTGGGTATTTTGCAGCGAATACAATGGCGTTTCTGCCACCCATAGAATGGCCGAGTAGAATTGACTTCCGAATTGAGAGTCTATCTATGAATGCAAGGATGTCGTTACTGTAATCATCAGCGGTATAACCGTCTTCAGGTTTGCTACTATCTCCATGTCCTCTCTGATCTATTGCAATAAATCTATAGTGGTCTGCGAGTTTCTCCCCAACAGGATCCCAGGTGTGAGCTATTGAGCTTACACCATGCAGTGCAAGTATTGTTTTTGAACCGTTACCCCATTGTAGATAGTGTAGAGTAACGTCTCCAGCCTTTACTAATCCCTCTTTTGATTTCAAGATTTTACCGTTAATTACTTGGTGGTGGTCTCTCTCCAAGTATTACACTGACGTTAATTTTTTTGCCTTCTCTCAGCAATGTCATTGTAACGGAATCTCCGGGCTTCTTGAACTCTTCAGAATATGCGATAATATCATCAATCTTCCTTACCACATTTCCGTCAACTGCGACTACTACGTCGCCTCCTACAGGTATCTGATTGTTTACAGTACTGCTTCTAATCCCCGCTTTCTGTGCGGGGCTACCTGCTAGAACCTCTACTATTATTACTCCTCGTGTAGTGTTTAATTTGTTTGCTTGTGCTATTAGTGGCGTGACATCACCCCCTGTAATTCCTAAGAATGGGTGTTTGTATGTACCGGTTGTTAATAATGCCGGAATCACTCTCTTAACTGAACTTGAAGGGATTACTAATCCTATACCTTCGAACGCTCCACCAGTTGTAACACCTGCGCTTGTTACGCCCACAACTTCACCGTTTAGATTCATTAAAGGTCCTCCAGAATTGCCAGGGTTTATTGGAGCGTCGATTTGGATTACGTTGGGAATAGAGTATTGAGTTCCAGGTGCTTGAAGTAGTCGTCCCGTCTGGCTGACTATGCCTTGTGTAATTGAACCTGTAAGTCCAAACGGGGCTCCAACGGCAACTACACGTTCCCCAACTTTAAGCTTCAGCGAATCTCCTATACTCAGAGGCCTTAGCCGAATTCCTTGCGGTAAGGTAACGGATATTACTGCCAGATCTGAATATTGATCCTTTCCAACAATTTTTCCTCTTAATGTTGCTCCGTCGTATAGAACGATTTCAACATCGTTTGTTGATTCTATTACATGGAAGTTAGTAACCACATGTGTATTGTCATACACCCAACCAGAACCAGTAGCGTCGCCTGCTACTATCTGAACTACTGATTCTCTCACGTTCTGATACAAATTTGAGAAATCTAAGCCGTTGGATAATTTCCCGTCTGAAAGTGGTTGTGCAGGTAATGTTATGTTATTGTTGGCCGCCCCATTTTGTATGTCTACGATTTTCTTCTGCATGTTTTCGACAACTGTCTGCAGGCTTTTCGTTTCTACATTCAAGAAGTCGACTTTATTTGAGAAGTTTTGCATCTGGTTCTGCAGATTGAGTGTGAAGCCTGTTAAGAAGCCAGAAACCACTATAAGAGTTATAATGGTTACTATGTAACTGATTGGTCTCTTTTTCGAAATTTTCTCTGCCTGCATTTCAATCGATATCTGAAAATGCAAACTTATAATCGTTATTTTGGATTTAATAGCCGTATTTGTGATATCGTGCTATCGCGTAAAGTAGTACGTCGTGTCTCATAAGCTGCCACACAATGCTTTTGGCTAGATCTGTCGGTGTAACCATCCCTACAAGTTTTCCATTTTCTACTACCTGTAATCTACATACTTCGTTTATTGACATAGTTTTGGCTGCTTCTTTAACATCATCGTCTGGAGACACTAAAGAGTGGTTCGGACATAAGTTCTAAAATTTTTGTATTATTCGGGTCTCTTTTTGCCGCTATGAGTTTCCTTGCAAGATCACATTCTGTTATGACTCCAACAAGTGCACTTGTTCCTTTCCAAGCCATTTTTGTCGCAGCAGCAAGTACAGTTTCGCCTGGCCCTACAGTAACTACTAGCCTCACCATTACATCTTTAATTTTCATTTTAGATCGTCAGCGGATTTTGATATAGTCATAGGCATCTCTTTTTGTATCAAAGGCGTAGTACACCTTTTGGAATCTCTTTCTCATGGATATTACCTCTTTCTTGACCACTGCAGGTTCTTCCTTCTTGACAATTATTCTTACAACTAGTTCTGCAATTTCCTTCATTTCAGATTGTCTCATTCCAAGCCTGGTAACCTCCTGAGTGCCGAATCTCAAGCCACCCGGGTGCATGTAATGCCTTCCTGCTGCGATGTCCCCAGGTAGAAGCTGCCTGTTTGTGATTATGTTCGCCTTTTCAAGGTGTTTCTCTAAAGTCCCTCCGTCTCCATACTTGCTTATGTCAAGTGCAATCTGGTGTGATTTTGTAAATCCATTCTTCTCACCGAGAATTGTAATCCCCTTGTCATTCAGTGCCTGTGCCAGTGTCTTTGCATTCTTTACGATTTGTACGGCATAATCCTTTCCAAACTCTATCATTTCAGCGAAAACAACCGCCTTTGCAGCTACGCTGTGTAAGTGATGGTTACTAGTATTGCCTGGAAAGACTGCTTTCTTTATCTGCTCTGCATATTTTTCTAGTGAAAGAATTGCACCTCCCTGAGGACCTGGGAGAGTCTTATGTGTGCTTAACGTTACAGCTTCCGCTCCTTCTCGCAATGGGTCTTGGAACTGGCCTCCAGCGATGAGCCCAGAAACGTGGGCAGAGTCGTAGCAAACGAAAATTCCATAACTTTTCAGAAAGTCTGCAAGCTCCCTAACAGGGTGAGGGAACAGGAAGAGACTTCCCCCAAACATGGCCATTTTTGGAGGGTCATTTTCATCCTTAACCATCTTCTTAACCTTCTCCTTTGTTTTGTCTATATCGATGTTCATTTCGTCTTTGTCATATGCAAAATATTCAGTTCTCAAACCATGGACAAGGCCTGCAGTCCCAGAGAATTCCTTCCTCCCTGATGAAATATGTCCTCCGGAAGGTATTGCTAGTGCAAGCAATCTATCATTGGGGTTTGTAAATGCCGAGTAAACGGAGAGGTTCGCACACACTCCTGAAACAGGTCGTACATCCACAAACTCCGCTCTAAACAGTTTCTTTGCCAGTTCTATACATATTAGTTCGATTGGGTCTATGGCAAGACTGCATCCAGCGTAAACCCTCTCTCCAGGCCAGCCTTCAGCATACCTGTTTGCAAGATCAGAGATGAATGCTTCTCTAACTGCAGGGCTAGTAATGTTTTCGCTTGCAATGAGTGGGATGGAATTGGCGAACCATTGATGATGTTTCTTTAATAAATTGAAAATTTTCTTGTATTGGTCTCTGTGAGTATTTTTTGACATTACCATAAAGATACTCTCTGAGGTTTACTCAGTTATGATATTAAGTGTTCTAATTTAGAGTTTGAAATAACCAGTAGTTTCTTATTTTCTCTTTGCCAAAACTGCTATCAATTCTCTACAAAATGCTGGTAGGTCTGATGGGTGTCTTGAAGTAACGAGGTTTTTGTCGACGACAACCTCTCTGTCAACATATTTGGCTCCTGCGTTAATCATATCATCCTTTATTGCTTTGAAGCATGTAGCAGTTTTTCCTTTTAGGACTCCTGCTGAAACTAATAATGAACCTGCGTGACATATAGCAGCAATAATTTTATTCTTGTCATTCGCCAGTCTTACAAACTCGACCATTTTTGGATATCTTCTCATGTAATCTGGCGCCCAACCTCCAGGCACTATTACGGAATCGAATTGATCCACACTAGCATTATCAACATTCAGGTCTACTTTAACATCATAACCATGTTTACTTTTGTAGACTTCGGCGCTACCTGTGCCTATAATTTTCACATCTGCACCCTCTTCCTTTAGTCTGTAGTAAGGATACCAAAGTTCGAGATCTTCGTATTGGTTTTCAGCAAGAATGGCTACCCTGACCCCTTTGAGTTTCATGGATATCAAAATGTAATGGTGTTGTAAAAATGCTTATTGGTTGTTTACCAGTAAAGGGAATGTTGGGTAGGGATTCTCTATTAATCTATTCTAAGAAATGTTGTTTTGGTTGCGAAGATTTTCCCATTCAGTGTGTCTAACTGGGAGAATTTGCAGTGATGTTTGATATGAGTTTGTTTAGATGTCTGCTCTATACGACATGAATATTATTGTGTTGTTATCAAGTGTTTTAAATTGCGGCAAGCCAAAATTGCAGTGCTTGTGAGCGGTAAGGGTACCGGTTTGCAGGCTATAATGGATCATATAAGGCTCGGCGTTTTGTTAAATTCGAAGGTAATTAAGGTAGTTTCCAATAATCCACATGCAGAGGCTATTAAAAAAGCAGTTAGTGCAAATATTAAAACAGATTTTATTCAGGGAGTTGTTGGGAGGAAGTTTTCTTCCTTAGAAGAAAGGGAGAAAGGAAGAAGGGATTTTGATGATAAGGTTTCCAATATGTTTCTAAAGGATGATGTCGAATTGGTTATCTGTGCAGGTTTCAACCAAGTTCTCAGTAATATTTTCGTTAGTAGATACTCAAACAGGATAATGAATATTCATCCTGCTTATGATATTGGGAGGTTTGGTGGGTTAGGGATGGTTGGGTTAAAAGTCCATGAGGCTGTAATAAATGCAGGAGAAAACGTATCAGGTTGCACGGTTCATTATGTTAATTCTAGTGTTGATAGAGGTCCTGTGATAATCGGAGCTTCTGTTGCTGTATTCAAAAATGATACCCCGGAAAGACTTAGTGATAGAGTTAGTGTTATAGAGCACAGAATGTATCCTAAGGCTATACAACTGCATGTAGATGGAAGAATTAGAGTTCATGGGAGGAAGCTTATTTTAGATTTGGATGGTGTTTGGGAGAGTGAATGGTGGCGGAGACAGGAAAAATATGTTGAATATCAGAAGAAGCTCTGGAAAGGTCTTGGTAAGGATATTGATGAGATTTTCAAACCGCTTAATTAGCCCTTGATTTTTATCTCTCCGGTGTGCATCGCCGTTTAATACTTCTCTTAGCTATAATTATTATTGCGGCAGTAGTTTTCTTTTCTATTCCTGTTCCCGAGCAAGGCGCGTATGTAGAGATTAACAGTAATAGAATAAATGTTGAGGTTGCTGATAACTTTGAAGAAAGAGCTCAAGGGTTGATGAATAGAGAGTTATTACCAGAAAACGCTGGAATGTTGTTCATTTTTGAAAATGAGGGAAATTATCCATTTTGGATGATGAATATGAAATTCAATCTCGATATGATCTGGATTAACTCTAATGGTAGGGTTGTTTATCTCGCTAAGAGTGTTCCCCCATGTGGTGCTTCATGCAAAGCGATAGATCCTAATAATAATGCAAAGTATGTTTTGGAGGTTGATGCTGGTTTTGCTGACAAACATAAAGTCGTTGAAGGTTCCTTTGTTCGTATTGTTCTGCATAAACCTTGATTAAGAAGGTTTAATTGCTTCAAGAATAACGCTGTAGATTATGAGTGCACCTGTAAAGAAATTCAGGAACACTGCTGAAGAAGTTGAATATATCCTATTCAAATATCCTGAGGCTCGAAACAATGATTTCGTATTGCAATGGTTCTGGTTGAAGGAAGTAGTCGGTTTGAACATGCCGGATATCCCATGGCAGAAATTCCAGCAGTTAGGGGGTAGACTAGGTACTATCAGAAGGACTAGGCAGAAGATACAGGGTACTAACAAATATTTGCCAAGTGATAAAAGAGTTCTCGAAAAAAGGAAACGTTGGAGAATGATAAGGATGCATGACAATCAGTTCTCCGAAGTTCCATTGGTTAGAGAATAAATCCTAAAATATGTTAGAGCAGTCCTATGTTGGAATTCGGTACCTCTGGGATTAGAGGTGTTTTTGCAGAGCAGATTAGCGTTCGCGATGTATTGAAATTATCTTATGTTGTACCAAATGTTCTAGGTAATGGTAAATATGTAATTGGTAATGATACACGTAGAAATTGTGATTTGATCGCCATCACTTTAGCTGCGGGATTAAATTACACTGGGAATGATATTGATTATGTTGGTGTAGTACCTACTCCTGTCTTGGCATTTGCTTCACAAAGCGGTAAATATAAGGCGGGTTTTTCTGTAACTGCTTCGCATAATCCACCTCAGTTTTGTGGTGTAAAGATTTTTGATGGTAACGGTGTTGGATTGGATGTTGCTAAGGAACATGAAATTGAAAAAAAACTCGCTTCTAATATAAACGTAATACATGGTGTAGGTACTGTGAGGTCTGATCAAACTGTAATAGCTGATTACATTTCGAAACTGGTTAGTAAGGTAGAATCTGGTGGTAAGAAACTTAGAATTCTTGTAGAAACTACTAATGGTGCAGCTTCATACGTTAGCCCTGTCATTCTTGAACAATTAGGACATGATGTGATATCACTTAATTGTCATCCATCACATCTTTTTTCAGGGAGAAACCCTGAACCTGTTAGGGAGAATTTGGTTCAAATCATTAAACTTATCAAAGAATTAGATGTTGATTTGGCGATAATTCACGATGGTGATGGAGATAGATTGGTTATTGTTACCAGCGATGGAAATGTTATCCAGGATTGTATTTTGTCATATATTATGCTGAAGATAATTTTGAGTAGAAAGAAAGGAGACGTTGTGATATCAATTAACACTTCAAGTAAGGTAGAAGAATTAGCGCTAGAAAATAATTGTAGAGTAATAAGGTATAGATTAGGTAAAACGAGTGAGGAATTAAAAAGAAGAGGTGGTGTTTATGCAACTGAACCCAGTAAAATTGTGGATGCGTCTTGGGGTTATTGGGAAGACGGTATTTATGCTGCAGCTCTGCTAATACAAACGTTGTCCTCACAAAACATAGATCTACAGGAGGTATTGCGTGAAGTTCCGCAAACGTTTTATCAACAATTAAATTTAAAGGTATATAGGTATGATTATGAAAAAATTAAACGAATTACAACTAAACATTTTACTTCTAGAGGAGTAGTAGAAATTCAGGAAATAGATGGTTTGCGATTTGTATTCGAGGATGGGGCGTGGGTGTTGTTTAGGGCCTCTGGAACTGAACCAAAAGTAAGAATATATTCGGAGAGTTCTTCTGAAAAAGATTCTGTTTCTTTAATTGATGATGGTAGGAAAATTGTTCAGAGTATCTAACCGCTTCGGATTAGTCATTCCATTAGTGGTTCTTCTATACCCCTGGTGTTAGTTATATCAAGGGTTGAAGAAGCGCTTTCAGAAGTTCTTTCTAATGGGTATCAAATACAACCTGATGCTTTTGAGTTTTTGAAAAATATTAGCCAAGAACATGATGTGGTCCAACTCGTTAGGACTGTAATTAATAGTAAAAATGTTGTTGGGACTGTAAAACTAGTGACCAAAGATGATATTGAAAAACTTCTGGGTAAACCCGTTACAATGGAGACATTTGACGTTAGTGAAATTGATTGTAAAGTCAATGTCCTATCAGATTCTCGTCTAAATGAAAATATCGTTGAAGGGGTTGATGGTTACAGGGCTCTTTTCAATAGCCGTTTTAGTAAACTTATGAAGATTGTTAATCAACGTCAAGATTCGTCTCAAATACAGAAAATCAGCCATATTAATTCTAGTAATAAAACGATTAAGATTGCTGGTTTTATAATGAATAGAAAGATCAAAAAGGAAGGGACTGAAGTTGTTATCGATGACGATACGGGTAAATTAACCCTTTATGCAGCCGATGAGAGTGTTGGAAAAAGACTTTCTCAGATGTTATTAGATCAATTAGTTATAGCAGATATTATATCTAATAAACAGGGTCGGTTTCTGATCAAGAGTGTTTATTCACCTGATGTGCCAGATAGGGTAGTTAACATTTCAAAAAAGAACGCCTATGTTGTTTTTACTTCTGACTTGCATATCGGTTCTAACAAATTTTTGGTTAATTCATTTGAAAGATTTCTGAGATGGATGTCTGGTCAATCTGGAGATTTGGATATTGTTAGAAGGGTTGTTTGTTTGGTAATAGCAGGAGATTTGATTGATGGTGGTCGTACTCTTTCAAGTTTTGGTGAATATTCAACACAGCAAAATGTTTTTTTACAGTATGAAACTTTGTATAATTATCTAAATGTTTTACGGAAGAATATTAAAATAATTATAACACCAGGAGAACATGATGTGACAAGAGAAGCATTACCACAGCCTCCTATACCAGGCCGATTTATAGGAAAATTACATGATATGGAGAATGTTAGGGTTTTGGGTAACCCTAGTCAGTTTACTGTTAATGGAGTAAATATTATTTCATTTCATGGGAACAGTTTGGATGATGTTGTTGCGATGGTACCCGGGCTTTCAATCTCAAGACCAGCTCAGGCCATGAGAGTTTTGTTGCGAGCTCGTCATTTGGCGCCATATTATGGAGGGACGACCCAGATTGCGCCTGAAGTTGAGGATAAATTGGTTATCGATCAAGTTCCGGATGTTCTTCACGCTGGCCACTTGCATGTGGTTGACTTGGAGAGTTATAGGGGTTCAGTTCTCATTAATTCAGGTACATGGCAAGGACAAACAACGCATCAAGAAACTGTGGGAATTAATCCTACACCTGGTATACTACCTATAATGAATTTATCTAACCTTAGAGTTTTTACGAGGGATTTTAGTTCTTAGTTTCTCTGGTTAGACTGCTTAGCGATGGATCTTCTAAAATAATATTGGTTATAGTTTCATGAGGAACTAGGCAGGAGATTTTTTTGGTTCTTCCATATCTGCCTTTATTTATGATGTTTGCCGATATTAAACCTAGTAGATCTAGTTCGCTTAGTAAACCGCTGACACGTCTTGGGGTTAGCGGTTCTATATTTATGCTCTTACAGAGGTTTGCGTATTTAGAATAAACCTCTCCGGTTGAGTTTATTTCCTTTAAAACGGAAACGCTAAGTAGAGTTATTTTTTCGTGTAATGGAAGCAATTTTATAGCTTCTGTTATTCTGTCCTGATCAACTTTCTTAATTGCTAGTCTGACATGTTTCTCTTCAACTTGTTTGGCTCCATCTCTTTCTGCTATTTCTCCAGCAACGCGTAATAAATCAACGGCTCTTCTAGCGTCACCGTGTTCTGTCCCCGCTAAAGCAGCACATAGGTTTATTGAACCGTTTGTTATTGTGTTTTCTGTAAAAGCGTTGTTTGCTCTTTCAGTTAATATCTCTCTGAGTTCTTCAACCGTATATGGTGGAAAGACTATCTCCTCTTCCCCTAAACTACTCAACACCCTAGGATCTAAAAACTCCTTGAATTGTAAGTCGTTTGATATGCCAATTATAGATAGTAACCCTTTTCCAAGGTGTTCGCTACTTCTTGTTAGTGAATATAATATATCATCCGATGAATGTTTAGTGAGATAATCAATTTCATCGATAATGAATATTACCATCAGGTTTTCTTCTGATATTTTTTTGAATATCCTGTTAAAAACCTCGCTGAGGGGAAGGCCTGTAAATGGTATTTTGAGATTAAGTGATTGTGCTAGATCAACTAGAATTCGGTATTCACTTCCTGCTAGTCGAGCGTTAGAATATGCGGTTGTTGTATTTTTGTTGTGTTTTTTTGCGATAGTTTGAAACTTATCGAGAATGTGTTTAGCGGTCGCTGTCTTTCCAGTGCCTGTTTTCCCATAGAGTAATAGATTAGAGCATTTAGAATTACGCAGTATTGGTGACAAAATTCCAGCTATATCTGTTATTTGTTTTTCTCTGAAGGGTAAGTTTTCTGGGACGTGGTCAGATCTGAGTACGTTTCTGTCCTTGAATATGGTTTTCCCTAATAAGGCTCTGTTGAATATATCAGATACAGTATCATTAGGTTTTGCTGAGATAATTGACTACCTCCAACGGCTTTTCCATGGTTACAGGCCGAGGCCGTATTTCCACTGGAGGTTATTTAGCTTGTTGTATGATAAGAATTATAATAAGATTTAGCTCCGCACTTGATTGACGAATGAACGTTTATTACTCCTAAACAATACTAAATTTGATCAATTAGTTAACTTTCCATTACTAAAGGTAAAAGCAATTGAAAAGCTTTTGCAGTGGAAAAGCGGCCTAGGGCCGTTTACAAGATCTTGTAGAACTAACAACCCAATAATACAAATAAGTTAGTTTTGACCCCATTATTTCCACTGCAAATCAAACCAAACCGTCAACAACTGTTAACTGTTTACTAACACCCCATTATTTCCACTGCAAACCACCTTCCCTCAGATAAAGAACTGTTTAGTTCACAATACTAATAATTAATTACAGAATCAATCGAATTAACAAGTTTGTTCACTTGTTCACACCATCACAACTTATACAGAAGGAGTGAACCAAAGTGTAATCACGTGGGCGTGATGCCTAACCGAAAGATAAAAATTGAGTTCACCGATGGTGAAGGGAACAAATATATGATTTCATTAGAGGGTAAGCCATCGAAAGATAAACTAAGTAAGATAATTTCAGTTGTTGAAGAATTGGATACCGGAGATCTGGAGACAAGAACATTTAATCTGGATACTACATTCAATAAAACACTAAAACTCATAGAAGATAAATACTCTCTAGGCAGTTTCACGTCTAACGATGTCCTAGAAGCATTTGAAGATGAATACAACAACCCAATTAAACTAAGTACTGTATCAACATACTTGACTAGATTACTTCAGAAGGGACATCTCAGAAGGGAACGTGTAGGCAGTGCGTGGGTGTATAAAAGAATTAAGATCCCTTTACAACAGTAATTAGCGATTTACCTGAGTCAGTCAACCCATAAACAAACGGCTTTTTACTCTCATCTCTCTCAACATAACCACTATCAAACATTTTCTTCATTATTCTCGCTACATGCTCTCTTGATTTACCCATAACACGTTGGACCTCTATTGGACTTTTAGAACCTGCTAGCAATAAATTCAACACACTGATTTCCATTGATGTGATATCACCAATGTTGTTTTTATGAATATTATTTACGCGCTTAGTCCCTGATACATAGGGATTACCCAGGGTTTGTTTCGCTTCCAATAAATCAATTCGATAAAGTAAATCAATAATCCGTTCATTGTGATGGTTTATTTTACTATCAATAGAATTCATAATAGATGCAACAAAATCACCAACATCACGCCGCTCTGAAATTAAGCTGCGTACCGCTAACCCATATCTAAATAGAAAATATAATGATACCATAACAAAAACAGATTCTATCACCAAAACGTAATCTACTAACATCACACACTCGATTAAACATCACAGATATAAATAATATCACGTGTCGGACAATCTATTACACAACTTATCGATTAAGGTAATAATTTCATTTGGATTGTTGACATATCCCGTCTGCTTCAATTCTTCCAACATTCGAGAAATTCGGATCAATCCATCCATAAAATTATGGTCAGCGAAACCCAAATAACCCAATAGAAGGATCGAATAAATTGATGACCTGGTGTTACCTCGCGCTTGCTCCAAGCTCCTTAGAAAAGACCCTTTTGTGATTTTGGGACCATCTTTTACACTTATCATCTCTTCTAATTTACCATGAGAGCGATGAATTATGAGATGACTAATGAGTGTATCTAGTTGAACAATAGTATGGTTTGAATTCTCGAGTAATAATAACAATAGTTTATCATATCGGACAAGATTCTTCAGCATAAACCCATTCAGTCAAATACAAATATGTATAACATTTACGGTTGTTACGCAAAATCCAATAATTAATAAATAACAACAAAACGACTAAATTATTCATGTTTTCACTCAATATATATTATTGTTTACAATATGATCTCCAGTAAGTGTTTTATCACCCTAGGGCAGAGGGTTCTCATGGGCAGAAGAAAAAGAAGAGTTGTCAGAACGATAAGGAAAACACTACCAAAAGTATTCGCATGTCCTAGATGTGGAATGATTTCTGTTAGAGTAATTTCTACCGAAAGTAATAGTGTGAAAATTGCTTGCGGTAGTTGTAACTTAAGTCTTCAATACGATCTAACAACTAACAAAGAACCAGTTGATGTTTACAATGAGTTCGTGGATCGATTCATGAGAAGTGGTGTGTCATTCTGAGAATTGGTCCAGTTGAAAAGAAACTATTAACAGAAAGAAAAAAAGGAACTCTATGGTTCGCATTAGTCGACTCAGAAAACATTAGCCAAAAGAAAACTATTGTGATGTCAAAGCTGGCTGAGCAGAATCACGCTAGTGCGATATTAGTTGGGGGATCAACCATAGTGGATCAACTGGAACTTAATTCAATTATAAAGACAATAAAGAAATCCGTAAGAATACCTGTGATACTGTTTCCCGGAAACATCACAGGTATATCACAATTTGCTGATGCTATTTTCTTCACATCACTTCTGAATTCAGACAACCCATATTTCATAACACAAGCCCAAGTCTTAGGTTCTCCAGTCGTAAGAAAATATAACTTGGAGGCAATCCCCACGGCATATATCATAATTGGAGATGGAGGAAGCACGGGATTCATAGGTAGGGCACGAGGTCTTCCGCCTGATAAGCCTCAAATTACTGCAATGTACTCGCTGGCCGCCCAGTATATGGGGATGAGATTTGTATATTTGGAGGCAGGTTCTGGAGCTGCATCACATATATCACCAGAAATTATACTAGCAACGAAGAAAGTTTATGACGGCTTCTTAATCATCGGAGGAGGAATAAGGGATATTGTTACTGCGAAATCTATTGCAAAAGCCGGAGCTGACGCAATTGTAATAGGAACCCTATTAGAAAACGAATCTCCTACACAACTAACATCCATAATAAAAGCAATACGACAGTGAAATTTCTTGACAATAATAGACGGGTACTTATCAATTATAGCGAAACGCATCCAATATAATAAGACCCAAGATTCCTATAATATAAAAATACTAAAAACAATCGAAACAATTCATTCTATTGCAAATTCATGTAGAGAACAAGGAAAAGATCCTACATTGGTAGCGGAGTCTGAATTAGTCTTAGATACAGCTGAACGTATAGACAGGATTCTTAAGACTCCGATGGCCGAAAGACTGAGAGAGTTATTAGATAAATACGATACCCACCAAACAGCTGTAATTATAGCTGATGAAATAGCGACTGGTAAATTCGGATCACTAGAACCAAATAAAATATTAGACCTCGCAGTAAGAACCGGGCTGGCCTTAGTTACAGAAGGACTGACAATTGCTCCATTACAAGGAATATCTACTGTAAAAATAAAGCTAAACGAAGATGGAAGCAAATACGCAGCAGTTTCATTTGCTACCCCTATTCGATTTATTGGAAGCGTGAATGCAGTATTTTGCTTAGTAATAGCAGATAGAGTAAGGAAAACGATTGGTCTAGACAACTATCGAGCAAACGCGTGGAATCAGGATGAAGTAGGAAGAATGATAGAAGAAGTTAGAATTTATGAGAAACATTTCACAGATTTACAGTTTCATGTTAGTGACGACGACATAAGGAAAACAATTCTACATATTCCAGTTGAAATTGATGGTGCAGGTACAAATCCAATTGAGGTTGTAATCCACAGAGGAATGAAAAGAATTGAAACCGATCGCATAAGAGGAGGTGCATTGCGAGTTCTAAACGATGGTATAATCGGGAGAACAAAAAGAATAAGTAAACTTCTAGATAATTTAGGGATTAATGATTGGAATTGGTTAACAGAACTAGAAGGCGGTAAACTAAAAAAAGATGAAGAAGACAGAACTAACACCAGTTTTGCCGATATTATTTCAGGTAGACCAGTATTATCCAAATCTGAACAAATAGGTGGTTTCCGCCTAAGATATGGAAGATCTTTCAATACCGGTGCATCTACTTTTGGAATTAACCCAATAACAGCAGAATTATTAGACTATCCAATAGTAGTTGGTACCCAAATTAAGGTTGATAACCCGAAAAAAAATGCAACAATAGGTTTTGTAGATTCAATCAATGGTCCGATAGTCCGACTGAAGAACGGCTCGGTTCTGGAAATCAAAACACTCGAAGAACTACAAAACTACAAAAATAACGTTGAGAAAATACTCTTCTTAGGAGATATACTAATCGATTCTAGAGATTTTGCAGAAAAAGATGCAAAACTTCCTCCATCAGGTTATGTAGAAGAACTATGGGTTGAAGAGCTACGCCTTAAAACAGGAAACCTAAACCAAGATGAGTTCCCTATTTCTATTGAACGCATAAAATCATTACAAGAAGATCCTTTCCAAACCACACCCACGTTCGAAGAGGCGGTTTTCTTGGCCAAGACTTTGAATATAGGGTTACATCCTAGATATACATACTACTGGGACTTGATAACGCCTTCGGACATTCTTGTTCTGAGAAAAAACCTAAAAATTCAGGACGACAGACTAATAGTAAATGAATACGTCGATAATATTAAGACTATTTTAGAAAAAATAGGAATACCTCATTTATTTGAACTAAATTCAGTTACAATTAGAGGTCAGATCTCGGATATTCTTAGATCAGTGCTAGCTTTGGACAAAAATATACAACTACCAACAGAATGGACGAACACATGTAATTTTATTTCATCCTTAGCTGGATATCCAATAAGAAACAAAACATCGGTTTTCATAGGAGTTAGAGTCGGCAAGTACGAGAAAACCACTGCCAAAAATACAAAACCCTCAATCAACATCATCTTTCCTACAGGAGATACCAGTGACAAGTCTCGTGATATCACATTAAAAACAGAATATATTACAACCGAACTGATAAACCTGATCTGTGTAAATTGTAAATCAGATGCTTACTCTGTAAAATGCCCTCGATGTGGTTCTGAGACGAAACCAAATCTAAGCTGCCCAAAATGCAAGAAATTAATAGAAGCAGAAATCTGTCCTACCTGTAAGGGCCACGGATACCCATATTCAGAGAAGGTATTTCCTCTGAAAGAAAAACTCGCAGAGGCAATAAGGCAGGTTCACTACAGGCCTAACACACCTCTAAAATATGTCAAAACTCTAGTAAATCCAACACGGATGCCTGAACTCCTTGAAAAAGGGATATTACGAATGAAACATGGCCTCTTTGTATACAAAGACGGAACGTGTAGATTAGATATTACAAATGCACCTTTGACACACTGCACAGCAGAAATGATTGATGTTAGTATTGAAACTCTACAAGAACTCGGATACAACCAAGATACCAAAGGAAGGACACTCACAAATAAAGACCAATTATTCGAGCTTTTAATACAAGATTTAGTAATTCCATACGATGCCGCTGATTTTCTCTTCAAAATAGCGAATTTCATCGACGATTTACTAATCTATCTATACGGGCAAAAACCATTTTACAGACTGAAAACAAAAAATGATATCCTAGGTCACTTGGTAATAGGAATAGCCCCACAAACATCAGTAGGTGTAGTCGGACGAATAATTGGTTTCACCAAAACACATGTTTGTTTCGCACATCCATTATGGCATTCAGCAAAGAGAAGAGATTGCGGTGGTGACTCTGACTCATTAATATTACTTCTCGATACTTTATTGAATTTCTCCAGAGATTACTTACCCGCTCAAGTTGGAGGATTAATTGATACCCCGTTACTAATACAACCAATTGTAGTTCCTAGCGAAACACAAAAACAAATCTACAGTTTCAATTACACACACCGAACATCAAATATATCATTTGGCCCATCAAACAATAGCTATTCATCAAAAACTACATTAATAGAGAAACTCGAAAACCAAATACAGCTTGCTAAGAGAATAGCCGCTGTTGACTCAAATGACGTAGTAACAGCGGTGTTACAAACACACCTAATACCAGATATCGTCGGAAACATGAATGCATATACATCTCAAACTTTCCGATGCAGCTCTTGTGGTTCTCAATATAGACGCTTACCTATTAGAGGAGACTGCCTTCAATGCGGGGAGAAACTACAAGCTACCGTCACTAAAGGTACAGTAGAAAAGTACCTTAAACTGGCTACAAAACTATGCAATGAATTCAATGTAGATCAAAACATCAAAACTAGATTGGAAATCATCTCAAGCGAACTGAAAATGCTTTTTAAAACAGAACCAGTTCAATCAGATTTAACAGTCTTCTTGGAGTAGGTAGCATACTTCACTAAACTCAAAACCAACGCAAGCGAAGTATGTTTCACAGGAACAACATCAACCGATATACTATTTCTCTCAAGTTCATTCCGGGTCGTCAAGCCAATAGCACCAATTACAATTTGGTTAAGACTGGAAATTAATTCACGTTTGTCCAGTAAACTTCCTGCTAAAACCAAGAAATTCCTTACCGTAGAAGGACTTGTAAATGCTACAGCCCAGATTTTACGTTCTAAGACCTGTTTAGTATTGTTCTGCAATGAAGATGAATTCCTCGGCATCACTGTTTGGTATACATAATATTCCTGTAAAAGAGCACCAGATTTCTGAAATTGCTCTTTCAGATCGTCATGCGATGAGGTGGTTCTAAAAACATAGATCATTTTACCCCTAACATTCCTAGCCAAAAGCTCTTTGACAACCCCTTCAGAACTAAATTGTTTCGGAATAATATTGACATGAATATTCACATGTTCTAGATATAGAGCAGTTCTCTCACCAACAGCAACTATAAGAGATTTCTTTAGTGCTTGGACTACGGTTGAAATTTTGGAGAATCTTTCTGCATTTAGAAGAAGGGATTTGACACCATTAACGCTTGTAAAGACCACATAATCTATCTTACCATTAGAAAGGTTCGCTAAGAATTTACGAAATTGATTTTCATCGAACAGTGTTCTGATCTTAATCATTGGTAGAAGTATAGGCTCCCCCCCATACAACCTGATTTCATCAACAATCTCTCTAGACTGCTTCCTTGGACGGAAAATTAGAATTTTTTTCCCGCTCAGCGGTTTTTTGTTTGGAACCATGATAACTCCTTTCCCAACGATACAACTTTACCTACAACGATCACCGCAGGGGCTTTAACATTTGATTCCTTCGCCTTTTCAACAATATTACCGAGCGTTCCGAAAACCACCTTTTGTCTTCTGGTAGTTCCCTGCTCTATGATCACTACATCAGTCTTAAGACTTTTGCCAGATCTGGCTATCTGCTGCGTTATTTTGTGAAGATTAGAGATTCCCATCAACACAATTATTGTATCAACAGAAGAACCTATTTTTCTCCAATCAACACTCGTTCTTCTATTCACTCTTTCGGTTCCAGTAACTACGGCTACAGATGATGCAAGATTTCTGTGAGAAACTGGTATACCAGCATAAGCAGGGACCGCAAAGGCAGAGGTAATTCCAGGTACTACCTCAAAGCTGACGCCTTGTTTTTTGAGGTATTGTGCTTCTTCTCCTCCCCGGCCAAACACAAATGGGTCTCCGCTCTTTAATCTAACAACATTCTTACCAGTTTTTGCCTCGGTAACCATGACATGATTTATTCGGCGCTGAACTTTTTCGGCATCGCCACTTTCCTTACCCAGATAGACTTTCTTCGTTCCTTTAGGGATCAAAGCAACGATCTCACTACTAACAAGCCTATCATAAATGACAATGTCAGCTTTTTCTAAAACCTGTAATCCTTTGAGTGTAAGAAGCCCAGGATCTCCTGGACCTGCACCGACCAAGAAAACCTTACCAACTAATTCTTGTTTTTCGCCATTCATCTATGACTTCAGACGCCCCAATTTCGAATAATTTACTAGAAACCCTTTTTGCAATATCTAAAACGTTACTTGACTTCCCTTTAGTACTATAAGCTATTTTCCTCCGACCATCTGTAGAATATAGAACAGAATAAACTGACAGGTCATCATTTGTTTCATGAGCTATGACACCCATCGGCGCTTGGCAACCCCCGCTTAATTTCGAAGCTATAATCCTCTCCAAAACGCACTCGTTTCTTGATTTTCTATAATCTATTCTTGAAAGTAGATTTGACATTTCAGTTCTGTCCTTTCTAGCTACCACAGCTATTGCACCTTGCCCAGGCACAGGTGTAAATACATCCAAAGGCAATCTCTCCGAAATTTTGTTCTGTAACCCTAACCTCCTTACACCAGCTTCAGCAAGAATAACAGCATCAAGTTCCCCATTTATGACTCGGTTAATCCTTGTTTCAACATTCCCTCTAAGCTGGACAACCTTCAAATCAGGCCTGTGAAATTTGACCTGTATCATTCTCCTAATACTACTGGTTCCTACTACGCTGTTTTCTTTGAGTTCATAAAATATTTCTCCATCCTTCGAAATTAACACATCATTGGGGCTTTCTCTTTTTGGGATTGCAGATACGCTTAACTCATCACGCTCCTCTGAAAGAAGGTCCTTAAGGCTATGTACTGCAAAATCCACCTTACCTTCAATCACTGCCAAGTTGATTTCCTTTTCAAAAATACCCCTAGTGGTAAATGAATAAGGAGGTCTTTGCCTGAATGCATCCCCAGCAGTTTTTATGACAACTTTCTGGAATCTTAACCTACGTTCAATTTTTCTAAGCATATTTATGACATAGTCTGTTTGAACAAGTGAAAGCTTACTTCCCCTGGTTCCAATTTTAACAATCATAGTTTCGACATCGTCAAATCAAAAGCATTCACGGTTCTAGCAATATCCTCTTGTGTATGAGCTGTAGAGACGAAACATGTTTCGAATTGCGAAGGAGGGACAAAGACACCTGCAGATAAGATACCAGTAAAATAACGGCGAAACAAGACAACATCCGACGTTAAAACCGAAGCGTAATCAACGATTTTGTTTTTGGTGAAGAAGATTTGAAACATCGATGCGATAGAATAGACCTTAGCATTCACCTTCCTGTCTCTGACAATATCATTTAAGGCTCTACCTAGATTCCTGCAATTTTCGTTGACATTTGAATACACCTGTGTATGATTTTTTCGTAATTCACTTATTACAGTTAGAGCTGCAGACACTGATAGTGGATTTCCACTATAGGTTCCAGCTTGGTAGACCCTGCCTTCAGGAGCTAACATTTCCATAATTTCCTTGTTTCCTCCGAAAACAGCAAAAGGCAATCCTCCCCCAATAACCTTCCCAAACGTGATAAGATCTGCCTTTACTCCAAAATACTCCTGGGCCCCACCCAAACCCAATCTAAAACCCGTGATAACCTCATCAAATATTAAAATAATTCCATATCGCTTTGTCATTCTTCTCAAGTTCTGCAGAAAACCATCTTTGGGAATGATAAGTCCAGCGTTACCCATGACAGGTTCAACGATAACTGCAGCAATCTCATCATGGTTCTTTTCAATAACCCCTTCGAATTTTTCAGAATCATTGTATGGAAGCACAATAGTATCTTTCGCTACGTCACTTGTAACACCTAGAGAATCTGGAACACCAAAGGTTGTAGCGCCGGAACCGGCTTTTACAAGAACGGCATCATGTGCACCATGATAACTACCCTCGAATTTCACAATTTTTTTTCTACGAGTAAATCCACGAGCAAGTCTTATTGAATGCATCGTAGCCTCTGCTCCACTATTCACAAACCTGACCATTTCCAAAGGAATACTATCTGTTATCAATTCAGCGAGTTCTATTTCCTTCTCTGAAGGCGTACCGAAAATCGTTCCATTCTTAGCAGATTTTCTTACAGCATTAATTATCGGAGGGTAAGCGTGCCCAAAAAGTAAAGCGCCATAAGACATACAATAATCTATGTACTCATGATCATCGACGCTGACCAGCTTAGAACCTCTAGCGTTCTTACTAAAAAATGGGTAAGGAGAAAAAGCCCGCACCGGGCTATTAACGCCGCCAGGAAATAACTTCAGCGCTCTCTTGTACAATGCTTCTGAATTCAAATAACTTCATTCAACCAATTTGCTACATCTTTTGCGTGATATGATACGATTATATCGGATCCAGCCCTTTTGATAGCTGTTAACACTTCTAATACCATTTCTTTCTCATCGATCAAGCCTTTTTGTGAGGCGTATTTTACTATAGAATACTCTCCACTAACATTGTACGCTACTAGAGGGATAAGAAACTTGCTCTTTACAGCTTTTATTATGTCTAGATAGGCAAGCGCCGGTTTTATCATAACCATGTCAGCACCTTCGTTAATGTCAAGTTCAACCTCTCTGAAAACCTCTTCTATGTTAGCGTAATTTATCTGGTAGCTCTTTCTATTTCCAAATGATGGCTTTGAATCCGCAGCTTCTCTAAAAGGGCCATAAAACGACGATGCGAATTTTGCAGAGTACGAAAGAATAGGAATATCTGTGAAGTCACTGTCATCCAAAGCGCCTCTTATCTTAGAAACTTGACCATCCATCATACTTGACGGAGCGACAATATCGGCACCCGCCTCTGCATAGCCAACAGCAGTCTTGGCAAGCACGTCTAAAGTCTCATCATTCACAATAACATCATTCTTCAATATACCACAATGTCCATATGATGTATATTCGCACAGGCAAACATCTGTAATTACTGCAACAGAATCTCCAAAATTTGATTTGAGCAGTTTAACAGCTTTTTGGATGACGCCATTTTTCTTGTAAGCCGACGAACCAAAATTATCCTTAAGCTTGGGTATGCCAAATAGGATGATCGCGGGGATGTCCAAAGATACAATTTCCTCAGCTTCATTAACAAGAGTCTTTAGAGACTGCCTGTATTGACCAGGCATGGATTTTATCGGTTTTCTGTCAGCAATATCTTCATCGACAAACACCGGATAAACAAGATTGGACGGATTGAGCGAAGTTTCATTCAATAATCTTCTAATCGCAGAACTCTTTCTGAGCCTTCTCATTCTCACCTGTGGAAAGCTCAAATTCTTCACTCTACCTTGAGTTTCTTGTTCAACCCAACGTATTCAATATCTGGTTTTTCAGCAATCCTTCGCAGGTTAGAAACAGACTCATTCAGAATCCCTTCTACTATTGCAACACTCAAATCATTAATGACACGCAACGTTTCAAAATCTATATCGCCAAGCACTCGTAGAGCCCTGCTTAATTCGCGAATCCTGACAGTTTCAGCACGTTTGTACAATGAGGTTATGACGGGCTCAGTATTCTCCCCTTGTAATATCGCATATACATTATCCAATTCCTTCCCAACAAATTCCTCAACATGTTTGACTCTATCCATCCGTAAAGATAGATTATGATTTAACTCACTTCTCAAATCATCAATGGTAAGCAGTTTAACATCAGATAAACCACTAATGGATTCTTCGGCGTTTCTTGGGTTCGACAAATCCAAAATAAGCAAAATGTTTCCACATCGCTTCTTAATAATTTGTTCGAGCATTTCCTTTGTAAGGATAGGGTATGGAGAAGACGTAGCCAAAACTACAAGGTCAACATCTTGAAGTTTCTCCAAAGCTTCCTGAAACATCAATGTTTTTACACCTACAATCTTTGCTAGGGTCATTACTCTATCCGCAGATCTACTTGTAGCGAATATCGAGCGCTGGCCCTTTACAACTAACGCCTTTGCTACAAGTAATCCAACTTCTCCTATACCTATGATAAGCGATGATTTATTCTGCAAATTTCCAATACTCTTCTCTGCAAGGTTTATCGCAACTGAACCTACGGAAACAGCACCTCCGTTTATCCTAACCTGCGTCCTAATCTTCGCACCTAGCTTCACGGCTCTATCGAATATTAATGATAGAATTGGACCTATTTTCTTTGAAAGGCGAGCTTCAACAAGTGAATCCTTAACCTGACCAAGTATTTGATCTTCGCCAATTATCATCGACTCTAATCCTGCAGTAAGCCTGAATAAGTGTCTCACAGCATCTACATCATAATCAGCTTCCAAGTAGTCCTCAAAGCGTTTTTCAGTGATACGCGAAACATGTTTCTCAACCTGACCTTTCCATACACGAATCAATTCTTGGCACACATAATCCACTTTCTTATCATCTACCACAGCATAAATTTCAACTCTATTACACGTCTGAATTATTACCATCTCTTCAACAATAGATGCGATTGAGTAATCCTTCAATCTCACGGCTTCAAGTATTGGCATTGTGGACGTTTTGTGTGTAATTCGCAGATTAATAATCGACGTCTTATATCACCTGTTCAATCATTCGATCAACCAGAGCCTTGGCCTGTCGTATCTCATGTTTCTTTATGAGAGATTTTATCTGATCATCCTCAACAACTTGCCACAGAAATTTCTTTCTTGAAGAGAATTCGTTTATTCTTGGTCTAACCCTCTTTCTGGCGTATTCCTGCAATTCTAACTGCAGAAGATCCTCTTCGGTGATTGAACTCTCAATACGTTGTCTCAATAGCTTTGCGATTACAGGACTTTTTCCTCCCGTAGATATCCCCACCCTTATCTCTCCAATTTTGGCTACAGCAGGACTAGCAAAATCGCATAATTCCGGAGTGTCAACAACACACACGATAGCGCCTAGTTTCTTCGCAAAATCTCTTCCCTGCTTGTTCAAGTTAGGATTGTCAGTAGCCAAAAAAACAACAAACGGTTTATTTATGAAGTTCTTTAGTTTAGAGAAACCTTTCTCTAAATCGTATTTTACAAGCCTGATTTTTCCTTCATGAGCAAACTGCACCATTTTTGAAGTAAATTTTTTACTCAGAACGGTAATCTGGGCACCATCATCAAGAGCCTTGACCATTTTTAGTTCCGCTTCGTTACCTCCTCCAAAGATTACGACCTCCCTCCCTTTCAAATACAGATCAATAAGCATGCAGAATCTCCAGCAAGCATTCTCTACAAGCTAATTTCCACCGAATAAACGTTGCTTCACAGCGATTTTCTTACAAATCGCTTAGCATATAACGGCACATTCAATAATCCAGAGCCGAGAAGGAATTTTGAACGAGAAGATAACCGTCATTGAACTCGATTCTCTACACCTTCCAGATCTAGGCGGGATTCTTAGGTTCACGTTGGCACAATATAAGGATGAATTCTCAATAGCATCGATGACTCTTGGCACCGAATCATTCGATAGTAAAAGGGGACAGTACGATGCCCAAAAGATTCTATACAAAATACATGCGTTAAAGAGGTCTAACGGCTGGCGAAAGTGCATCGGAATAACAAATCAAGACATTTTCATCGATGGGAGGAATTTCGTCTTCGGCCTTGCGTCTCCAACAACCAATGCTTGCATCGTATCGTTAAGCAGGCTTGTAGAACATCAGATTCCAACGCCGAAAGAGAGAGAAAGAATAACAAAAGAAATAATACATGAGACAGGACATGTTTATGGGCTGCAGCACTGCACTGGTAGCTGCGTTATGGCCATATCTGATTCCATAATAGACATTGATTCCAAGAGTTCAGAGCTGTGCACTAAATGCAAAAGAATTTTCAAAACTCTTACTGAATAGCATCAAAAAGCCCTTTCTTGATCTTAACACTCCCGTCAGATGTATGAATATACCTTGAAACCTTATCTGAAGACTTTTCCATTTCTCTGGCTTGATCTGCAAGTAATGCAGCTGCACGCATTAATTCGTGGGCCGATGCAACAATACTGAGATACCTCTTCCTCTCCTTGACCTTATAGGCACCCTCGGCAGACAATTCCCCGGCAAGCCTTGCCATTTCAAAACTTGCAATGGCCTTGGCTTTCGCATAGGGATTAGAAAATTTCCCCCTATTTACTGCGACTTCCTTATTGATGATTAACTTTGGAATGTACTTAACATTGTTTTTCATAGATTCTATGAGCCTATCAATTTCCTCATATAATGCCCTGAATGCACCGGTTCCTGAAAGAACCCTGATCACATCGCTGTTGAAGAGTGCCATTTCTACAGGGTCAAGGAATTCCTTCCGTACTCCAATTAGTGAATCTGCTTCGATTACAATATAACCAATCGAGCTCGTCTCGAACTCCTCAAGGGCTCTTTTAGCTGGAGCATCCGAAATCACCGTCGTTGGAGCCTTTTTCGAAAGCCTCTTTGCCAAAGATCTTGGTACCTCAAGCGCAACATTAGGCGAGACAACAAGGAAGAGATCACTTTTGACAGATACTGCAATGTCAACCAAGTCTTTAGCACTTTGAGCGTCCATTTTACTGCCAGAGGAAAAAGACCTTACAACAATATCCTCTCTTGAAGCTCTTTCATCGAGCAGTGATTCAATAAGCGCCGTCGAGGCTATGCAACCGAGCTTCACTATCGTGACTCTAACGATCAAACGCAATCACAATACGACTCCTAGCTTTAAGAGTTTCTGTCTCATACTAAACCTGTTTATTAACCATATTCATATGGTGAAAAGCGATGCCAACGTTAAAGGACATAATGACCAGAACGGTAATTTCCGTCAGAGAGGTAGACACCGTTTTTGATGCTCAAAAACTCATGCTTAGAAACAACATCAAAAGGCTAGTGGTAATAGACGACAAGAATATCCCCATAGGAATCATCACACAAAAGGACATGGTTAGAGGGTTAATGAAAAGCGGGGCAGGCAAATCACTCGATAAAATTACCGTAAAATCACTCATGGCAAAGAACCCTATCAGTCTGGATTCTCAAGAAAACCTGAAAAAGGCATCTCAAATCATGACTTCCAAGGGTATCAGTTCGATAATTGCAGTAGATAAGATGGGTAGAACTGTCGGCATAATCACTGAAAGCGACATCTGCAGACATATTTCAACATTGGATGAAACTGGAATCCCTGTAAAGAGACTCATGACCAAGAATCCGATCACAATAGGGCCAAACTATTCTATTTTTGCGGCAGCAAACGTCATGTCTGAAAGGGGCTTTACAAGACTCATAGTTATCGAAGATGAAAAAACTATTGGCATCGTAACACTCTCTGACCTAGTGTTAGTTGGAGCAGTTCTTACATCTCCTGAAAAAAGACTCTCCATAATAGTAAAAGGCGAATTGATACCCTCTAGAATGTTTCCAATAATGATGGTCCGAAACATTATGACCTCCGACCCCTTCACAATAAACGAAGGTGCTGACATTGTCGATGTGGCAAGAATCATGACCAAGCTTGCAATAAGTGGTCTTCCTGTAGTTAACGAGAAAGCAATCCTTTCAGGAATAATAACAAAGACTGACTTGGTGAAAGCGGTTCCCAGACTAAAGTAATGAAAATATGAAAGAAGGACTGAAGCTAATGCTTCAGCCTTGTTGTTTATGCGTCGAAGTACAGGTAGAACTCGTATGGATGAGGTCGCATGCTGATTTCTGAATGTTCCTTCCTAGCATTCTCGATGATCATGTCAATGAGGTCCTGCGGGAATACTGGTTTCAGGAATTCATGGTCGCTGGCAAGCGAATCGGCAGCTTCCTTTAGACTTCCTGGCAGTTCCTTAATCCCTAACTGTTTCCTCTTCTCAGGAGTCAAATGATAGATGTTCTCATCAACGGGACTTCCAATATCGGTCTTCTTCTTTATGCCATCTAGGCCTGCGCAGGCCATTGCTGCAAATGCTAGGTATGGGTTGCATGATGGGTCTGGGGTTCTGAACTCGAGCCTCTTCCTTGCTGCTGATGCTGGGCCCTTTTCATATACAGGGACTCTTACGTTAGCTGACCTATTCCTTCTACTCCATGCAATATATACTGGCGCCTCGTATCCTGGCACAAGCCTCTTGTAAGAGTTCGTTGTAGGGTTTGTAATACATGTAAGTGCCCTGCTGTGTTCCATCAAACCTCCACCATAATACCTACCAGCTTGGCTCAACTCAGCGTAGGCATCGTTTCCATCATAGAACATCGGATTGCCACCCTTCCATAAGCTCTGGTGCGTGTGCATGCCTGAAGCGTTATCCATGAATATTGGCTTTGGCATCGTAGTTGCGACCATTCCCCTTTGATGTGCAACGTTTCTTATTACATACTTGAATGTCATGACATTATCTGCCATATTCGTCAGTGCATCGTATCTCATGTCAATTTCACATTGACCAGCTGTTGCAACCTCATGGTGGTGGGCATCACTGATGATTCCGAACCTCTCTTGGAAGATGCTGACTACCTCACTTCTGTACTCCATTAGAGTATCTGAAGGTGGTGTTGGGAAGTATCCTTCCTTGAACCTGATTGGGAAGTTGATACCTGTTGTTGTCCAGGCAGCCTCTTTTGACTCTATGCTGTATGCCTGACCCTTGTACGGAGTATTTACATCCCATGTAACCTTGTCGAAGACAAAGAACTCGATCTCAGGACCCCAGTATGACTCATCAAAACCAGAATCCCTTACATACTGCTCAGCTTTCTGCGCAATGGCTCTTGGGTCCCTTGAAAGTCTACCCTGACCGAAACCCCAGAAGACATCGCAGATCAGTCTCACTGCTTTATGGCTCTCAGATTCCTTCGTGGACCATGGAATAACTGCAAATGTTGAAGGATCTGGCTTGAGCATCATATCTGACTCCTCGATTCCTGTAAACCCTTTGATCGAAGAACCGTCTAGCTTTGGCACTCCGTCTTTGAAGGCATCCCTGTCGATTACATGCACTGGAACTGTGGTGTGTTGAAGTCTGCCAGGTACATCTGTGAAGTGTAAATCAACGAACTTGACCTTTTCTTTCTCGAGCAACACTAGAACCTCGTCTCCGGTCTTCTTGATAGGAACTAGTTTTCCATCTGAAGTTCTTGTAAATGGCATGGAAAACCCATTTTGCCAGCTTATATTTATAGAGTACGGTAGAAAAAGCGTGCAATTGTATAGTTATTGATCTATATCCTGAACTTACGTTCATAATTATAGACCTAATAAAAATATCTTGTCTGAATAACTGCGATCTGTCTTAAATACAGTTAGACCTACTTTTGTTTGACTTGGAAGGTCTAAAAGAGACTCCTGATGGACTGCTGATAACAGTATATGTGAAACCTTTGAGTCGTAAGTTTACTGTTAATATGACAAACAACCACATTATAATCAACACTAAATCTGCGGCTCAAGACAACAAAGCGAACCTTGAACTGCTAAAAGAGCTAAAAAGACGATTGAAACGAAACGTCAGCATAGTTTCAGGAGTAACATACAAAGAAAAGGTTCTGCTAATCCAAGACTGTAGCATCGAACATCTTAAAAAAAACCTAAGTTCGGGTTAAAATCGTTACCGTTAGGGTTTTATTCTCTAGAATTATTACTGACAACAGATATGTCAAAAGTAGTTCATTCTGGAGCGCAGAGCTTTGATACAGACGTTCTGAATTCGCAGATACCAGTCTTTGTTGATTTCTGGGCTGAATGGTGCGGTCCTTGCCGCATTATAGGTCCAATAATCGATGATCTTTCAAAGGAGTTCGATGGTAAAGTGAAGTTCGTCAAGGTCAATGTTGATGAAAATGGACAGATTGCAGACAAGTACCAAATACAAGCGGTACCAACCTTGATAATCTTCAAAAATGGTCAGCAAGTAAATAGGATAGTTGGGGCAGCCCCCAAGGGCAAGTACCAGACTCTGGTAAGGGAGGTTCTTGGGAGCTGATACATGGAGCATCTAAAAGACTGGAAGACTGCAAGAATTTCGACGAAGTTTTTGAAGTAGTAAAGTATTCAGTAGAAAAGAGCCTTAGCAAGCACAGGGCAGGGTTGACGCTGGTTCTGGCAGAGCTTCCTAACTACGTAGGAGCCTATCATATAATGGGCTCGAATATAATAGTGATGAATGAGACTATTCTTAACGCTGTCAAGGTTCTTGCAAAGTCTAAAGCAGAACTCAATTCATTCATCTTCTCAATACTAGCGCACGAATATCTGCACAGCATCGGATACACAGATGAGAGAGACGTCAGGCCCCTAGTCACAAAGATAAGCACAGAAAACTTCGGAGAGAACCATCAGACAGTAAAACTTGCAGTAGGAGACCTCTTTACACTGTATCCTCAACTAAGATCATTGGGAATTGGAAGGACTGGTAGAGATTTCACCACCATTAAAGAATTCGACAAATCCAGCATGCCCTACATAGGCTAGCATACCTGCACAACAAAATCCTTTCAGTATCTTATTGTTGCCAAGGCGGGAAATGCACATTGATAGCCTTTGTTAGAGGCCTGTTAGATCCATCATACGTTATCTGGAAAGTGACCACTGACCTGTCGCTCAAGGCGTTGTTGACGTCTATGACAGTCGTATTGAACCTGATCACGAATCTTATTGAAGATGTAAGTCCAGCTGGAAGCGCTTTTATTACTGCCTTGTTATCAGTGGTAACAAATTCGTAATCTCCGAATCCAAGATAGGCTTCCTGAAAGGCGTACCACTCGTTCTTGGGTTCCTGTGTAACTGTTATTTCGATGTTGCTTACGGTTTCAGGTTTGAAATTCGTCATTCTAAGGATGAATGTCTCGTTGATTATGCCCGATGACGATCTTGCTGGACCTTCATAGATTGATCTATCTTCGTCGACTCTTCCAAACTGTGCATCAAAGGAGAATATTACACTTGGATTTATTTGGCTCAACGAATACGCGAAAGTAGCGCCTACTATGCCAACAACTATTAACACTGACACTGCTGTGATTGTAAAAACGCTTGTCAAGCCCAATATCTACTACATAATGGAAAAATAAAAGGTTAGGGCAAGAAGCCCTAAAGCGGCCTTACGAAGGCTGGGTAATTTTGATAGCCTGAACTGGGCACTGGACCTCGCAGGCCATGCAGAAGATGCAGTCCTTCTCTCTTGCAGGATCTGCCTTCCTCTCAGCTATCAACGCAGGAAGATCTGGATGTGTTTTTTGAGGATTCGTGCCAGGGGTATCAAACCATTCGAAGACGTTTACAGGGCAGACATCAACGCAGACACCATCTGCGATGCAAATGTCAAAATCCACAGCGACCATTGTCCCATGTATCCCGAGTACCTCTGGTTGCTGGACAGGTCCCCATACCTCGTGCTCTAGGTGTGTATCAACTTTCTGCCTATTCTTTGCGAAATCAGGATCGATTTGTGGCATATTCAGGCCAGACTGCCGCACTAGACAGGCTATTAAGCTAACGCCTGTACAATACATACTTGAATGTATTTCTTTGCTGTAGAACGGCTTTGGCACACTAACCTTTGAGTACTCTATCAAGGTTCTCTGATTCGTATCCTCATCCATTCTGTAGCCCTTCTCATGGTGCATGGTCACCAAGGGCGAGTGGAGCGATTACGAGAACGGGAAGAAGAAGGAGTACGGAGAGTTTGTGAGGAAGGCAAGAGTGTTCGTCTACTCCTCTGACTCACCCTGACAGCCCAACCCTGCTGACATGGGACAACCTGTCAGGAACGATCCTCGGGCATTAGTGATCTGTCTGCTGCTGAAGATATAGTTCGGAAGCCGTATCGCCACATCGTCTAGTTCCTATAAGATAACACATACCTGTAGCCAATGATCGGGCTGATGACCGTTCCCGGCAGGATGGACCTGTAGATTACGATAAACCGTTTCACGAAGGAGCACCTTGCCCACCTGAACACGTTCATCGTTGAGCAGGGCTACAATGAAAAACAATGCGAGGAGGAGAAGCGAGTCTGCGCCGTTGATAGTATGGGCTTCTCGATAAGACGTTTCGTCAGATGGTTCGACGTAAGGCACGGCAAAGGGAAGAGGAGGAAGGATTTCCTCAAACTTCACTTCGTCGTAAATGTCAAGAACCTGCTCACCTCCCGTTCAAGGTCACACCTGCATTCAAGTCTGACTCAAAACAGGTTCAGTACCTTTCAGCTTCAGCAGAAACCTCGGAAGGCTCTGTGCGGAGAAGGCATGCCTCTCACTGAAGATATGCAACATCATGGCCAAGCACGGAGGCACGCCCTACATCTCAGTCAAGAAGAACATCGCGAAGATCAGGAGCCAGGGCTCGAAGGCTTGAAAGGAAATGCTCGTGATGTATTGAATGAGCAGGAAGCTTTACAAGAAGAGGTATACCACAGGAGAAACCTTACGGAGACCGCTATATCTACAGTGAAGCGGAGGTTCAGCTGCATGCTCTACTCGAAGAAGAGAAGAGGCCAGAAGAACGAACTCAGACTCAAGGTGATAACGTACAACCTCTCGATAATAGCGAGGCTACCCGTTCAATTTGGATAGTGTGTCAAAGCCGTAGAATCAAGAACCTTTAAATAAACTCGTTCAAGAAAATCAGCAGTTATGCCGAGATACATGGTTCTTTACAGAGCAAATCCTTCCAACTGGCCCACTGATCCCAAACAAGTTCTTGCTATACTAGAGGGAGCATTTGCGGGCGCTGACTACCTCTTCAAGGTAGGTGCGCTCAAGGAAGATGGATGGTTCACTCCCCAAGAAGGTTACGGAATATTCGAAACGGAGTCAAAGACCAAGCTTCTGGAATTGCTTCAACCTTTCTTCCCATATTACAGCATGGACATCCATGAAATTGTATCCTGGGAAGACGGGAAGAAAGCAATACTCGCTGGCGCCAGAGCTGCGGCTTCCAGATAACCGTATAGACTTTTCCCACCTTTCGAGGTCAAAGAGTCGGGAGAGTTGACTACCGAAACAACTCTTGGTTCCATTGAGCCTTCCCGTAGAGATACGCGACTAGGTACCTCATAGATCAAACGAGTTATTGGACTTGGCCGTAGAACTTATCTCAATACCGTATACGGTCTCATTCTAGGGAAGCTGGGTCTTCAGAAGACCAAGTTTGAAACTCCCATCGAAACAAAAGAGGAAGGGCTGCAAGGCCATCAGTGCACTAATAGGATACGGTTGATATCTAAAACACACCTAATTAATTCTGGTGTCTCACCGGACCCGTCATGATGATGAAGGAATAGGGGGAGAGGGCTTGATGATGTCAGTTATCTTCCCGCTCAGTTTCTTGAAGGGGCCTAAATTAGAACAGATTTCTCAATCTTGAAGGTTAGGAATTTCATACCATGAGGAGCTCATTGTACTTCCATAACTCCTGGTTGGCCTTTACTGTATCCTTGCGTTACCCAATGACAACCCTGTAGACTCTTCGTGATGTGTTTGGATATGTTCTTCCGAAGAAGATCTCTCATAGGGTGATAGGGGTCGGACACTCGCTTTCTTATTCAACCGCTAGATCGTTCAGGCCTTACTTTCAGGATGATCCTCGACTCATTTGATGAAAACCACGGATACTTGTCTTTGCCGAGGTACTTCTTTGCGAGCCTGTCGATGTGCTCCCGGGCACCGTTTATTGTTTGTTCTATAACAGTGCCTCTTATGGTCACCATATCGTATTGATTGGAGGAATCAGCAATTGCTATCGCAACCTTTGGATTTCTCTCGGTGTTTATCTGCTTCAACCTTCCTATTGCAGTATTAACAATAATCAGGTCACCTTCAAGGTCGACCCAGACTGGTGTAACCTGAGGAGAACCATCCTTCATTACCGTTGCTAGGTAGCCAAAATTCTTCCCCTCGATAAGTTTGATGGTTTTCTTACTTAGCTTCAAGACAGACTCCCAAGGGGAATGTCACTTATTTTCTTATCTTCCATAATACTGATAAGAGAAGTTCGGAACACGCTGCTCGCCTTCTTAACATTTCGGCAATAATCAAGTTGCCGAGCTAGAAAGTTGCAATCGACGGGATTTAGTTCAGTACGGGGTATGCAATTTGTCAATCGATGGACATTTAGAAACTATTTTCGGGGTTAACATGACGGGTCATGTTTTGTGGATCCATCTTCCTTCGTGCCTCACAATCTCCAGACCGGGTTGATAACTCCCTCGCACTAGGGACACTTCGTCTTGAACCTGGCTTTCATATCTCCGCATTCTTTTTTTTGCGGCATCATTGTAATGCATCGATCTCGTGAATGCATCCATCAACCAAATCGTATTACTAGTCCGGGGAAAGGTCTTTCTTGACAGGCTCGCCTCTGAAGAACTCCGTGTCAATTCCTTGAGGGGAATCAAACCTTATGATAGCACCCTCTACCACGTTAGTTCTCCTCCAACCAGGCACATCTGGACACTCACTAACAGTGCAGAGAACCATCGTTTTTTCCCTCGTGTCCTTCTCGTAGTAGCAGCACTTTACCTTAAGTTCCACTGGTCCAAGAGGTGCTAAGATCGACTTAGGTTTTCGGTTAGAATCATTCTGTTTTGACGGAGGCATCCAAAGAAGTGGAGGAGTACGTTATAAAAACGGTTGGCGGAATTGCGGTAAAGTTCCAGCTATTAATGCAGAATAGAATGATGGGTCAATGCACTTGACGGGATTTGGACCCGTTGCATCAGTTTGCATTGCTTATCTAAACCTCCGAGGCTGATGTCTACCAGACTTTCATGCTATCTAATCTAGCCCCCGAAGATGTGATTTAAAGATAAGCGATCCTCGATTACAGAAGACCCGATGAGCGCGCGCGCTGTGGTTGTTAACTTTCGTTAGTTGGCTCTGGTTCTTTGAATAGGTAACTAGGGACTTTTCCGAGCAAGAGGGAGGCTGCAATAGGCATACTTGAGTCATGGAGAGAAGGAGAGTCGGACAAAGACTTTGTAGAGGTGCATGGCAAGGAGCTGGCAAAAAAGGTTCTTAGGGAAGAAAAGACATAGGAATCCTCATGGAGCGGCTCGTTCAGCATTTT
>CAZXXP010000004.1:0-35080 GCA_964644785.1 uncultured Nitrosopumilales archaeon | reverse complement strand
GACATACAACGTCTTAACAGAGACTGTTGATGTTTTGGCTAGAAATGGAATAACAGCAAACCATCTACACATAAGATACATGTGGCCTTTCCACGATGAGACCGTAGAAAAGGTACTTTCGACTGCAAAAAGAGTACTCGACGTGGAAGTAAATTATTCTGGTCAACTTGCAAAACTGATCAGAATGGAAACGGGTATCAAGATAGAACACAAGCTCCTGAAATATGATGGTGAGCCATTCTACCCGAACCAAGTAGTGAAGAGGGCTATGGAGGTTGCCAAAGCATGATGGATCTCTCGATGTACAAGGTTGAGACTAGAGCTACATGGTGTCCCGGCTGCGGAGACTTTGCAGTCTTAAGAGGCATCCAGACAGCTTTAGCGGTGCTCGAAATCAACCCAAAGGATGTGCTTGTGGTTTCGGGAATAGGCTGCTCTTCGAATATTCCGGGCTTCCTAAAGTCTTATGGTTTTCACGGCCTGCATGGAAGGGCTATCCCAGTGGCTACCGGTGCAAAACTAGTCAACCCAGATTTGAATGTGATAGTTGCTGGGGGAGACGGTGACGGATATGGAATAGGTCTGAACCATTGGGTGCATGCAATGCGCAGGAACTTTGATATTACATATGTAGTAATGAACAACCAGATTTACGGCTTGACTACGGGGCAGGCATCACCAACTACAGAGAAGGGTCAACGTACAAAATCTACGCCTGCAGGTGTTATCGAACTTCCAATAAACCCAATATGTCTGGCTCTGGTTACTGGAGCAACATTCGTTGCAAGGGCATTCTCAGGCGATGCAGACCATTTAGCAAAGATTATCGAATTGGGAATGAAGCACAAGGGTTTCTCGTTGGTAGACGTATTGAGCCCTTGTGTAACCTACAACAAGCACAACACTTACCAGTGGTTCAGGGAGAGAATCTACAGACTAGAGGATAGCAAACATAACACGAAGAACCTTGACGATGCAATAAGGAAGTCGTATGAATGGGATGTAAAGATACCGATAGGTGTATTTTATGAATCTGGCAGGCCTACTTATGAGGACGAAGAGCCAGGGTTAAGGGGAGGTCCAGTAGTGTCGCAGCCATTGGGCATAAGCGAAGAATTGGGCAAGGAACTGTTGAAAGAGTTCGAATAAATCCCATAGCAGTTCAACAAAAGCTGCTCAAGGTTTTTAATTCCCATCTGTGAGCTAACAACGTGGTGCATCCGAAGGTAACTAGCGGCAATGTTTTACTTGTCACTAGTCTAGCCCTTGCTATTGCATATTTCGCTTTTCTCCCACATGTCGAGGCCGGTCCGCCAATAACGCTTACGCCTGATTCTACTTCGGCAGAGATTCCCAAAGGTGCTCAAAAACAGTTTACTGTGACAGTGGTGGGACAGAAATACGATCCTCCGCCTTTGGGACCGACACTCAACTTGAATGTCGTAAGTATTAGTCCGTCAGGGATACCTTTGTCCTCTGCCGTTTTCTCGCCTTCGTCGCTTACCGTGCCTACGGGTGGAACGGGACTCAATGCCATTGTTACGCTTACTATCAGCACGACAACTAGCACTCCCCCGGGAACTTACATTATCATAGCTAACGGGAAGTTTGCGAATGATACCGCGTCCACAGTCCGTACAAATGACGTGACGCTTACTCTTTATGTGGGTGACTTTGCGATTTCGGTATCTCCTAGCACGGTTGAAGTAAGACAGCAGGCATCGGCCTCAGCCTTTGTGAATATTAGCTCTATCTCAAACTTCAACGGTCAGATCCAACTTTCTTGGATATGGAACAATCAGGCTCCAGGTGTCTTGGTTACCCTCACCGGGTCTGTCTTGGTTCCCAAGCAGAGCTGGATATCGGCAACGCTAACACTAGATGCTGCCCTTACCGCGCTTCCAGGCACCTATAGTGGTTTCGTCGTAGGTATATATCCGGGTTCCCCTCAGATAACTCACTCTTTTCTTGTTACTATTATGGTAAAGCCGTTGCCAGGGCTTGTTATAGCAATAGACGCAATTCCAAACCCGGCGGTCGTGTCCAAAATCTCAATAATAACGATTAGAGTTACCTCCGAGGGGGCTCCGATTCAATTATCTGCACTGACAATATCTGCTAGGATAAGCGTGACAGCTACAAGGGCTGGCTACATTACAGGAACAAATACACTAATATTGAACATTGCTGGGAACTTCGTAGTTTCAATAGCTCCATCCGATGTAACTATGACTTTGGGTTCTACAAGGACGTTCCAGATAGTTGTGCAGTCGACGGAAGGTTTCAACTCTGCCGTTACTTTATCCCTTCCTACGCTAGTGCCTGGATTGTTCGCCAGTATCAACCCTCCTGAAGTTACGCCTCCTCCCAACGGCGTAGTAACAGCGACGCTGACACTCTCGCTTAACCTCACAGCAGCTCCAGGATCTCTAGACCTTACAATTACAGCCACTAGAACACCTCTGGTAAAGTCCTCAACGCTGAGACTGAACATACCTGTAAGGGACTTTCTGATTTCGATCAGACCAGAAAATCTTGTAATAGCGCAAGGGAAGCAAGGCCTTTTCAATATCTCCGTAGTTTCACGGGGAGGCTTCTCCGGTCTGATAGACATGAGGTCCACGGGTATTCCCAGCGATGTCGAAATCTCAATAGTTCCCAACTCCTTTAGCTTGGAAGTAGGTGTAACAAGAAATGCCTTGCTGAGCGTCAGGGCTTCTGAGTCTTCTGGTGCAGGGAACTTCCTCTTTTTGATTGAGGCAAACAGCGGCATTGTAAGGAGGTCTGCGCAGGCAGTTCTCGTCATACTTCCACTTCTAACTGTAACTATAGATTCATCGCCACGAGTTTCCTCATTCATTGTTGATGGGGCACTCATTCAACCTACAGATCTTCCGAAACAATATAGATGGGTGCAGGGCGAGATCCATACATTAGGCGTGCCAAACCAGATAGTCAATGGAACCTCTGGAATACGCTATGTCTTTACGAGGTGGTCAGATGGGACAACTACGCAGGCAAGGATTCTGACGATAAACTCTCAGGGAACATATAAAGCTGAGTTCAAGACACAGTACTTTCTAACGGTGAGGAGCATTCTACCCATTTCTCCCCCACCATCATTGGGAGCCGGATGGTTCGACAACAATACACAGGCCAGTATCTCAACTCCGCAGATAGTGAACATAGCTGAGAACAGGAGATACGATTTCAGAGGCTGGATGGGGAATATTTCAGATTCCAAAACGAACACTACAGTCCTGATGAACGGCCCAAAGGTCGTAACATCAACTTATACACTACAATTCTTCATTTATGCAGCCACCGAGCCGAAGAGTTTGGCCGAAATATCTAACGGAAACAAGTGGCATGATACAGATTTAACCACTGAATTTGCCACAACAAAGAGGGTCAGGGACTATTCGTTCAGGTTCTGGACTGTGGACGGGAACAGGTTCACGGGTCTGTTAGTTTCCATTAGAATAGATAGACCTTTCAATCTAACCGCAAACTACGTGTTTCTACCGAAGGTCGGTATAGTCTGGGCAAATACGACCATATCAAAGACGGAGTTCCAAGGAGAATCTGCCTATATCTGGCTGAAGATAGCAAATACGAATGACAGGCCGGGCGAGGTAAGGCTAGACGCACAATCAAGTTTCGATGGCATAAGCGTGAATCCCAAGAGCATAGTGCTGAACTTTCAGTCTGGGCAGTCCTATGTTATTGCATATGAGCTAAGGTTCCTCAAAAATGGAACCGGGGCCTTTGAAGCGAAGATAAACGAGACTGCAGACTCTGCAGATAGTATTTCTGTCCCTCTAAAGATATTTTCGAGTCGAAGCAGGGATAACCTTCGGGCTATTGGTAAGGCAGTTAGTGTTGAAAATCTTGCAGTGCTGAACGACCTTATGGCAACTACACCTGAAGTAAAGGCACTCGCTGAGAACATACTTGCGGTAGCAAATGTACCTCAGATTGCAAGCCCCGTAGACAAGGCAAGGGCCCTATTCACCTTTGTCGTTCAGCATTACGAGCCAGCAACCAACATTAAGCCTCAAAGTATAGCACATATAGCATCGGAACTGCAGGCTACGGGAGGAGCACTAAGCAACCAGAAGGTAACCGGTGACTCGAGGGTCATTGTTGTATTCTATGGCGGCCTCTTGCGATCGGTGGATATACCGGTAAGACCTTTAATTGGAATCATGGAGATGTCACCATTGCAAGAGATACCATATCTTACACTGCATGCCTGGATCGAGTTCAGAGTAGACAGGGACTGGCTATTTGTAGACCCTGCAGAAGGTCTGTTCGAGATATCCCCAACAAGATACCCCTTGGGCATACAGAATCTAGGCAAGGATCCCAAGATGTATTATGAGCTGAGCCCCAAGTGGGGAGGTCCCATTGAAGTTGTTACTTATGAAGGAAGGGCTGTAGATATAACTGAGAGTTACAAGGCGACGATGTACCCACCCCTTGATGGTTTTACAGTATATACGAGAGGTGACACCAACATAGTCATGAGGACAGATGCAGGTAGAGACTTTATCGTGGGTTTACCATATGCGGCTATATGGACACCTGTAGACCCTCAAGCACCTGAAATCAGAGCGCTGAAAGCCGAAGGCCAAATGGTCCTTGTGAGTTCATCTACTCCACTATCCAAATATCCGATTTTTGTTAGCGGACCCAGAAGAACAAATTATACATTTTCGGTTATGGAAGTATCTCCAGTATTCCCCATAATCGATTCGATGGGAGGAAGTTTCTTGGAGAGGAGTACGATAGAACATACTGTGCAGTTGCGTAGCGATGGAAAGCTTCAAACAGGACAGGTCGAGCATGTTAGTTATTCTGATAAATTGATTACGATTATATCGAACTCAACAGTTACGAGCGCTCTATCATCAACTGATGTTAGAGCTGTTAAGCTCACGCTTGTTGGAAAGGAAGGCAGCGTGGGGGTCCTCAACATAACTGTTCCCAGCAACCTCCTAATCGATGACCTGCGCTCTTCTGCTGATAAGATAGTTGTGTTGTTGGACGGTAAGCTCGCCAAACCAGAGTTCACCAATCTGGGGGATAGAATGGTAATCTCATTGATGTACAGCCACAGCACCAGGAATGTTGTGGCATATCTGAAAACATTCGACGTTTCATTTACCGTTAGAGATCCATTTGGGTTGGTAATCCCCGATGCTGAGCTGACGATGGAGGGACCTACGCATAAAGAGATAAAGGAGAGTGATAATCCATTGTATGAACACCTAATTCCTGGCGAGTATCAGTTCACGATAAAATACAGGGGGGAGCAGCAGGTTGTCAGCCCCGAAATAACTGACAGAGACCTTAGCTTCATGATTAACTTAGTACGCTCAGACGCAACCATTGCTGCATTTGCTACAGGCATAATAATAGCAGTGGCTGCAATTTCGATAACAACACAATTAGTGCTCTCAAGGGTTTTCCAAAGAAAATCTACTTCTTCTTGAGAAGCGCGCTTATTCTCTTGTCGTATTTTAATATTGACTCCTCGATATTCTTCAATTCGTCAGTAGTTATCGAATATTCCTCCCATAGGTCCATTGTATCCAAGTTAGCTTTGAACTCGATGTAGCCATCTTTGATCGAATTGGTAATAGCTTCTAGGTTCTTGCCACCTAGTAAGAGAATTGCATCTATTCTGTCTGACGGTTCTTCTTTTGTAATGATTCTAAGCAGACTTCCTCTTATTGCCGGGAAGCGGCGCCTAGTCCAACTTGTAAACTGCTCTTCGAGGGCATCCTTACCGACTATTTCAAGGAGTCTTCTTGGAATTCTTGCGATGGTAACTGCAGCAATGACGTTTTCCGGGTTTATTGGCACCAAGATTTTGTACATCGCGTACTCTACGATATTTGCAAGGCTTCCGTAAATTTCATAGCTTGCCCCATAAGCAAAGGCGGGCGATAGGACCTGCAGTCTGAACGACTGCGAAATATGGGATATCTCTGCTAGGCCTTCGACACCAATCGCGAGCAATATGTCACACATCGTAGGGAGTAGGAAATCTGCATTCAATTCTGCACCAGATCTTGAAATCCCCTTAAGGGCCTTAAGGGCTGATTCTTGCATAATTATTCCGGTATGCATGCCCGATTGGAGAAGCATAGCAAGGCCACAGTAGGCATTGAACTGCGCTTCTTCAGACGTGTCTTCAGCTGGCAGAGTCAAGAGAAATATGGTTAAGACATTAGGATTGTTTTCTCTAGCAGCGGAACAAAGGAATGGTGTAACCCCAGCCACAATTCCCTCGCTCAAAGAACCCATGAAGAAAGCGACCTGCTCTTCTTTTATATCATTAATTCTGAGAATGCTTATTTTATCCGCAAGAGCTGAATCGTTCCTTGCAGTTATCTCCGCTCTCTTCCATATACCTCCTCTCATGTCTGCAACAATCTTCAGAGGGTAATTTATCTTGCGCAGAATGTTTTCCACATTGTCTCTGGGTATCATCTTCTGTTTTGCAGATGCGAACATCTGAATATCTGTAGTCGAAGCACCAATTGTTGAAAACTTTGTCAGCCTGATATCATGTGAAGCGACTGTTGCTAGTAGGAGCTTGGAGCCCCATAGGCCTACACCAATTGGAAACAACTGCTGAACCTTCGCAAAGTTTTGTGAGAGGGTCTTGAACCTGTCTACAATATCTATCAGCTCTTTCTCATACAAAATTATTGGAAGGCCGCATCTTGGGCATTGCGTCATACCCGTGAGGGCTTTATGTCCTACGGGACATGGAATGAGGACGGTTTCCTGTTGAGTGCCTTCCATACACACATCTGTAACGGCTGAGGATAAGAACCATTTCCTGAGATATGCTTTTTACCTTATGCCACATGAACGGCAATGTAAAGTGGAACCAGAAAGAATCATTGCAATAAGCGATGACATAAAACTTCAGGGCAGAGGCAAGGTTAAGCTTACGCTAACCGAGAGGAGGATTATCGTAGAACAGAAAGCTTCACTATTTTCTAACAAACTTGCAACGGTTATCGCATTGAACTATTCTCAGATAAATGGTATCAGTCAAGAAGGGAATTCTTCTATCAAGGTCAGCTACACGGAGAATGCAAAACCTGCGAGCCTAGTTCTCGTTACAAATAGCAGTAGTAGTGCTTTGAGTATATTGAATCAGGTCTCGGAGATTCTGCAGGCCAGCAAGAGGAGATTAGAAGAAGAAGTGCAGAAGAAGAAGCAGGCTGAGAGGGAAGACTTACTGTTCGTAGTTTATCTCTACGAATCAATGATAAACATATGGTCAATGATTTCTCCAACACGCGATATGTTGAACGAAATAGGGCAGGGAGAATGGAGGAATGCAGAAGTTCATGCAAAGAGTATTTTGACCGCGGCAGAGGGATTGATTAAGGGTACAGAGACAAACCTTGGACAGGTGACGGTCAATTTTTCTGAGGCGATAAAATCCCACTCTCCGCTGGCTGTAAACGAAACAGTTTCTGAATTGTTCGCAGAGCTTGGGACAACAGTCCATTCAAAGACCCCGATATCCAAGAAGTGGACTCAATATGCCAGAGAAATGCACCCGAACTGGTCTTCTCTCTCCTATTTCATGCTGTTGACACTCGCCGTAAACGAATTGCTGGTAAGTACTGAACTCGGTAAACAAAGAGAAATAGATCAAGCCATTCGCAGCATTAGGAGACTTCTCCCAGTCGTCGAAACCAAGATAGGCAAGCACCTTGTTGAAATTGTCAACAATGCAATTACTACCAAGAACTTATCTGACATCTCGCAGAGAATATCCAATCTACTGCTTGATGAACTGCAAGACTACCTGACAAAAGCAGCAAGCGTATAGTCTATTTAGGCTGCAACCTATTCAGCATAATATCATAGGCAGAATCAGCGTGCCTAGACGCGTATAGCCTCAGCAACTGCTTCGCATACTTCTGTGCAACAGGTATTTCTTCAGGTTTCACCGCGCCGGAGCTCCTGAGCTTGGAATCAATTATTTGGTCAAGCAAGGGACATAACAGTATGAGTTCGCTCATCACTAGGTACTGAGAAACTGTCTTCGTAGCCTGCTCTATATGCTTTGAGGCAACTTCCGCATTTGCCATCCTCTCCTCTATTCCAAGCTTTTCCCTACTCTGCATTGCTTTTATCGCCGTTTCCAGCTCGATCATGACGTTTGTATCTTTACCCCAGTTAAAGCCCGAAGCTCTTGCATCGTTGAGCCCTTCAAGCTCCCCAATGTGCAACATAAGTTCGGAGGATATTACTTTGAGGCCGTCCTGAATGATTTGAAACCTAGTCATCGTCTCTGCAAGGTATGTCATACTTACAGTACCTGAACGGTTTACTGCTTCACCAAGCTTAACTATCGCTCCGTAAGACTGCGAGGATGTTTCGGCCTTACCCAGAGTTTCGAACATAGGGAGCATTTGAAAAGAGTATATCTTTCTTATCCCGATTGTAATGGAATCCTCCCTCTCAACGATCTGCTGCAATAACTTCCCGTACCTTGCATCCAGCTCTATCAGTGTATTAATTAAATACTCAACTGCAACTTCACCCTTCTTCTCATCGAGGAATTTCCTGCTCACTTCAACCGAAGTTGTATCTATGTGTTCAAACTCAAGGTTTATCGTTTCGATAACACCTTTAGTGGCTTCTAAGACCTTCTCAGCAAGCTCGAAATACATCTCGTTTAATGTCTGCTGCACTCTCAGCAGATCGTCTGCCATTTCGCTAATTCGATCGGTTGTAGGTTCAGTGATCTTCTTCAAGCCCTGCATCCCAAATCCTGTAACCTGTTCTACCATCGAGTTGTATTTGGCTACCTTGTCAATGTAGTAATTACCGAGCTTGAGGTTTACGGATGCCTTGATTCCCGGTAGATCCTGACCTATATTGTTGAGCCTTGCAAGTCTTTGCGCCATAACCACAGGGCGTAAGGTCTCTATGTTCTTTTGAGTGAGCCTGAGATCTTCATCCGCCATAGCTACTTGTGCAACCTCTTCGGATATGCTGATCCCTTGACTATTTTGATTTACACTGGAGACATATTTGACTAGATTCTCGAGTATGGGGAATAACGTCTTGCTTTTTCCTAATACAGCTGAAGCCGTATTAGCTATGGAGTTTCTCCTTAACGACCATTGCGAAACTATCGTTACTAAAAACCCAATAGTAACTGCAGACGCTATCAGAGCAGCCAGAGCGTTGCTGCCAGTAATAGCTTCCGAAGGCATGGCGCTATCTATTGATGTGAGATATCTCAGCGCTGGGGATAAGGCGACAAGCGGAAGTATGAAAACTGCCGTTCCAACGAATATGGTGAGAATGCTGGAGAATTTTATACTGGGTGCTACGGCAGCGTTCCTATCTCTTAACCAATGCCAAAACCTTTCGATGACTAAAGAAACTGATAGTGTCACTGTTAACAAGATGGGATAGAAGAATATGATCAGCCTGTCGATCATGAGAAAGAGGTAAGGATGGAAAAATCCGCTGGGCTGGAAGGCGGAGCCAAACGCTTCTGACAACGCTGGCAGATCGAATGATTTTGGTGCAGGTCTAACGCTGATACTGAGTTGATGGAACAGGGGAATTGCAAGACTGTTCATTGAGCTGAAAATCTCCTCGGCTCGCATCGTCTGGATCTTTTCTCCAAGCGAAGCTTTCAGAATGGAAGAAAATTCAGCATGGTGAATAGGTATGAAAAAAATCAGAAACATTATCACGACAGCAAGCGGGGCAAAAACTTTCTCTTTCTGACGGAATAATCCAACAGCTATTATGATAGGGATTATGATAAAGTAAGCAGGCGTAAGAGTTACTGCAGCGACCAGCATCCCTATTGAAGCTGTGAACGCACTGTTAGAGTCAAAGAAAATTCTGACAGAAAAACCGATTGCAAATATCGCCAAAATTGCTAGCCACCACAGCGGCACACCAGTCTGGTATGCCAAAGCTGGTATGCTTAACATGACACTGGTAAAGAAACCTGCAGCAGGAAAGACGTATCCTATTATGCCCGCTACAAGAGCCAACATTAGAGCTAGGCCGACTGGGTAGAAAGGAAGCAGAATCGTGAATAGTGCAGTATTAGCAAAGAATAGTGAAGCTGTCAATATACGAAGTAGCAGTCTACGAAAGTGCGCTTCCTTTACTAGGGGGTCTGCAAGGTCCTCCTTTTCAGATTCAATCCTCCTACGTAGAAAGTCTAGGGAGACGCGTTTAGATCTGGCAGTCATTGATCAATTCTGCATTATTCCTTGAGTTCTTCTGCTCGTGATGGCCTATCTAATAGGCTGTTGGGTGCCAGCTTCCCCGACTCAACTGCATGCACTCCTTGTTCAAGTAGGAATGAGTGGGATAGAATACGTTCTGATGGTACACTCTGTTCGTAAATCGACTTCATGTCTTTGTAGCCTTCAAGCATGGTCACCTTAGCCTTCGCAGCGATTATCAGGAATCTCAATGTCCATGGATCGTCGGAATCGACTTCGCGTATGTAGATGGTCTTTGAAGCGTCCTGCTTGATATAGCCTGAAAGTATCGTCTTGACATCTGAATCGAGATCCTTATCCCATATCCCTCTTGGCGAGACCACGGTAACCCAGAGGTAATCTGTTCTGTATTCTGCCGTCAAACCCAGAGTTGCAGGAATTCTGAATATTCCCAATGCGCCTACAAGATAATCTCTGAAGTGCTTCCTATCTATGATCTCCTTCAATATGTTCTCGTCTGTCAGAGAGGTCTCTTCTTCTGAAAGGATCCTCTGCATGATCTTCAGCTGCTCGCTCTCGGTAAGCTCAGCGACCTTATCATAGTAGCCTCTATCCTTCATCACTTGGTTCATCTTATCATAATACACATTGTTGAGCTCTGTAATTTCAGCAATTGCCTTCCTAAGCTCAGCATTAATATCGAACTTCTTCTCTATCCCAACATATTCGTTAAGTTTAGTCTGACCTCTACTGAGCTCACTGTTCACTGTTTCTATCTCTGAAGCTATCACCCTTAACTCGTGCTCAAACTCTCTGGACTTGGTCTCCAGATAGCTTTTCTTGTTTCCGGCGATAAAAGCAATGCGTATCTTGCTTAGATCCTTGTCTATCCTATCCTTCTCGCCTTCTCTGCTGCGCTTCTTCATTTCTAGATTCTCTAGGTGCGCCTTTGTCTTCTCCACATTCTCCGCTAGCACCTTTCTGATCAACCTTGCATCGCTAAGCCTTGCATCCACAGTTTTGATTTCAGAAGTCATAGGAGTGAATAGGGATGATAAGAGTGTCAAGAGTACTACGAGTTCGGGGTTCATTATCTTCTGCACCCTGCGTAGCAGTTCCTGATTGGCTTCTGTCCTCTCCGCCCTTGCGACTAACTTTGCCAGCTTGTCTGCAAAGGCACTGGTATCTAAGTACAGCCTCAAACCAGTTATGTAGCCATCGAGTAGCTCTGTGAAGTCGATGGTATCGTTGAGAATTTGGGATTGCCTGTGAGTTAGCTGTTGTGCGCTTGGGAGGCTACCCCTCAAATCTTCTGCAATGTCATTTGCAGATGCTTGGAACTTCTGATAGTTTTTCGAAATTACTGATGCCATTTCAACGACGTTTTCAACAAGGTTGCGTATCCTCGCCTCTATCGTCCCATCTGGAGCATCCATGCCTATGGAAAGTACGGCCTTCGCAAGCTCATTGACCTGGATGCGTATGGACTCTTCTGCGCCCTTCAGGTGCATTATCAAGTCAGACTCGATCGACTTGCCCTCGGCAATGAAGTTTGCACGTTCTTTCTCGAAGGTTTTTTCGTCGTAGGCGTTCTTCTCTATTAGAATCTGCTTGTATATGTTTGTAAGCTCGTCAAAGTTGGCCTTCAGTATCCCGTAGATTCCTCCGTTGCCATCCTTTGCTGAACCAGTCCATACCTCCTTCTTCTCCCTGCGGAGGTCTCTTATCCTGTCTAATTTCTTCAGATATATCTTTGTAATGTCGATGAACTCCGCTACTGGGTAAGAAACCTTCAGCGTTGATATTATATGGACCCAGTTCCCCGAAAGATCTACATTTGAGCCTATGTTGTTAAAGAGGTCGGCAAGGTCAAAGTTCAAAGACTTCATGAGTATGTCTACCATCGCATCGTCAATCAACATCCTCGCATCTACTACACTCCCTGTCCTGCCGTAAGCAGGTCCCAAAGGCATCATCAGTAGTGCTGTGAACGGGTTCTGGTAGGTATCTCCATAATTCTGCGTCACGAAGTTATTCTTAGATCTCTCTATCAGCAGTTCATGCTCCAAAAGCGAAGCGTAAGAGGCAGAACCTTTGGCTGGAGGGTCGTCGCCTGCGCACGGCAATATTGCAATGCCTATTATTGGAACGCCGCTGCCAACCTTATGCCTGAGGTGTCTCGCAAAGTCTGGAATTATTCCGCTACCAGTGCCTCCTCCAATTCCATATATTATGAAAATGACAGGCTGAATCGTAGATGAAAAGACGTGTTCCTTGAAGGAGTCCATGTGATTCTCCACCAGTTTTAGGTGATAATAGTTCAACCCGTAGATGGCTTTTGAGAGTGCCCTTTTTCTGCCAACTCCTCCTGCAAGAGGGGGAATCTCCAATGATGAGGAGAGCCAAGGTGTATAGTCTTTGGGCTTCCTTGCACCCTCTCTCTCCAAATATTCCGGGTAGCGCGAAATGAAGTCGAACATCGATTCTGGTGTAGGAAACTTTACCGTCTTGGCAATGAGATCGATCTTCTCTGCTGGTATTCCTTGTGTCTTCATTTCCTCCCTTAACTCTTTGTAAGCCCCTTCAAGACTCCGTATGTCATGATCGGCAACATCCAGAGCCAGCATGGAAACTCTGATACCTTCTTTCTTCAGAAGAGGAAGGAGTCCTCTCCTGTTCTTTATGAAAGCCTCTATCGTGTTTACCCCCGTACCACCCAAACCTACGAGTTGGATTGAACTCAGATATTTTTTTGGTGTGCTTGCCACGTCGGTTACCTCTTTGTCAGGTCCTCAAGCTTTTTCTTAACGGTTTCAATCTCCATAGCAAGGCTTTTGTCTATTCTATTTGCCTTCACAAGAAGGACATCTAACTTCTTGGCCTCTTCGTCAGCCTGCCTTACAATAACGGATTTGCCTGAATTGGCTCTCAGGAACATGACTGCGAATATCGCTGCTACAACCCCTATTCCTATCGCAAGGTAGAGAAAAGTGGATTCTACGCCAGGAGGAGATGGCAGGCCTGACGAAGGTATTACAGATAGAATCTTTGTCGCGTCTTCCACATAGCCTACGTTGGCTAGTGCCTGCGCTTGTTCAATAATACCCTGCGCAAGTGTAGCATATTGCGGTATTGTCTGGCTACCGGCCAAAAGGTTCTGCTTAGTGTTCAGTGTGTTTTGGTACTGAATTATTGCTTGGTCTGTGACATTCATGATTTTTTGATCCAAAACATTTTGTGTTGACTGGAGAGCTATACTTAGGACTGGAACCTTGACCGGAAAATGTGTGGTTTTGCCGTCTTTTACGATCTCTACCGTCATGTTCGAGTTAATCTTTCCTGCGAGGGTAAACTTCGGAGTACCCTGAATAGCCTTGAACGCCACTCTCGAGCCTCCTGGCTGCCAAGAATTTGTATCGACACCTTGGTAGTTGTTTTCAAGCGTCCAATATCTGTCTCCGACTTTTTCAAGGCTAGTTGACATTATTATCTGGTCAGTTAATGTAGTTCCTATTGCGACGGAGAATGAGAACATGTACGTGCCTCCTGCTACGAGAGGTTTGTTAGTTACATCGTTCCCGTTGGGATCTCTTACAGTAAAGTCAGAGATTATTGCAGGTGTAGGCCCTTGCGAATAAGAATGAGGTAGTGAAATAAGAAACAGAGTAATTGCTATGGTTGCTATTCCTGTAACGCCGAGTCTTCTCTGTAAGGTCATCGAGCCTTGTTCCTTAGCTTATGATATATACTTTCGAAGTTCATTCACCAAACGTATTGGTGTGTAAATCCCCTCATTTCTGGGAATTAGTTTGTATCGTTCTGCTAGCTTGAGAAACTCTAAACGGATCTACCTCAGCGTACTCCCTCCGGCAGCCTTTACACCATGCCTGTCAAACTGCAGAACATCTTTCAACTCTCCTGCAACGACAGTCATCAAACCCCAAGAGTGCCAGTCAAAACCTAAAACACCTCCGAAAGCCTGAAACCAGAATGGATCGGAAATCCTAGCTAAGAACTCCTTAGGGCTGTATTCACTTCTGAGCTGGCGAACCATTTCATCCGACAGTTTTTCATTCTGCTCGCCAGCCGTTCAGGAGTGTGTCCTCCATGCAGAGGCAAAATTACATGGCCGGTCTTCCTCAAAGCTTACCTCTTGCACATAATCCTGTTCTTAAATCTGTTTGACAGAAAATATGTCTGCTAACAGAAATAAATTTAGTATAAATGGTAAAGCTGTCAAAAGAAGCAATAAAGATGGTTCTGATAACCTAAATGTGATTAGCATGATTCCTCTTTTCTTCTCATCGGCCCAACACCTAGACTCATACACAGTTTAGTTATCAGAGCAGTAAAGATGGTTGAAGGTAAGAACTTCGCCCATCTCGCAACTCTAATTCCTGACGGTTCTCCACAGGTTACACCTGTTTGAGTCGATTACGATGACGGTCTCGTACTGATCAATGCTACCGGGAAGGGGATTAAGTACAGAAATGTCAAAAGCGACTCCAGAGTCGCTCTTTCAATAATTGACAGTAAGGATCCTTACACTATGTGAGCAATAAGGGGAAGAGACGTACAAACGACAACAACAGGCGCGGATGAGCATATAGAGAAACTTTCGATGAAATATATGGGAAAGAGATTTCCGTGGAAAAGACCGAGAAACAGAAGCGTGTTATTCTGAAGATAAAGCCCGAGCATGTTATGTTTGACTAAACCTTAAGTGCTTACGCATAACGGCCTTGCCATGCCCAGAGCCAAGGCCATAATAACATTCATGATATTCACTGTCAGCGCATTTGGTGTTACCTTCAGCGGCCCAATAATAATGCAGACTGCTCCTGACAACAAGCCCTGGGATTTCGGCCCCCTGGCAAACCTGTTTGGCGCCATTTTGGACGTTATGGGAGGCTTCGGAATGTTTCTTGTTTTGATCAACATGACGAGGAATAAGTATTTCACAACAAATGCGGAGAGCGAGATGGCAAAAAGGGCCTTGAAGTTCATGGTAATTGTCAGCATCATAGGGATAGTTGGGGATATTACTGGAGGTTTGTTTGCAATAGCTGCACAGATAGCACTCTACACTTCCCTGCTAGACATACGTTCAATAGGCAAGAAATAGCACATTCAACAGATATCTAGCTCAAAACCTTTTGATGACATGTTGAACCAGATAGCCCTAGCACATACGGGTGAGCACATATTCATGGGCAACCTGCAGAGAATTGTTCCTAACGTATCGGTAAGCAAGGTCGAACAGACAGAGGAAAGGAACAGTATGTTCGTCAAAAGTGAAGGGCTAACTTGGGATCAAGTGCTTCAGGCAGAAAAACTTGCAAATTCTGTAATTGTGGAGGGTAAGAGCATAATCGAACATTTCTTCCCCAACCTTGAGGAAGCTAGGAAAAAGTTTCCGAAGATGCGTGCTATAGAGGAAAGAATCTCAGGACAAGTCAGGGTCGTGGAGGTTGATAGCTGTGATTATTCGGCGTGTACAAGAGAACATGCAAAGAACTCCAGAGAATGTGGGTTCTTCTTGGTCACAAGTTTCTCTAAAGAAGGCGATACTTATGAGATACGGTTCGAAGTCGGAGAGAAGGCCAAGGTTACTGCGTTGGAATATTCTGCTTTGCTGATGAAAGTTGCAAATATTATAGGTGCCTCATTGAATACTATCGAAAAGACTGCAGCTAACCTAAAAGCAGAGGTTAATGATCTTAAGAAGAAAATCAAGGTAGCAAGTGAAAGAGATGTTTCATCAATCCCTGCAGAGGATTTCAATGGTGCAAAGCTCTATTCCAAAATATTTGAAGGTTTGGAGAACAAAGTTCTAATGGAAAGGGCCGGTGAATTGATTAAGACTCAAAGGAGTATTGTAATACTTGCAAGCAAGGCGGAAAAGGGGTTTGTGTTGCTTGCCAAGAGTCCAGACATCAAATTCAATTCTGCAGAGGTACTCAGAGTTTCATTAGCGCCTTTAGGAGGCAAGGGCGGAGGGAAAGCAGACTTTGCATCAGGAAGTGTCGATAGTTTGAAGCTTGAAGAAGCCTTTGCAAAAATCAAAAAAACAATAATATCGGCTTTATAGGGCAACTTTCTATTAATGCTCGGTTGAACGCTCTAATTCTGGATGTCTTCAAAGATTTCGACATACCTGCAGAGCTGTGCATTGCATGCAAGGCTGTAAAGAGGCTGTGCGGAAAACCCAGATGCCCCATAATTGTCAAGGCAGAGGCCATTTACAAGGCAAAACCTCTTATTTCAGCCACAGAGTTTTCTGGCTCTTCTCCTCCGGGAGTCTTTGTTGGTAACGCTGGGTATCCAAAAGTTTCCGTGGGCCCTCTAGTTCCTCCTATTACAGGGTCAACGGAGATCTTTGACTCCCCCGAAGGCTGGCTGGGTAAGAGTTTTGATGAAATTGTAGGCTATAGATACAAACTAATCAGGGGTATGAGTAGGATAGATATTCATGAAGCTAACAATCCTGGGAAACTGTTACTAATTCTACAGGAGATCGTCATGTCTCCGCGACATATAGATGCTGAGATGGTTTTAGAGCGCAGACCTGACGAAAGGTTTGTTCTGAGCGAAGAATCGCAACCGTTTGGCCCGTCTGCCCCGTTAAAGTACTTCAAGCCTTCCTCAATGACTGCTGACAAAAGAATCGAGCGTGGCTATTACGACAAAGATCTAACTGCGTCAGAAGCAACATTCGTTCTTTTTAGAAGGGGAGTCGAAGTTTCTCGGCTGCAAAAAGCTTTTAGCTTGGGTATGTTTGGAGTCTCAACAAAAAGAAAGGTCGTGCCTACGCGATGGAGCATAACTGCCGTAGACAGCAACATTTCCCTGCAATTAATAGAAAAAATTAAGCGCTATGAGACCATAAACAAGTTCCGAGTGTATAATTTTGCAAACCTTGACAACAGGTTCTCAATAATACTTGCTCCGGAGTTATGGAGGTATGAAATGCTGGAGGCCTGGTTCCCCAATACTACATGGAATATCAATGAACAGGAGCCTGCATTAGAAGGTGATTTCGAATCGTATTTTGGCAGGACAACGTATGCAAGGATTCATGGCAGCTATTACGCTGCTAGGCTTGCAATCGCTGAATACCTTGACGGGATAAGGAGACAAGCTTCCGCATTGATACTAAGAGAGATTCACCCAGGTTACATACTGCCTGTTGGAGTATGGAACATCAGGGAGACTGTCAGGGCTGCAATGAGGCAGAAATTTTCAGAGCATGAAACCTTCCGCCAAGCACTCCCAGCAACGCTATCTCGATTGGCACTTAAAGAGAATGTATGGAGAAAGAAGAGCAAAATTATTGGAGAATGGACGCAGCAGCGCAGGTTAAAGGATTATTTCTGAATGTTAAGCAGGTTCAAGAATTCCTTCATCTTCTGCACAACAAAACTTCTATGGTTAGGGTCTGAAAAATTGATTTTGTTTTCGTTAATTGTCTTCATTTCCATGTCGTGCCATTCAGCCCAGCATACAGCACATACATTATTGCGAATAGTTTCCCCGATTATTCCCCCGTACAATACATCTGATGCGTGCTCTCTCTGATTCCCGCACCGCAGGCACTTTACTTTCATTCTGCGATTCTATTATTTTGCATGCAAATATAGATGACTATAGCAAAACGTATATTCACCAATTTAGTTGCTCCCTATGAGCATAAGGTTGCTCAATGAGTCAAAAGGAGTGCGATGTCTACGAGCGCGGCAATCGAAATTGAGAGTCTAGTATTTACAGATCTCAACAAGTTCAACCAAGAAGTCAAGAAGAGAGATTTGGATGTGGATGTGGGAGCTCTGCTCACATTTACAGGTAATTACGTCAAAGAATTGCCCGAAGGCTTGATCATGAAGTTAGTTGATTATGAGGACGAGCCCAGTAAGATCATGATTTTCTTCAAAAAGACGACTGTGGTATATTCCTGCAAACTTATATTACATGAAGAGCTGGAGAGCTACGAAGATGTGCTTGCAAAACCACATGGGCTAACTACAGTCATAGGGCTCCTACTTCTAACACAGGTTGTTGAGTCGTTCAAGAAAAAGAGAGACAGACTTGTGGAGAGTTACAAGTCGCTGGAGGTTAACTTTGACGAAAATGTTCATAGAGAGTTAACACGACAATATCAAGAGTATTATGACAGGTTAGAAGACCTATCTGACCTTATGCTGAAGCTCGAGGAGAGAGGCATACCGCAGATAGAGACCAATATAGCTCCCTTTGACTATTCCATCCTACTTGCAGAGGTTAACAACCTGTTCGACAGGGCAAGGATGCGAATAGGTATGCTGAAAGACTTGGCTTTTGGATATGAAATGAGGGTTACGCGACAATTAAACCAAAGAGTCGAAGTTCTTAGCGACGTGGTCAAGAGATTGACCGCTATTACAGTAGTTCTCATGGTTCCGAACATAATTGCGGGTCATTTCGGCATGAATTTCCGTTTCATGCCGGAACTGGATATTCCTTGGGCATATCCTGTAGTAGTTTTGGGTCAGATATCTATTTCAGTAACAATATTGTTGATCTTTCGCAAGAAAAAATGGTTCTGAGTCATCTATCGGGTTTATCTACACTGCGCATGAAAGACTGGCGGACATGGTACAAATTATCAGCAAACCACTCAAAGAATTCATAGTGTATAGGCACATAAGATTCCGCAATGCAGGGGAGCTGGCAAGACGAGCGGTAATAGAAGCAGGTCCCATGCAGCCTGCACACCTGAAGTGGATAAGTGGGATAGTGTACAGAACCATATACCCCGCCGCATCGGTTATGTCTGAAACATTCGCCAAGGAATTTGCCGATGGTAAAATATGGGTCGAAGTTGAATATGCGGACATGCCTCATTTCAAGATTACTGTAAACACTTCTGAGGAGAATGTAATCGTGCCAGTTATTGATAACTCCATTGATAAAGAAGAGCGCGAACTGGTAGATTGGCTGAAGAAGATTCCGCCAGCCCCTTCAACAGCCGTAGATCCCGTACACTAGGGTCCAGGCAAGATCTTCGATTCTCCTTGAATTTTTGTCACTCTGAAGACTTGGTCTGCAAAGCTCTCGAGCTCCTTTTCATGTGAGACTATGATCACCTGGGGGCTCTGAATTTCGTCGAGAACATCCCTTACCTTGGCAAGCTGTTCTTTGCTGAAACCGTCGGTTGGTTCGTCGAGGATTAACAGATTGGAATTCATTCCAGCAGAAACTTTCTGCACAATAGTATTCAGTGCAAGTCTGTATGCAAGCGCAACGCTGGTCCTTTCTCCTCCGCTAAGATAGTAGATGTTCTGCTCGTAGCCATCCTGCTGGACTATGGGTGTGAAAGCTTCATCCACTCTTGCTTCTTTACCTGTATCATCAATTAGCATGGCGAACCATTTCTGGAAGCTTGCATTGAACTCTTGGTTTATGTTGAGCAGAGCTTGTTTTTCTATTACATCCAAACATGGTACGAAATAATCTTCTAGCCAGATACGGTATTCCTTGAGGGTTTCCGCACGTTTCTGCAGCTCTTTGCACTCTTGAATTTGCTTCTGCAGGGCTTGTAGATCTTTTTTCCAGAGGAGAATTTTTGTTGTTGTTTCAGTAATCTCTTGCTTTATGCTGTCTAGTTTTTCTTTAGTATCAACAATTCTTCGATCTAATTCCTCTAGCTTTGCAGAAACTGGTTCGAGGTCCTTGAGGCTCTTTTCAAGATCGTGCAATCGGCTTTCTGCATTCTCAATTTCTTTACTTGCAACTGTAATACCATTGTTGAGTTTCCGTATCTCTGATGCGTAGTCATTCATACGCTCTTTATGCTGCCGCAAATACTTCTGAGCCCCCTCGTAATCCCGTTTCTTCCCAAGCAATCCATTTAGTTCTTTTAGCGTTATTCTGCAAGTGTCAAGCTCTTGCTGTACATGCCCCTCTTCAATCTCCTTCCGCCTAACTTCGTCTGCAAACTTGCCTGATACTATAGGCCTGTCGCAGGTGGGGCATTTGCCACTCTTTAAGATTGAACCGTAGTCATACTTCTTCAAGGCTATCTCTGCCTTTATGGGCAGAAGTTTCTCCCTTCTTTCTCTTAAATCCCCAATTTCCTCTTCTATTTCTTTAGATGTTCTTTCTGCAGGGTTTTCTAATTCAAGCTCTTTCATCTTGCTCTGCAATCCACCAAGTTTATTTTCTGTAAGCTTCATTTCGTCCTGATCTTCAATCATCTGCTGTTTTTTCTCATTAATTGACTTTCGCAGTGGCATCAGTTCGCCTTCGTACTTGTTCAGTTTCGCCTGGTCGTTGTGAAGAGACTTTTTTCCGTCTTCGAATTCTTTCAGATCGTTTGTTATGTCATTTTTCGAAGCGTTGAATTCTGCGAGGGATTTTTCTGCCCCGCTAATCTCTTTACCTTTTTCATCAACACGGACAAGAAGCTCTGCGAGGTTCGAGTACTGCGCTTCTATCCATATGGTTTTATCTTTGATCTTACTTGCCAGAATACCAGCATTTTCACTTGCTATTTTGTAGTCCTCTATTCTGAACGCCTTTCTCAATGTTTGGGATCTCCCGTCAACATCCAAGAACAGAACGTCTTTCATCATTTCTTGAGGAGTAAATATTGCGTAGCGGTAGATGAAGCTCCCGGCTGTGGGACTAGGCGGTTCGTTGAAGTTCAGTATTTTGAGAACCTTCTCTTTTAGGTCGGTAGGAGAACAGTCCATGACTTCGCCATTTGGAGATATGATTCTCCCCTCGATTTGTTTAATCACTCCTCCTTTTCTGACAAGGCTGCGTTCAATGCTGTATTCATTGTCATCAACTTCGAAGACCAAAATTACCTTTCCCTTAGAAGCTCCAGTGCGCAAAAGTGCAGCGCCCCTTTCAGAACCTAGGCCAAAAAGGGCAAATTCGATGGCCATCAGAATTGTTGACTTGCCAGAACCTACGTCGCCTTCAAAGAGGGTTTTACCTAGAGGAAAGCTTACTTCCGCTTCACCATAGCTTCTGATATTTTCAAGTTTGAGGTTTCTGATTATCACTCCTCAAGGACCCCCTTCAGCCGTAGAATTTCGATTGTGCTTTGCACCAGCCTTTTCTGATAATCATGTTTCGATTCGTTAGTCTTCTTTTCCTCACGGAGGATTCTAAGGACTTCCATCGCTATTAACGGATCTTTGAGTACTTGTTGCGATACGTCTACTTGGTTAATTTTTTCCTTCATTATTATGCGTTCGATGATGGAGACTTCATCGCCACTTGCAACAAATTTTGGAAATTCCCTTGAAGTAAGGCCCCGTCTATTCAGATGTAAGTATAGAGCTCCCCTCCCAAGAAGGGCAGATTTTATTTCGGTGAAGTTAATGTCAGATATCTTCCCTCCAGCAAGTTCTCCCCTGACTCTTAGCACGACAAATTTTCCATTTACATCAAGGTCAATTAACCGCCTGAGCTCCTTGTCTACCTGCAAGGAGTTCTTGCCTGTAGCATCGTATTCCTGATAAATTGCTTCAAAGTTCTTTACAACTTGGAACTCAACATCCCTTACTTTGCTATCGAAGCTTACAACATAGAAACCTCTTTGCTCACCTCTTGCAGTGGATTCCAGATCCCTACCATAGCCTGTGAACAAAGGGCCCGGAAATACAATTTTCTCGTAGTTGGGAAGTTTGAACTCTCCTTTTTCATGAATGTGCCCTCCAGCATAATAGTCGAAGCCACTCGGGAAATATGAGATCGGAAGGGACTCCATTTCGCTGAGATATTCTGGCTTCAACTCCGTTATTGCACTGTGGAACGCAAAGATCTTGAACCCGTTTTCTTTCTCGAGGTTCTTCCTATCGAGTATCTCATAGTATTTCCTTTCAAGGCCAATTTGTCTTGCAGAAATTCCAGTGAGTTTGGCCCCTGTCTTGTCATCTTCGAAAAAGTCAAGTTTCACTTTGTTGCCAGCAACGCTCCAATTAGCGACTTTGGTCAGAACTCCAGCAGTGTCGAGAATGTCGATCACCGAAGTTCCGTTCGGTGTGTAATCGTGACTCCCGTAAATTACGTAAATCCGGATTCCCGCTTTCTGAACCTGCCTTATCTTGAGTAATGCCTCATTCACAATTGAAAGGTCTGCTATGCCAACGTGGAAGAAATCTCCGCAGATGAGTATGAAATCTACCCCAAGTCCAATACACTTGTCCATGGCTTCGCCAAAAGCGCCTGCTTCAAGCTTTTGCAGTATTGGTTCTCTATGAGCTCCAAGGTGGATGTCTGCCATGTGGGCGAATTTGTGCATCAACCTACTTCCAGAGCTACTCCAATATCAGTTTCTTCCCTGCTGAAGTTTTGATCTGAAAAGACGCAAGAAGCTTAAAGATGCGCGGTTTGAAGACATGTGTCATTTGATACCAAGAAAAGAGATTCAGCAGATTGTTAAAGAATATGACGCAAGGAAGGTCAGCATAGGTACTCTGGGCAGCCATTCTGCACTGGATATAGTGGACGGCGCGAAGGATGAAGGTTTCAATACTGTTGTTGTCTGCCAGAAGGGGAGGGATAAACCATACAGAGCATTCAAGAGGATCGTTGACCACGTAATAACGCTTGAAAAGTTTTCGATGATTGTTGATGATTCGATCCAAAAAGATTTGATAAAAAGAAACGTCATATTTGTCCCCCACAGAGCATTTTCGACTTATGTCGACTACGATTCTATAGAGAATAGTTTCAGGGTTCCCATGTTCGGGAACAGGGCACTGCTCAGAGCCGAGGAGAGGACAGCTCCAAGGAATCAATACTATCTTTTGGAGAGGGCTGGCATAAGAACCCCCGCAAGGATAAAGAACCCGAAAGACATTGACAGGCCCGTAATCGTTAAGGTGCAGGAAGCAAAGAGGAGGATAGAAAGGGCATTCTTCATTGCAACCTCATACGAAGACTTCAAAAAGAAATCTCAAAAGAAGATCAAGGAGCACCTTATCACAGAGGCAGACCTTGAAAAAGCTGTAGTAGAAGAACTTGTAATAGGCACTTACTTCAACTTCAACTACTTCTATTCGCCGTTAAAAGATGAAGTGGAGTTTTTGGGCATAGACAGAAGGCTACAGACCAACCTGAACGACTTCGTTTCCTATCCAGCAAAGCAGCAGCTCGAAATTGATGTTGAGCTGCGGAACATAGAGATAGGTCACATGGGAGCAACAATAAGAGAGTCTATGCTAGAAAAAGTCTTTGAAATCGGAGAGAAGTTTTCAAAAGCGGTCAAGAAGGAATACCCTCCGGGTCCGATGGGGCCGTTTGCACTGCAGAGCGTCGTTACAGTTGACCTTGACATTGTTGTATTCGACGTCTCTCCAAGAGTGCCTGGAAGCCCGATACTTACAACGACGAGTCCTTACAGCAAGTACTACTATGGAGAGACTATTGGTACAGGTAGGAGGATTGCAATGGAGGTTAAAGCTGGCATAAATCAGAAGAGGCTCGGTGAACTGGTGACGTAGATGGTTGCAATCGCGACATTGGGCTCTCACTGTGCACTGCAGGTTCTGAAGGGTGCAAAGGACGAAGGTTTCAGGACTCTAGTTGTAACCCAGAAGAGGAGGGAGAAATTCTACAGAAGGTTCAAGTTCATAGATGACTATCTTGTTTTGGACAAGTTTGCAGACATTACGGAACCAAAGAATATTACATTTCTAAAAAAAAGGAACTCGATAATAATTCCTCATGGCACATTGATTTCTGAAGTTGGGATCGAGAAGATTGAAAATGAATTGGATGTCCCGATATTCGGCAATAGGAACATGCTCCGCTGGGAAGCCGACAGGGAACTGAAGGAGAAGCTTACTAGAGCGGCCAAATTACGTTCTCCAAAGACATTTTCAACGCCAGACAAGATTGACAGTTTGGTTATCGCTAAACTGCCTGGAGCCAAAGGAGGTTTAGGTTATTTCCTTGCAAACGATGAAAAGTCGTACTGGAAGAATTTGAAAGAGCTGCAGAAGAAGGGCATCGTCGACAAAAAAACACCCATATTCATTCAGGAGTATGTTGTAGGCGTTCCAGTATACTTCCAGTACTTCTACTCTCCATTGAAGCGGGAATTGGAGTTCTTTGGTATCGACAGGAGGTATGAGACTACGGTCGACGGGATTGGGAGGATACCTGCAGTGCATCAGAAAGGGTTGCTACCTTCCTACATTGTAGTTGGAAACATCCCGCTAGTGCTTAGAGAGTCGCTACTAGAAGAGGCTTATCAGATGGGCGAGAGATTCGTCAAGGCTGTAGAGAAGCATGTCCCGCCCGGGATGATAGGCCCCTTCTGTATCGAAGGTATTTACAATGAGGATGCAGAGTTTGTTACGTTTGAATATTCAGCAAGAATAGTTGCGGGGACCAACCTGTACATCGCAGGCTCTCCATACACTAGCCTGATTTACGATGAGCCTATGAGCATGGGAAGGAGAATTGCCAGAGAGATCAAGGATGCCAAGAAATCACCTGACAGACTTCTGACGTAGCTCTATCCGTCTTGTATTGCCTTCTGACTGACCCATCAACCTCAATAGATCCTCGTAACTTGCGATGAACTGCTCTCCAGTAGAAGTAGTCTGGTATAGGGAATAGTTTTTGTCGTTTGCCACGTAAATTAGGCCGTTGCTTAAGAGTGTGTCAAGTATTTTTGTGATCTGCATAGAATTCAAATTTGCTTGCCTCATAAGATGAGTCTTAAGGGCTCCATTCTTTGCACTAGATAGTATGCTGTAAGTCATGTCAACCTTTGTTCTGTTTTTTCTCCCGCTTGTCATTTTACTTACATGTTACCGTTATTGGAGGAGAAACCTTCTTCGTACTTCCCTTCTCCCCAAATATGTGCCTTCCCCAGCTCGCCTTTGCATATGCCTTCAGAGCATGTCTTCCTTTCCCCAGATCTGAACCTAGGATACGGAAGGTTCTCTCAAGATCGAACAACATTGTTCTGCTGTCATCCTCATCCTTGGGTATAGTTGACTCTCTCCCTTCCAGTATTATCATTACCCAGACCTTCTTGCTGTAGTCGGGATTCAAATCAGGGTTACGCGTCCAGTAAAACGTTGCCTTTCTGACAAATTTCTGAGCGACAAGTTCTTTCGAAATGACGCCGCTCTTCTTTATCCGGACATCGTATGTCATCCTATACAGCCTGTCCGAGTTTTCGTACGATCTAAGCCAGATTTCCCGATTAAAGACGTTCCTAGCTCCTCCAACAAGAGAAAACCTTACCGTAAGGTCAAGAGTTTCGTCGAGCCTTACAGAAGTACTGGAGGGAGTAAGAGAAATTCCTTTGATGTAGAGCTTCTCTAAACCCTTTAGAGGTTCAAACTTGCGCTCCATGAGGCGTTAACCGTCAAGAAAGAAAATTAGGTGCCCGTTATGGGCTCTATGTGGGCTGCCTGTGTGGCACAACCCATCTCGTTCATTTCGTGCTTCTGTATGTTTCTCCTCAGGGTTCCTCTGTATAATCTCTGCTCCAGCTTCTCTCCTGTCTTCTTCTCCCATTCCTCTATTGGCATTCCATATTTCTGCTGAATCCTGTCCCTGTACCACTCTGGTATGACATTGAATGAGCAGAATGGGATTATTCTCAAGTCTGGAGTTACATAGTGAATGTCGCATCTCTGCAGCCTCTCCTCGTCTTGGTTGTACTTGTCTTGGAAGTGCATCATGCCCAAGAAGATGCTGTTCATGTGGAACTGCCCGACTGACGAATAATCATGCTTCAATAGAGCTGCTGTTAGAAGCTTTGCAAGGCTCAGGCCTTTTGGCTGCTTCTCCTTGTTGACGAAGCTGTTGATCTTCGAGAGGAACTTTGCCGCTATTAGATAGCGGTTTGTGCCAGACTCCAGCTCTTCTGTCTTCTCTTCAAGGAATTCCAACATGCCCCTTATGTCAACGAATTTTGTAATCGGGACAAGCTTCTTAGTGTCATTGTCAGCAAAGACATATGTTCCTGCACCACAGGCGAAGTGTATTGACAATTCGTATTGAGGCTTCTTTGTGAATGCTTCGACAAAGTGTGTCACAGGCGAGCAGCTTGGAACTGGGAACCAGTCTTCCTTGGTAACTTCTCCATTAGTCTGTTCTTCGACCCTCTCAATGCAATCAGGAATAGTAATTCTGTACTTCTCCCTCTCCTTCTTTGACATCCTGCCCGTCAGAGAAACTGGCTGATAACTAATCGCTCTAACTGTATCAATATTACTCTGTCCAAACCTGAGAATGTCTCCAAGTTCGTGGTCATTGATGCTCTTGATAACTGTGGGGACAAGGACGACTCCGAGGCGAGCCTTCCTGCAACCCTCGATAGTATATGGGGCCTCCCAGTGGTTCTTCGGGTTTGTTTTTGGCGTAACACCGTCAAAGCTGAGATATAGGTTGCTTACTCCAGCATCGTGGAGTTTTGATGCAAGTTCGGAGTTAAGTGCAATATTAATTCCATTCGTATTAAGCTGAACATGGTTTATTCCTTCCCGCTTTATCATTCTTACAATTTCAGGCAGGTCGTCCCTTAAGGTCGGCTCTCCTCCAGTAATCTGAAGTGAGTTGCCTGGCACAGGTCTCTGAGCCCTCAGAGTCCTAACCATAGCTGTCATCTGCTCCATCGTTGGCTCGTACACATAGGCACCCTCAAGGCCCTTCTTGACATAGAAGAAGCAGTACCAGCATGTCAGGTCACATCTATTAGTAATAATCATGTTGCCGAGGCCGGTATGAGAAAGATGGTTAGAACATAAGCCACAGTTTGTAGGGCAGGCGCATTTCTCTAATGGAACGTTTGGTGCATGAGTTCCCTTTCCGTCAAACCAATAAGTGCTGAATTTTTTGTACATATCATAAGAACCAAAATACAGTTCTTCAGTTTCGCCGTGCTTCGGGCATACCTTGCTCATAAAGACCTTGCCGTCTCTTTCGAAGACGTTGGTAGGGAGAATCTTCAAGCAGTCAGGACATACACTCTGCGTCTGCCTGATGAAATTCTTATTCTTGCTGATCTCAATCGGCTTTTCGATATGAATGAGCTGGGCCATACTTACCACTATTAGTGGTGTCGAGGACTCGTGTTAATTAATAAGCATTTCAAACGCTTCCTAAGGGGAAAGGTGTGTCATGGCCATAATAACCGAGAAGACTGAGCGTGCTCTGCTCGATCTAGGATTGACGAGCTATGAAATAAAAGCTTACTCAGCTCTGGTTCAGTACGGTTATATGACCGCCATAAACATAAGCAAGCAGTCTAACGTTCCTTATTCAAAGATTTACGATGTTTTGAGCAGTCTTGAAAGGAAGGGCTGGATAGAGACAGATCACACCAGGCCAAGCAAGTTCTACCCAAAGCCGCCTTCAACATCGCTTGAGACCATGCGTATGAAGATTAATTCTGACAGGGAGAAGAATGAGACTCAGGTGGTTTCCGAACTATCCCCTCTGTTTGAAAAGAGAGGAAGCAAGGAGCGTCCGGACATCTGGATAGTAAGAGGGCAGTTTAACATTCTAACCAAACTAAAGGAGATGCTTGAATCCTGCACTAATGACCTGATGCTCGCTACGCCTGTTGTTCTTGATGCAGTTATTGACCTTGCGGCTCCGCTGATGATGAACCTGAAGAGCAGGGCCGTGAAAATAATGGTGATGTGCACTAAAAACGCTGATGAAAACCATCTGAAAAGCATCTCCAAATGGGGCGAGGTCAGGGTAAGGAGCCAGATGTTTGCCGGTGGTGCAATAAGCGATTCAAGAGAAGTGCTGTTACTGCTAGGAACCGATGAGCCCTCTTCAGCAGTCGCTATCTGGGCTGACCATCCTTCACTAGCAGGCTTCGCAACAAACTATTTCCAGTACCTTTGGAACGATTCGAAGCCTTACAGCAGGTCTTCCACTTGAGAAAAGTATCTGAACTTGTACAGCATTTCAAAATTCTTGGACTGAAAGCAGACGAAGCAAGAATTTACGTCTACCTGGTGCAAAACGGCAGTGTTGATGGAGCAAAGACTTTATCGGTCCTGAAGATCAAAGAGAAATCAGCAATTGAATCCTTGTTTAGTAAAGGTGTCATTATCAGAGACCCTTCCGATTCTGCTAAGTTGATGCCTTTACACCCAAGAAATGCTGCTGCCAATCTGTACAAACTCGAGCAAGAGAAGGTTATAGACGAACTCAGAGAGAAGAGGAAGATTGCGGACAGGCTTGGCATGGTTCTTGAACCTGCTTTTGAAGATTCGCAACGTAAGAGGGAGCATCTTTCTTAATGTTGCTCTTTCGGACTACAATATTTCAGACTCAGCATGTCTAGATTTTAGATATCTTTTTTAAATACAGATTGCGTATCCACTAATTACGATGCGCTTAAAGCAGCCAGAGTATGCGGAGCACTGGCTAGCGACCGTCTTCGGCTGGAAAGCGAGCTATACAATACCAAAAGTCATTGAGGAAGTACAGATTAGAGAACTGAAAAATGTCAATTCAGCCGGTGAGTAGATGACTCGTAAACAGGTAGAAGCTTTATCGCAATTGGTAATGGTAGTAGCCCAAAAAGGGCCTAGAAACATTCCCGATATAGCCTCTGAGCTGCAGATACCCATTGAAACTGCAAGGCACCGGCTCAAAAAGCAGGTTCTTGATCGCGGCATCACGATACATACGGGCATAGATTTTGGAAAGCTCGGACTGAAAAGGTCTTGGACGTTTCTTGATTTTAATGATGAATACAGGGGCAGAGAGGCTAAAGTTGCAAAAGCGCTGTCAGACGTTGCGTATCTAACATACTTCACAAGGACGATGCCTGAAGAGAGGTTCCTCGCACAGTTTGCAGTTCCCAATAGTAAGCTTGCAGAGCATAAGAAGTTTCTAGAAGCTATGACATCGAGTGGAATTCTGAATTCATATGAAGTCAACAACCTGCTCTGGACGCGCCACCTTTCAATGAATCCAGAATACTACAACTTCAAGAAGAGAGTCTGGGACATAGACTGGAACGCTCTGGACAATCTGAGGCAGGCTCCAATCATACCCAAAATCAGCGACGCGGTAGAACTTGACAAGAAAGACCTGCTCATCCTGAAGGAGCTGCAGCTGGATTCTTCTGTACAGTTTGCAGACATTGCCGATAAACTCAGGATTGATGTCAAGACGCTACTCTACCACTACCACACGCATATCGAGGCCAGGGATCTTGTGACTAAGTATTTGGTCAGGTGGAGAGGAGACCCCAAGAACGTGCGCAGGTACGCAGTCTTGCCTGCGAAAGTCCTCATACGAAATGTTTCGCAGCAAGAAATGCTGAGGGTGCAGGGTGTATTTGCCAGACTGCCCTTCGTGTGGTCTGATTCTTACGGTGACAACGGGTTCTACCTTGCAGACCTGGTCATCCCGTTAACACATTATGCTGATGTGTTGTCGTTCCTGCAGAGGAACCTTGGGGCTCTCAAGCGCAGGGTCGAGGTCGCCATAGTTGATCAACAGTGTACCTCAGCATTCAGCCTGCCGTGTCAAATGTACGATGAGAACCTTGGCTGGACATTCGAGCAGAATATGGCTCTCGAAAGGTTTACGGTACTTGCTTCGGAGACGCTGAAAAACAAGGCGGGTATGTAACAGCGCACAGTGATTAGCGATATTATATTGGCTCTTATCCGCCTATCACATCTAATGAGGTCGGACCTTCTCAAGAACTGTTATGAGCAGCAATCTCCTGCAGATTTTTTGGCCAGTAGCCTATCTGGCTCAGGTTGCTTATGCAATGATTAGAGCTGGATAACAAAAGGGATTTACCCTTGCAGTAAATCTATTGCAGTGTTGGAAAATACACAAGTAAAATTCCTGGAAATCCCTTCTGAGAAGATTGCAATCTTCATCTGTGGGATGCCCGACACTGGTTATGTTGGAAGGCTCGCTCCATATTATCTGGTACAGGCGTTGAAAGCCAGCAAGATCGCTGAACTTTATTCCAAATACTTCCCAGCCCAGATTCAGATAGACAAGGACGGCACGGCAGATTTGCTAAGAGGAGAGTTCTTCTGGGCAAAGCCTACGAACTTGCTGATTTTTACAGGAGATTCGCAAGCGACGACACCAGAAGGGCAGCATATAGTATCCGAAAAGATAGTCGAAATTGCCAGCAAGTTTGGAGTGAAGAAGGTATTCACCCTTGGCGCTTTCATAACAGGGGCGATGGTCAAATATCCTTCCGTGTACGGGACAGCGACCTCTCCCGAGCTCTTGAAAGAATTGCAGGTCCATGGTGTGAAAACTATGAGCGAAGGTGTCATCACAGGAATGAACGCCTTGGTATTCGGTTTTGCAAAGATGTACGGCTTAGATAGCGTTGGTCTTTATGGAGAAACTTTGGGACTTGGGGCTGACGAAAATGCTGCGATGGCTATACTCAAAGTGCTCGAGAAAACACTCAATTTGACTCTGGACTACTCAGCAATCGAACCAGAGAAGATATTTCAATTTGAAGAAGAGCAACATGAGTCTAAAGAAGACCAAAATGTCCGCGATTATATTAGATGACTAGCGCTTTCTGCAGCTTACAGAGAACACAGCTGTCGCATCGGATTGCATGATTTCCTGATATTCGTTTTCTGTAAGATCAAAGCGCAGCTCGTAGTTGGGACATGGCACTACAGATGAAGAGGGGTCTTTCTTGGGAGTGAAGAACATTACTCTGTACTCAGTTTCATCCATTGATGATGTATTTGGGATTCTATGCACCCTCCTTCTGTCCACCCTTTCGATTCTGGAAATTAGCACATCGTGGAGCCCTATCTGTTCCCCATCCTTAGGCTGTAAGTTGATAACTATGTTGCTCCCAACAAGATCGCGCGTGGGTTCGATTGCAAATTTTGTAAGACTGGCTTCGTTGAGAGTTATCCTTGAGATATACCTGCCAATGGCTTCAATGATATAGGGTTGGTTGGCAACCCTAGAAATCTTGAGGTCTGTAACGTAGAGGTCTTTTTCCAGCTGCATGTCTTTTGTACTTTCATATAGAGTTCATTATAGCCTATTCGTTTTTCTTAGATCGTAATCCCCTCGTCGCCAAGTGTCACGCAGGAGCTTCTTCCAGTAATCAAAAGCTAGGCAAATGCAAAACCACCCCGACGGACAAATGCATGACGCGGATAACAGAATAAGCAAATTGGTTGGAAAAAGGGGTATAGTTATCTGGAGGACACCCTAATCTTGTCAATTGTTGGGGGATACTGCGTTGAGTTCTAATCGTATGCAAGGAAGAGTATGCATGGTTACTGGTAGTAGTTCGGGAATCGGCAAAGCCACAGCACTAGGCCTTGCCAAAATGAATGCTAGCGTAGTCATGGTCTGCAGAGATCGAGAAAGAGGAGGAGCTGCAATGAATGAAATTATCAAGAAAAGTAGCAACCAAAAGGTGTCTTTAATGATCGCTGACCTTTCATCTCAGAATTCAATAAGAAAGCTCGTTGAGAATTTCGGCGCACGACATGACAAATTACATGTCCTAGTGAATAATGCCGGAGTCTTTCTTGCCAAGCGACATCTTACAGAAGATGGAATTGAAATGACCTTTGCTGTAAACCATCTTGCGCCCTTTCTACTGACTAATCTGTTGCTTCCTACTCTCAAGACAAATACACTTCCACGTGTTATCACTGTCGCTTCCAGTGCACACTACGGGGCAACCATTGATTTTGATAACCTTCAGGGAGAGAGACGCTACAGCGGCTTTAGAGCATACAGCCAGTCAAAGCTTGCAAACGTCCTATTTACTCATGAACTCGCAAGAAGGTTGAAAGAGACTAACGTTATAGCGAATTGTCTACATCCTGGGGTAGTGAGAACAAATCTGGGGAAGAGCAATTGGTGGGTCTTTCGCTTGGCTCTCTTCTTATTTGCACCATTCCTCTTGAGCCCTGAAAAAGGCGCAAAAACAAGCATCTACTTAGCATCCTCCCCTGAAGTTGATCGTACCGCAGGGAAGTATTTTGTTAAGCAAAAAGTAGCCAAATCAGCAAACATATCGAATGACGAGGTGATGTCCAAGAAGTTATGGGATGTCAGCGCGGAACTTACGCATATCTCTCCTGCAAATTGGTAACCCCGCCCTGATACAATACCTCTTGTTCGATAGCCTAAATTCAGTAGATCCAAACGAGTTGAAGAGCCGTAGGGTTGTATTACTAAAATCAGGTCTTAGGCAAACTTGCTAGGGCATTTACGAAAGACGGCAACAGCAATGGGCAGTTTGCTGAAGAACTTACCTAGATTGTAGCTGACAAGGTTGTTAACAAATCGTTAACTAGCCTAAGCAGAGCAATTGGTGTATACAACAAAAAGAGCCTCGGCCGGGATTCGATCCCGGGACCTTTGCCTTACCAAGGCAACGCTCTACCAGGCTGAGCTACCGAGGCCCGGACAAGCCCATTTCAAATTAGGCTATTAACATTTGGAGATTTCGGAGTTGCAACCAAGTTTAAATTATTGATAATGCGTTAACATTTAGAGTCTTGCGCTATATCTTCACTGTATTAGCCGTATTCCTGCTCTTCTCTCCAACGGTTCTTCCTGCCAGAGCCACGGATGATTTCCAAAGAATAATCATATTGGTTTCAGACGATTCGGTAATAGCATCTGCAGAAAGACTGCATGTAAGCCCGAAGAGCATACAGAAAAATATCGAGTCTATCCTCATTTCCAAGGCTGAGCAAGTCCTTGACGGCATTAAGAGAGCTGGCATAGATTTCAGACCCGTTGACATTCTAACCTATACGGTTCACGCAGCGATAATAGAAATTCCTTCAAGTCAGGAGCAACCACTAAGGAGTGTCATCGATCCACAGAGAATTCAGGAAGATTATGTCATGAACATAGACCTAGATGAGAGGCCTGTTCTTGGAGCCTTGGGAGGGGAGTTGCAGGCCCTGAGCCGGAACAGTACCGGTGCAGGGGTCCTTGTAGGCATAATCGATACCGGAGTCGATTACATGCACCCTGATCTTGGAGGTGGATTCGGTCCGGGATACAAGGTCGTAGGAGGCCATGACTATGTCGATAACGACGATGATCCTGCTGATGCAGATGGATCTGGACATGGAACTCATGTGGCTGGGATAATAGCGGCTGATGGGAAGTTCAGGGGAGTGGCTCCAAACGCAAAGATTCTTGCTTACAGAGTGGTCGATTCCAAAGGAAGAGTAAGAACCTCCGATGTAACCATCGCCATCGACAGGGCTGTCAAGGATAACGCCAAGGTCATTAACTTGAGTTTGGGTAGCGCAAATAACATAGATGTGCTTAGAAGGGTGATTTCTTCAACCACAAAAGCCGGTATCATTGTCGTCGCAGCTGCGGGTAATTCTGGCCCCACAGGTAGAATCGGAGGTCCCGCTAACCTATATTCCACAATTTCTGTAGGCTCAAGCTACATACCGCTTGAATCAGAAGTTCGGATTACTGGAGAGACCACCGCTGTTCAATCGCGAGCTCTGCTAGGCTCTGATATTTCTAAAGAAACCGTTTCTGGAGAACTCGTCTTTGTGAGCTATGCAAGACCTGAGGACATAGCAAACATGAACCTGAATGGCAAGATCGCTATTGCAGAGCGCGGCACAAATGTTCGCAATCAATCTGTCTTCTTCTCAATCAAGGAAGAATCCGTTTCGTCAAAGGGTGCCATAGGTTTGATGGTTTTCAACAACGTACCAGGATTGTTCGATGGTTCGCTACTACACGATGACAATCCTCCGGGCTATTACCCACGGATACCCGTGGTCGGTATAGAGAGGGAAACTGGTCTACAGCTGCTTGAGCGGATGAAAGCAGAAAAGCTGATTGCATCCATAAGGATTCAGACAAAGCCAGAGCAGCTTGCTGAATCGAGCTCCAGAGGACCAGTATCCCCATTTTACGCCAAGCCAGACCTGATAGCCCCGGGCATAGCGGTAGTTTCAACAGCACTTGGAGGAAAGTTTTCAGTTCTTAGCGGCACGAGCTTCTCTGCACCATTTGTGACAGGTGCTACTGCCCTACTGTTGCAGAACAAGAACCTAACCAGAGACGAAGTCATCGGCATATTAGCTCCAGCATCAAGACCGTTAAGGAACACTACAACAGGAGAGCTGTTCCCCGTAAACTATCAGGGCTCTGGAAGAATTGACATCCTTAATGCAGTCACAAGTCCGATATCGGTAATACCGCACCAATTGATCGCCCAGCTAGCGCCCAGTCAGGTTTCCTTCAGCAGAACTATAAGAGTTCAGTCCGTTTCAAATACGGCCGCAAGGGTTACTGTGTCTGCATCTTGGAGCAATTCACAGATTCAAGTCGCTTTGACTCCTGCTGCATTTACCGTTGAATCGAACAAAATGGCAGCGATGAATTTTACCGCAAAGATGATAGATCCGAACGCATCTTACAATACGTATGAAGGAAGGATTACTCTTACAGTATCAGGGACGAACGGAAGAAACAACAATACACTAACACTACCGGTTGCCGTTACCATAAACCCCGTTTCACTAATCGTTTTGCAGAACGCAAACGGCTACCAAATAACCGCAACAAACGATGAACGTTTTAGGGATTTCAGGGTTCAGGTAAGGAGCTTAGAAGGAGACGTACAGCTCGACAGAACTGTTACTTCTGGCACGCTTGTTGACTTCTCTCCAAGAACGAAGGGAGAATTTGATATAGAAGCTGAAATTGTTGTCAATGGTAGCAGGATACTTGGAAGAACTGTTATCAATGCGGATGTGATAAGTCCAGCCAAACCTCAGCTGTATGGGTCAAGCAGCGGAATTCCAATGCGGTTTCTGCAGATACTCTTC
>CAZXXP010000003.1:31218-35116 GCA_964644785.1 uncultured Nitrosopumilales archaeon | reverse complement strand
GGCCATGTTTTGGAGAACCGAATGCTACAAGCACACTGTTAGGATCTGATTTTTTCACTGATGAAATCCCATTTATTTTGAATGTTGGCGCCTTTTCTTGAGGTAAGAACTGCAAGATCTGGTTTAAGGAGCTGAAACATTTTGGTCATGCTGGGGAAGGTTTCTACAACATAGCCCCAGTAGTCCTGAACATCCTTACTGTCGATGATCCTTGCTGAAATTTCATTGCCTATGGAATCTATCTGCACGCTTCTCCTCGTGTTAGGAGAAATGTTGCCAGAAATCGTTGCAAGTTTTGATAATCCTACATCAACAAACAACCTTTCGCCCTGCTTTACAACGATACCTTCCCTCACATCACCTGCCTTGACTTTGGAGATATCTGCAGAGACCAAATGGCTTGGAATTCGCAGTGGGGGCAGAAGCCCGGCAAACTTCAGCTCTTCGGAAATTGGATAAATTTTCTTTCGCAGATACTGCGGAGTTTCGAGGTATTCCAGTATTAGTTTCAGAAATCCTCTTTCATCAGTTGCCTTGAAGCCATCCATCCCATAAATGCAAATCTTGCTGATGCCAAAAATGGCTGCAGCCCTTGCTATCATCCCTGTTTTTTCTGTTCTTTCCCTAAGCGTGGAACATTCCTCTAGTATGATCGATGGGATGGCTATGGAGAGCTCTTGTTTCACTGGCTCAACCTAAATTTAGCAGGGAATTATCCTTTGGGTGTCATGCAGGAAATTCAGTTCCTCTACCTAACTACAGAAGGTCGGAAGACTGGAAAGATGCGTAAAATAGAGACTAGGTAAACCCGTGGTTTTAACTAAAATGCAATTTTAGTCTAAAATGACAAAAATTAGTGATTTTTGCCTATAGTGTGTGTGAGTAAGCTATACCGCTTGTTAGTTTCTAATAAAGGCTAGTATTTTCGCCATTCAACATAAGGTTCTGACAAGCTCAGCGGCCTGGCTCTCCCTGTTAACTGTCGGGGCCTGACTTGCGTCTTATTATGGCTCTCCAGGATAGATGACTGAGCACGCCTTGTAGAAGAAAGATACAGAAGTGTTTTATCATGTGAGTGTGTATTTCACGTTAGGATTGGACAAGCGCTTCCTGGCGATCATAGGGGTTATGGTAGCTATCATAGGGCTCTTACTTTACCTAGCTCCCCTGCAACCCCCTACAACAGAAACAAAAAGAGACACGAAGTCTAACAATATGGCAGGCGAGCCATCATCATCAAGAAAGGCATTTGCGATAGATTTTAAGATTCTTAAATTTGGCGACGAACCCCTATTTAGAATCGAGATTGCGGAGTTTGTGTTTGCATATAATACCACTTTGTTCCTCTCCTCGGGTAATTACATAGCTACGATCATCATCGATTACGCCCTCGGGCAGGGTTGCCCTTACAATGATGCGAGGGGAGGACCCAGCCCTTACATTGATACAACCGGAGGGGTAAAAGATCTGAATCCGAAGGCCAATCTTGGAGCTGTCTACTTCCCGGGTGGCCGTGGCCTAAGATGGAACACTACTCTCCAAATATTAGGGGATGGGGCTGTAACTCTGCGACGCGGATCTCCTCCTTGCGTTTCACCTGCGAACATGGCAGAGGCTATGAAACCAATTGTTAACGTTACAGAGCCAAGAAAGGAAAGCTTACGTTCTAATTCAACAGAACTCAAGAAAGAAACGGTTCTCTACGTACATACAATATACCAGCACCCGTACTTGGTAAAATCTGTCGGAGGAGTTCCTGTTAGAGCTGTGCCAGAAAACTACACAAATGGACAGTTGCAGTCGTTATTTCGACAGGAGGAGAAATATGAAACAAATAATACAGGTTGGATAGCTATTCATCCAATAAATGTGCAATCTTATTTGTTATACGTGCCACAGTTGGGTGTCCCGGGGTGTTTGGGAGGTCCGTGCATGGTTGATGGCACGCAAGTAACGATTCGCGCTAACCAAACGATGTATGCGACTCTAAGAGTTCCTCCACCAGGAGAGCGCCACCGGATACTAAACATTAGCGGTTACTTCTCTCAAAAAGGCTTCGCATCAGACGAGCGATCCCATTTCACGTTGGTGAACGGTACCTCTGCAAGTTTCACGCTTTCTATTACAACCGATAGAGATTGTCAACAAGAAAAGGACATCTGCGCGGATTCTGATTTCCCTCTCAGGGTAGAATTCAAAATAAGAGCTTCCGGTATGGGATCAATTCGTTATACACTTGCCAATAGCACATATGCTCAAAGAGTCTGCGTTATTTGGGTAGAATACTGCTCTCATTCACGCCGTTGGGTATCGCGGATGGAATCTCTACCTCCTAATGACCCCAAGTATAACCTTACAGACGTTTCAATAAGCATATCCCAGAATCCGGTCTTCCTAGGACGGAACGATCGAATTAATGTCACAGTTACTTTGACGGCGCAGAATAATGCGTCGTACGGGTTTCATGAGGTATCAATTTACGCGACCGTATATTCCGCAGACCCCAGCTCGAGCGAGAGGGTGTTGCATTGGATGGTTCCAAACATTTGTCATGATGATGGGATATGCCCCTACAGAGCTGGGGCGTTTTATTTGACCCTCAGCCCATTTCCATTCGAATCTGACACTAAGTATTTTCTTCATAAAGGCTCGCATGTTTACCTAGGATCATATCTTGGGAACGGCAGCTGGTTAAGGCTAAACTATGATGGTACGCTAGATGCAGGTTCCGATTCTGGCGGGAAGCAAATTGGGTGGTGGGATGTAATACGCGACAGGCTGATCTTCACTCTTCCAAGCGGAATATTCGGTGGTCAGGTGATAAGTAATGTAAACGACCCTAAAGGATCCTCTATTGTTTTGGTTGATGGAAGTACATGGAGTACAAAACAAGAAGGATGAATAAACGCCTGCTAGCAATAACAGGAGGTGTTGCAATTGCTTTCTTAGCGCTTGCAGCCACAATGCCATACTTTGTTTCAAAACCTTCCTATAAGTTTGAACCTTCTCGCATTGGTCCGGTCCCAGAGCTACAATCACCCTGCGACGTTTGCAATGGAGCAAACTGTCCGCCACCAATAGTCTTTTCCAAGGAAGGTATCAAAACCTTGGAGGAAGCTAAGCAGGAAGTTACCTCTTATGCTATCAGGTTGCCATCCAGTGATACTCTTCCCAAAGGGTTTTCACTGAAAGGCATCGTAATGCTTGAGGAAACTGCACTCCTACTGTTTTTGGATAGGCCATTAGAGCCCGATGCCAATGAGCAGACCTTCTATGAAAAAGGAGGGATCATGATATGGGAGCGTCACAGGCCTAATGTAACCGTCGACCATCCTAATCCAAACCCTGAGTCTGAGTGGAGCAATGTAGGATGGTATGCAGGCTATCCATCCTGGAATCGTGGCGGAGTTGCAGATGTCATCAATTTTAGAGAGACAGTCTATGTCAGAGTAGGAGGTTGCTACCAAGGGGAAGCTATGGTGCACATCGCGGAATCTTTGAAGGGCTAGGCCCTAACAATGCGCTTTCATGCCGTCAGGGACATCTAAAGAAAAAATACTGCAGAAGCATTTTATCACTCGAGTACTTGTCATAAGAAGGATAATTTGAAGCATGGCATAACACCTAGTCCCGCCTTTGCTAGCTTCGTCTTGGCTGGCCTATTCACTCTATCAGCCTTGTATCTAGCGGTAAGCCCTCCCTCCCGTCTCGTCTCTGAACCTCCGCCAGCTCTGGGTGAAATAAACAATCCCATTCTAGGGAATGTCAGCTCAGTTTGTCCCGAGGTGGCTGATAGACCGCTAGATTGTAGAGATCTTGGAAAAGGAGTCGCTGTGTGGTTGTCCGTCGACAAACATTCCTACATGCCAGGAGAGAACCTCACAATTCAATGGACAAT
>CAZXXP010000003.1:0-31208 GCA_964644785.1 uncultured Nitrosopumilales archaeon | reverse complement strand
CTAAACAAAGGTTCGACAAACGCAACTTTCCACATGTCACAAGGTCTTAAGATCACCGTCTTCAACGAAACAGGAAAGCTCATGTGGGCCTACCCATTTTACTACTTCTACAATCTTATCGGGATTGATATAATCGTCTTACAGCCTCGCGCAGTGATTGGTAACCTGATCACGGTAAAAGCAGGAGACTCTTCGACCAATCACGCAGTCTGGAATATGAAGAGAGTAGTACCTGCCTGCTTTGCAGAGGGAGGCGAGTACAAAGGTGATGTTAAGGGCGCTGGTCTCCACTGCCTTCCTTACGACGCTGGAGTGGTGCCTCCTGGAGACTACACAGTGAATGTATCAGGAATGGTAGAGGTCCTATCGCAAGAATTATTCTCTGTCAAATTCAGGATTAACTCAACAGGTGGCATAGCTAATTCAGCAGAGACAAAGAAGGAATCAGTCTTCTATGTTCACATAATATCAAGATCTGGGAGCGTAAATGTGAGTGGATTAGCTGTCCGTCTTGTTCCACTTGAGGCCGATCGCACGGGCTGCGGTTTTGGATTACCATATGGGGCAAGGCTTCTTGAGGACGAATTGGGATACATATTTCCTAACGGCACTAAAATCATCTTCCTTCATTGCCCTGATTTGTATTACCTCACAAATGAAACTGGCTGGGTAGGGGTTCATCCATCGGTCAGCTCAAGATATTACTCGGTGTTTGTCATTTGGGCATGTTATGCTCCAAGGTCTTGCAATGAACGGGCCGACTTCATAGCAATCGATCCAAATCAAACTCAGGTTGTGACCCTTTCGACTGCACGATTGGGGAATCAGTGGGAGGCGCCCATAATAACCACGAGCGAGGGAGGAAAAAGTAAGGTATGGGGTACGACGCTCTACTCTGGATTTCGTATAAACAATTCGAGGTGGATACCTCCTAGCATCACCGTAAAGCTGGGGGAGAACAAATCCATAGCTATGCAGCTGGATATCTTTAGTTATGATTCGTACACACATCATTACAAACTAGCGCTACCCGACTATTCAGTGCCCGCCCGTTTTCTAAATTCCTGCAGTGTACCCATGCATCCGTGCGCCGAATACTGCAAAGACGGGCAGCTCCTCCCTCATCCTAGAGGAGCATATGTTTACACGGGGAGTTGCTTTGAGACCTTCATAATTGATAGGCCGGGGAAGTTTCCAATCTTACTTGATCCAAGACCCGATGAAAAGATTGATGAAAAGCTTGCAACACATCCAGAGGAAATTGGCTGGTTAATCGTGGAGCCATGATCGTAAGCACTCAAGTGATGTACACCTGAAGATTGGAAACGTGTGAGTATTGAAACCAAAGACAATAACAATCGTTGCCGTTATGGGAATAATCGCGGCTGTTATCATAGCTCTCATATTAGCATTCCAATACTCTACCCCCATACCACCGTCCTGGATTGCAAATGTTCCGCTCAAACCTAACTCATCGACAATAAACCCACCCCCTAGGGGGATCCCACCCGATACCCGATGTGATTGGTTTGTTATCTGTGGCAAATACGTTATAGTTCGAGACTACACAAATTCTAGCAGCGTAATCGGGGGCATCGGCAATATTACCCTGTTAGGAGCGGACTACAAGACCGGGGATTACATTGAGCTCACTGAATTTGGAATTGCGCGTATGAGTGGCGAGAGATCAAAATACGGTGACCCGAGGTATGATGGTCATCTGAACAACGTCTGCTATCCGAGGACTGGGAAATGGCATGCAGAAAGAACTCTAGCCGATGAGAACGCGAAATATTTCATACACAAAGTAAGTCTGGACCTGTTCGCTGATCCTTGCGGTTTTCATTTCAGTCTTGACTGCACGGTCGAGGTGTCCCCAGGACAAGAAGGTAGGCAGGAAAAGTTTCGACTTGCGTGTAACGACGGTAGCGTATGGATTCTATGTGATCAGCCTGAACAGTGTAAAAATATCAAGGCCATAGACGAGGGTCAGAAACCATCACAAGTAGTTGAGCGTCCCGCTCCTATTGCCGAGGATGCATATGGTCAGCTGGTCTCAATAGAGGAGGCACGGAGCAAGGCAACTTTCACTGTCCTGGTTCCCACCAAGCTTCCGGGAGATGTAACACTTCAGAGAGTTAGGCTGATGCCATCCAATGATCGTGTTACTCTATTCTACTCAGGCGGTTTCACGATATACGAAGAGAAGATCACGACCGTGGAAAACTTCAATGCAACTCGGGCTGCAGAGGCTACAATGCAAGCAGGGCCGCATGTAAAGCGCTTTTCATATGCGGGTGCGGTAGGGGTTGGTGTGGATCCCCAACCTAAGGAAGCAGGCAAGCCGGACCTAGGTCCTGCAGTCGTCACCTTCTGGCGAGACAGCACAAGCTATTTCATGCAAGGTCCCTTCACCTTCGTGGGATTACGGGATACGGCCATCTCGATGCTCCAACCGTGACATGGTAAGTTGGAACGCTTCATGAATTTCGTGGGTGGAATTGCAGGACGCAGGTCATCCGGCGATCATTTTTCTTTCTTCCCACATACATTTGTAATAGGTCTTCGGCACGCTGTACGGGGGTAAACTTAATGTTAGATTTCTTTCAATGAACCGATAGGAAAAATCTGGTGATACTTTGAAGAGGACCGTTTTAGCTTTACTAGTTGCGATCGGCCTAGTCATCGCCAGCTCTCTAGCCTATGCGATAATGATAATTTCTACCGACAAACCTAATCGAGATATTATTTTAGAGAGCAATCTTCCTACTAACTTAACCTCACGAGCAGGGCCGGTTCTTTACGTGCATATGATTCCAGGCGACAAAGCCCACGATAGGCCATTGGGAGGGCGAACCATAGCCGTCGGTCCCGCTAATTCCACAAATGATATTGTACTGCCGGAGACACCCCGTCCCGTATGTAAGCCTCGAGACACCTGTCCGGAACCATGGCCAACTCTCAGGCAATGTATTGGCGTGCGAGTCCCAAGTGGGGCAATTGTCAGGGAGCAGGAAAAAGTTGTCATAGCACCTAATGGTTCTAAGATCACTGGTTATCACTGCCCTATGAAAGAGTATAAGACCAATAGTAGCGGATGGGCGACCATATATCAACGAGCTAATGCAAGTTATTACTTGCTGTATATTGACTACTCTGAAGCTAGGTTCTACGGTACCGTGGAGGTTTGCGCCGCTGATAAGACAATGTTTGTCACTGCCAATATTTCTACAAGGAAATTAGATGTTGAATGCAACGACTAGTTATCATTTCCTAATTGGCGCTTCATCCACCAATCTTTACACAGCAATATTCACATATTCCGATTCGATTTGCGACTCTAGAACGGAACGGAGCGCGCGCGCAGAATCATACACGCTTGCTAAAAGTTTTGGTTTAACTACAGTTAGACCAAGTAGAGATATGGTTTGTTGAGCATGGAGGAAACTACTACATTGTATCGGAGTTAAGAGAGCACTCGAACTGGGTACGGAACATCAGACGCGACACATCAATATCATTCAGGGCAGGACACAAGAGCTTCAAGGGGACTGCAAGGATTGTAAGTGGGGAACCTGATCTAGCGGCTAGTGTGGTAGATCTTATGGATAAGAAGTACGGCTGGAGCGATGGACTTATTGTTGAACTGCAGTCTTCTTAGTCCTTCTCGTGTAGATTAGCGTAAATACAGCAACGGCTATTCCTATTATCAGTATGATGTAAGGTATCGGGCTCGTGTTAGCAGCCACTTCCCCAAAGACCGCTTGCCCTTCGTATGTTCCTGCAACTGAGCTGCTACTTCTGAAGGTGCCCTCCAGATGATATCCTTCCAATCCATCCCTGCCCCTGTCATGCCAGAACCGTCCTATCAGCGTCGAGCTTGTAGTGTTGAAGCCTCCTACGCTTGCGACAAATGAAAACACTGCCTGCCCGGGCCCTCTACCATTGACCTTGCCAGTAAAAGTTCCCCAACCAGTCGAAGAGGCCTTGTTCGTTTTTGTATCTATCTCCTGAAAGACTAGATATTCTAGCAGACCCTCTAGATCCCCTCGCATTTCAGCCTTGACATTCAGCGTTCTGTATGTTACCCCCTCAGCAGTCGTCCTGTTGCTCAGCGTTGTAGCCGACGTAGTTTCATAGGTCCCTTTGATTGATAGCTGCTCTGCAGAAAATGCTGTATGCAAGGTTGTCATTAATGCTAATGTTAAGAGTGTAAGAGTTATTGCTGCAGATTTGTTCAATTCTATTGCCATGCCAAAAACATCTTCTTAAAAGCTCTTGCTTAACAGGGGAAGCGACATTCGGGACATATAGAAACTTCTTTATCAATTTCGGCATTGCAGTACGCGCAGAACTTTTTTGTAGGATCGTCTGACAGTGGAGGGTTGGGCTCTTTTAGCAGAAGGCCTCCAGCTATCATTACAGGTCCTGCTAGGAGCAGCATTATGCCAAGAGGGCCGAATAGCAGGAAAAATATTCCCGCGAAGGTTATGACAACCCCGCAAACGGCTAGGGCAGGCCACATAAAATGTAATTTAATGCCGAATAATATAGGTTTTATAGAAATGAAAAGGAGGGAGGGACCTTCCAGGCCCCATTGTTTTACTGCGCCTAGCTTTTTGCTTTAGACTTCGTAGATTTTTTGGGCTTTGTCGTTCGAGACCTTGACTTCGGCTTTTCTGGTGATTGAGTGACTGCTGGAGTCGTAATGGAGGTTTCTGTAGTCGTTGTGGACGGCACCGACACCTTTGGTGCAGTCGTGGTTATGGGAGTAATATCATGGTCTTCTGTGATCGGATTCAACGAGCTGATCGGAGTATGCGAGCTGACTGGCGCCTCAACAGAAAGTACTGGCGAATAATCGAATCGATGCGCTATTGGCGTGTCTTCGATACTTGTTTGGTGGGCAATGGAAATTGCCCTTGGTTTTGTACTTGTTTGGTGGGCAATGGAAATTGCCGTTGGCTCTGTTATTGCGCCTGACATCGGAGCTGACATATCAGCGCTTAGGACAGACAGGCTTGGCCTTCCGCCAAACCAGTTTCTCAGTGCGGTAAAGATACCCATGTACCGAAATAACGCTCAATGCCATAAGTCGAACTGGGTGAAATAATGTCTACAATGTTGTTAAATGGCAAGAAACTCCGTCCTTCCCGAGAATAGCTTTGAATGGAAACCTACTGCTTTCAATGCTTGATTTGATTGAGAGTGACCTGCTCGATGCTTCTCCCCCACATGGCATAGCAAGGAACGTCTGGAAGCGTTCGCTTGCATTTGTAGAGTCCCATGGTATAGGGCAGATGTACGACGGTTCTTTGCAGCTAAAGTCCTCTGACAGGGTTAGAATTGCAATGCTTGCAGCGCCAATGGTGCAGGATTTGAGGAAGGTTTCGCAGAGATTAGACTGGAGGGACTTTGAGCTCTTCGTTTCTGAGGTTGCAGAACAGTACGGCTATGATGTCAGGAGTAATTTGGTCATAGCAAAACCGAGGGTGCAGATTGATCTCATAGCTGTCAAAGGGAGTATGTGCATATCAATAGACTGCAAGCACTGGGGGAGGAGTGCAGGCAATTCAAGCCTTGGCGGAATCGCGAGGAAGCAGATCCGGAGGGCTAGAATATTGTTGAGGAGCGAGAAGTTTTTGAATATTAAGACGGTATTGCCAGCCATAGTTACGCTACTGCCGAATCTCAGCAGGATAGTTGCGGGGGTTCCCATAGTCCCTGTTTCAGAGATTAATAGCTTCCTTGCAAATATTGATGGCTACATTGGTAATTACAAGGTGGTACGCAGGCGATAAAGAATTCGTTAGTATTGGCGACTCAGTCAAATGCCTTTAGGTCACGTTATCCCGTAACTCTGAGTCGTCATCGTCGCCACTCATTCAATTATTTGGGCTTCATAATAACTGTTCCCTTATCGTCCACGGGATAAGATCATCACTTCTACAGTCATGTTTTTAATATTAAGAGAGTTCTTCAAAGAAATGGATTCCAAGGTCAAGGAATGGCTTGACGAACTTTCTCCACAGAAGAAGATCTTTGCGACCAAGGTTAGGGAGATTGCCTTTCAAGCTGAACCCTCAATGGAAGAGGCGATAAAGTGGGGCAGCCTTACTTTCATGTCTGATGGAAATATTGCTTGGATAATCAATTATCCTCATAAGGAGTACATCAACTTCGGCTTCTTCAGGGCAACAGAATTGTCTGACCCGAAACAACTGTTCGAGGGTTCAGGAAAAGGTTTGCGACATGTAAAGATCCGGAGTGAAGAGGACATCGAGCCTAAGCAATTTGCCACATGGGTAAAGGAAGCAATGATACTGAGTAAAGAAAATCCCAAGAAATAAGACCGGCAACCCCTCTCTGCGAACGGTTGTTGTCCTGGGATACACGAGTAATTTCGATTTTGGCTGTAAGGGTGGAATACATGAAGGTCGAGCCATTATCGATGCGGACGAAAAGCCTAAGGCTCATCTGGCATTTCCGCCATTTCTTCGGACCGATTTAGGGCGGTCAGTTAGTAAAGCAACAGGGGCCAGAGATTGTTTTAGCTTTGCAAGTGGCTCGCGTCCTGTCAGTGTAGGTCTACCTAGATTTTTTCGTCAAGCTGGCCATTCCGAGCATTTGGGCTGATATCTTAGGGTCATCTTCCTGAAAGGTTAGAATCATTCTAATCTAAGGCTTAACTCTATCTTCCAACCCTAAGAACCTATGGTAAGGTGCTGTTACTACGAGAAAGAGACAAGGGAAAAGACGATGGTTCTCTGCACTACCAGTGACTGCCCAGAGTTACCAGGCTGGAAGAGAACTAGCGTAGTAGACGGTGCAATCATCAAGTTCGATTCACCGCAAGGGATTGACGTAGAATTCTTCAGGGGAGAGCCTGTCCAAGGCGAGTTCTGCGCAATCTAGTACTGGAATTCATAAGCAAACGTACGCGAGGGACGTACAGTCAAGACGGCCTTTGGTGTCACCAACAACATGTTGGCTAGGTGGAGTTTACTCAGCTCTTTTCTTTGAATAAAATAATAGGAATTACGATGCTATTATTTCGTGTGATTTTGGGGTTTCCTATGCAATTTGGTAGCCCTGTCAAAACACAAATCCTCTAAACAACGGCCTTCGTACTGATAATGTGTGGGACCGCATACCTTCTACCTTATTCAGAATCGGTTCGTCACTTTCTACGGAAGGAATAAGTTCGTGGGTTCAAATCCCACCGGGCCCGCCAAGTTTCAAGACAAGAGAGACAAAAGGTTCGACTGAACTTTCGCAGATTACTCCCTGTCACCATCTTCTCGAACAAGCCCTTATAGAAAGGACTAGGCCGGTAAGGTCGTGTCCAGTGATTGGAATGTCTAGTCTATTCAAACGGTTGATATATGTTTACATTGGTACCTCAGATTACAGGGCAGACCATTACTATTATAGAAACGTATTGGGCGCAGAGCTGGTTTGGGAATTTGAGGAGTCCGGAGCCAAGGTAGCGGCGTTCGACCTGTGCGGGGAGCCAATACTATTGATTGCCGATCATGTGAAAGCGCCAAGCAAACGGTTGATTTATGAAGTGGGTGACATCACGGCTACCGCTAATGAACTCAAGGCAAGAGGGTGGAAAGCCGATGGTTCTGAGTTTGAGGTACCTGATGGTACATGCATCAACTTCAAGGACAGAAGTGGAAATGAATATGCGTTAATACAGATCACTAGACCGCATGTCTTGGAAAAGGAGGTCCGAAAAGAAGGCTCAAAGAAAAAGAGCTCAACCAGCAAATAGGATCTTGCTCGGGACACACTCCATCCTTAAATATCGCAGGTCTACGTAAAAGGTCTGAAAGAGATGGTCGTCAAGACTGTAGTCCATTTCGAGATCCCTGCAAACGACGTTGAAGGGCTGAGCAAGTTCTACAAAGATGTTTTCGGATGGAAATTCAAAAAGGGCCCCCCGATGCTTGATTTTGACTACTGGGTTATTTCGACAGGACCTGAAGGCAAGAGCGTCGGCGGGGGGATGTACAAGAAGATGGGTACTCAGGATGGTCCTAGGAACTGGATCCAAGTCGATGGAATCGATTCGGCTATTACGACGTTCAAGAATTCTGGAGGAAAAGAAGTCATGGGTAAGCAAGAAGTTCCAAACATAGGATTCACCTTTCTCGGAGCCGACCCCGAAGGAAATATGATAGGTCTTTTCGAACCGAAGCAACCTCCCAAGCGTGCATCTTCTGCCTCCAGACGCTCAAAAAGTAAGCGAAGGTAGCGGAAACGAACGGATTGAGACACACTACGATCTAGCACATCCTCACTATGTTTCAGCCATGAATAGTTGTCCCCCGTAGGTCAACGAGTCATTTGGAGCAGACCCTCAGAAGCTCGGACCCACGACTATAGATCCGTCTTCAGAACCAACAGCCTACAGGGTCTTAATAGGACGACCATGTTTTGTATGGCGAATCGCTTTTTTCACCAGCCTACAACCGTTCTGCCCTTAATATGAGGAAGCCTTTGAGCTCGAGCCCGGCGCAATCAGTCGCTGTGTTTCTTCCGTGGTTCACGTTTGGCGCCAGGATTCTCAGGAGCACCTTCCCAGGTCCGCAGAAACTCCAGCTCCTCCTCATATTTGTGCAGGCGAGCAATCCTAGCAACCTGCTTCCCAACTTCCTTTACTCTATTTCCCCATTTCCTCATTTTTTAGCTCTCCGTTCGGGTCGAACACCTTCCAAGCCTCTGCTACAGATGCCTGCTCAGGAATTACCCAGGCGTGTAGCGCTCTGCAGACAATTCTTAAACTCATAAGGGCTTCATGGGCACCCATGCGTCCACCCGGGAACTGTCAAGTCTGCGGGTGACTGAGCGTGAAATCAGTTCGTCATCACCCACCAACTTTACAGAGCCTTAACTATAGTATACAATTGTTAACTAGTTATCTTGATAAAACTGATATTATTGAAATGGAACCAGAAATAATTTATGCTGTTGGTCGATTGAGGAAAATCTTGCAAGACGAACTCGCATCAAGACTTGGAGTAAGTGGTTCATCACCCTACAGTTAACGCCTCTAACTATCCCCCATCAAGGTAACAGAACTTCCTAATGCAAAAATACCCACTCCTACGCTTCATAAAAAGAAGAACTTGAGCATAGAAGGATTTGCCAGCGAAGAAGGAACGGGAGACTTTGCCGAGAAGGCAGTCAGGAATGGAACGCTGAGAGAACATTTTCGCAACTTTCAAGGTCTAACATTGTCAAGTCTAGGCATGGGAACTTACCTTGGAGAAACAAACCAGGAAACTGACCTCTTAGTTTCAAGGGCAATCGAAGAATCTGTGAGGTCTGGTGCAATTAACGTAATCGATACTGCGATAAACTATCGTTCCCAGAAGGCAGAGCGCTCTGTTGGCAACGCGTTGAAAAAGATTGTCGAAGAAGGCATTGCAGAGAGGAGCGGGATTTTCGTTGCGACAAAAAACGGCTACCTTACGCCAGATGCAGATTTGAAACTAGACTTTTGGAAGTATGTGCAGGAAAATCTAGTCAAACCCGGCGTGCTAAAACCCGAAGAAATTTCGTCAGGGATGCATTGCATGTCCGTAAACTACCTGAAGGATCAGCTGCACAGAAGCCTTCGCAATCTTGGAGTTGAATGCATTGATTTAATGTATATGCACAACGCCGCGGAATCTCAATTAAACGACATTGGTAGGGAAGAGTTCTTTGAAAAATTGAGATCGGTTTTCCGATTCTATAGTGATATGCGAAAAAAAGGCAAGATCAGGTATTATGGATTAGCAACATGGTCGTGTTTTAGAGTACATGTGGACAGCCCTGAATATCTAAGCCTTGCAGAGGTCGTCTCAATAGCAGAGGAAGTAGATAGCAATCACGGCTTCAAATTCATTCAATTGCCATTTAACTTGGCGATGAGGGAAGCGTTTACCCTTAAGAACCAAAATGTTAATGGAGAAATGCTTTCAACGTTGGAAGCTGCAAAGAGACTCGGCATCGGAGTTTTTACAAGTGTACCACTACTGCAGGGAAGACTTCTTGACCCAAGAATGCTGCCGAACATTGAAGGGATTGACGAGCCGAGCCTAAAATGCCTCCAAATAGCAAGGTCTGCACCACTAATCTCTCCTCTTATCGGGCAAAAGGACCCTACGCACGTAAAAGAAAACCTGCGGATAGCAAGATTGCCATTAATGGAATACGAAAAATTAGTATCTATACTATCATGATTTAGACACTCGTAACTGTTAGGGAGATTTTGACCCAATGGTAATTTCGGGTGATAGAGTGGTAACTTTGGGTGATGAGACCAAAACATTAAGATTCATCTTAGCTATTAGTGGTGTTATTGAGGCTAACGAAGCAACACTATAGCAAGGATGATTTGGGGCTTGCGGACTTTTTTGATGATAGACATAAGAGGAAAATGCTTAAGCTTGCGGAAATCAAGCCCTCGGATGTTTTCTATGATTTAGGTTGTGGTGATGCAAGTGTTCTGATATTCGCAGTCAGAGAGTCTGGACTCAAGAAGGCGGTTGGGTATGAAAATAACCTGAGAAGGCATCGTGCCGCATTAGAAAATGTGAAGCGAATGGGCCTTGATAATAAGATTACAATCAAGAGAGAGCACCTTTATGACGCCGACTTGAGGAACGCCAATGTCATCTTTGATATGTTACCTGAGGATGAAGGTGATTTCCACGAGCTTTATGCGAAAGGGATAAGGGAAAAAACCCGCCTGATCAAACACGATCTTCCCCTCATAGGATATTTGCCAGATGCTATTGATCATCCGTTTTACCGGATGACATTTCCCCTTACACTGGCTCAAACAAAGGAACAGTGGGCATCAGTTGTACTTGGCAAGAGCCATTCCACGCCAGACGATTTATGGCATGAACTGTATTACTATGGCTATGAAAAAGACTACTTGAGATCTGAGATTCGTAGAATGCAACGCATACTCGCTAGGAGAATACCATAGTCTTCTATGATTGCAACTTTATCCAACAACTATCTTTTCCGTTTGGTAACAAGCTAATAGGGTCTTATCAGACAAGAAAGGAAGAAGTTAGTGTGTGTAGCCGTTTGCCAGAACAAGCTTGACTAGATGTTTGGGTTTGGGCTTACTAGCAAATCTACAACTCCTGTCCAGCTAGGTCAGAATCTTCTTTACCCTGGTCTTCTCGTAATCCAGCCCTGCCCAGGCAATAGTGTAACCTAGTTCTTCCAATACATCCGTTGGATTTCGTAGCCCGTGAGATTCGATCACCTTTGCAGCTGTGGAAAGTGTCGGTTCTCCAAGACTTTCGATTTTTTCTTTTAGGGACTGTAGCATTTCTACAGAGACGTAGTATTGCCCTACCCTTCTATACCTATTTGCGTCAATTCCCTGCAGTACAACCTCAACACTTTCAGCTGAGACACTATGAGATCTGGCAAGATCCTCAATGCCTATAACATCGCCTTTCAGGCTAATACCCTCCTTTTTTAGAGCCTGAATCTGAGCCTGAGTAATGGCTTCATCGTATTTCCTAAGGTGGTCAAGAATCGGCTTCAGAGGGACGTGCTTATTGTAATAAATCACCTTCCCACTCAACTTCTGCAGCTTGGAGCATGCAAGGCTCTCATCCACAGCCACAATCATATCTATGCCAGATAACGCGCTCAGCTTACCTATCTTCCTCTCAAGGTATTCCTGAGTCCAAAAGCCCACTATCTCGAGATACACTTTGGTGCCGTCCCTTTCGAGTCCGAAGTCGGGGATGAGAACATGCTTGCCAGCAATGAGCGGTTCAGGCTCCCTTCTCAATACCCAGCCTGTATTGTAAGAGTTGAAGCTAGTGGCGAACTTTTGCTCGACGGTGCTGTCATACAGCTGCGGATGGGAAGTCTCCCCATGGCCTATATCCTCCATTATCGGCTTCACGTCATTGCTTTTGACCTCGAAGTTGTATATCCTATTCTTCCTCTTGCTTATGATATCAGCCTTGAGCGTCCAAGATTCGCCGCGCATTATTTCAGGCAGAAGCTTGGCCACTGATGTACCATACCTGTCAGTCATCTTAAAGATGGAAAGAGGCCCATCCACTGAGACGACATAGCTTGTAGCATTCTGTTCGACAGAGTACATTAGACCGAGCCACTTGATAGCCCTAAAGATATTCTTCCAGTTGCCCGAAGATGTGAATTCCATCCTGATGCATTTGAAGAGTAGGGTTTGGGCCAAGGAGAGGTTGTAGCGTTTTATGAGGGATGGCGGATCAATGCGCTCAAACTTCCGTAAAATGAGCTCCTCTTCAATATCGCTCCACAGCGACTTTTCAAGGGCCTCTGGGCTTATCTTCAGCCTCAAGCTTACATCTTCGATGACCTTCTTCCTTTCTTGAACGCCTACTGTCCTTCTCTTACTCGCCTCCTCGAAGACCGCCTCCCTAGCCATTTTGGGATCAAACTGACCCTCTACCTCGAAGACGCATCTCCGATCAAGCAGTGCACCAAGGCCCCTGATGAGTTTGTAGTCTAGAGCTCCTTCCTCAAGGCTCTTCACCATCTGCATGAGAGAACCCTGCTTTTTCCCTACGTTTGTCTGGTAAGCCTCTATTAGCTGCGCTGCAAGCGCCACGTTTTTTTCTTCTAGTGACGCGAAAATCAGGCTGATCTTCCCCTTCGAAATCCTTGCTCGTAGAAGGTGTGAGGGTAACAACTTGCACGCCTTATCCTACGCTTTTCTTCCTTCTTGAGCTCGTTCTTGTCTCTGAGGTCTTCCCTGATACCAGCTCGATGAGCCTGGCTCGCTTCCCCTCCCTCTTACGCAGGAGCCTGCCCAGCCTTTGAATGAATTCCCTTGAGCTGCCAGTACCGCTCATGATTACCCCAAGGGATGCCTCAGGCACATCTATGCCTTCGTCAAGGACCTTCGATGTGACTAGTGCCCTGTACCTGCCTTCCCTGAACCCTCTGAGGACCTCAGATCTTTCGTCCTTACCCGACCTGTGGGTAATGTAGGGAAGAAGGAACCTTTTGGAGATCCTGTGAACGAGCTGGTTATGCTGAGTAAATATTAGCACTCTATCTTCAGGGTTTGATCTAATTATCTCCTCAAGGGCATCCATCTTGGCCTGAGAGTTGTATGCAATATCCAAGGCTCTATTCCTTGCGAGTAGAGCTTCTCTAGCATCCCTGTTCCTCGCACTTATCATTATGAACCTGCGGAAATCCGAGGGGTTGCGGAGCCTAAAACCACTGCTTGACAGGTAATCTGTGTAGGTTTTTTGGCACCTTTGATACACGAGCTTTTCTTCTTCCGTGAGCTCGAGGTTAATCCTCTCCAAAGAATATTCTGAGAGATACCTACCAGCCAAGTCGTCGGTCTCAAGCCTGTAGACTATTCCTCCTACCAGCCTGGGAATTTCCTTGTGAAGCATGTCATCCCTTTCTGGTGTGGCTGTCAGGCCTAACCTATGTTGGGCTGTGAACATCTCAGCTATCTGCCTGTACCCTTCGGCCGGGAGATGGTGCACCTCGTCGAATATTATGAAGCTGAACCTGTTACCTATTTCTCCCGCCCTAAGGTATGCAGAATCGTAGGTTGATACAGTTACAGCCCTTTCCATATTCTCTCCTCCTCCAAATATCCCAATCTCGACCTTGAGCTCTTCAGCCAGCCTCTGCCTCCACTGCTCGACAAGGTCCAAGGTAGGTACGACGACGATCGTGGGGCCATTGAGTAATTCGATTGCTTTGATCCCTATGACTGTCTTTCCAGCTCCTGTGGGCAGCACGATGATTCCTCTTCTTCCCGCTTTGTCCCAGGCCTTCAGCGCGTTGAGCTGGTAACTTCTTAGCTCAACGCTGCAACTGAGCGTCGGACATGGTATGAGATCTTGCACAAGATCTTTGAACCGAAAATGGCTTTTCTCCAAGTATTCGACTATGTCCTTGTAGTAGAGCGCCAGGGTTCTGAATGCCTTTACCCGTTCGTCCCAAGTAGAATTTGGCACCCTCAGGTCGCCCCTAATCAGCAAGGTGCCTTTGTCAAAAGATATCTCGAACGCCACTTGTAGCTCCTTCGGGAATCGGGCTAATCTGCCTTCCGTTTGGCGGTTTCTGTAACTTTGTGGTACTCGCAGGAATCTCCCTACTAGAGGAGAGGCATACCTCTTAGGTGCGCACAACCAAAATCCCCTCAGTGCGCCCTCCCGATATCGATTAGAACATCCCGGTGGCGCATCGAAGCTTTGGGGGGTTCCGATAACTTTGGCGAAGTTACGGGCCCGCCAATCGCTGTGGTTTTGCATAGAAACTGCTGAGCGCGTTGTTATGCAAAGTGTTCGAACACAGTGCTAAGCACGAAGTGGCGCCACTTAAGTGGCACCACTTGCGCCACCATGTTATGCCCCCATATCGTGCCTATTTTGAGCATATGGTGGGAAGCATAAGTGGTCTGCAAAGTGGGGGCCACTTAGTGGGCCCACTTTGGCCCACTTTTTCTAGCCCACCACTTTAGTGGGCCCATGTGGGCCTGATAGTGCGTGCCCGTATGGCCTTGGAGTGGGGCCACTGTGGGCCTGCCAGGGGGTTCATTGTACGTGTGCCAGGGATGAAACTCATGCCTGTATGCAGGCATCCTATTTTCCCATTGACCACCAGTGGCCCCCACCATAGATACCACTTTAGTGGGCCCACTTTTTGCTATTACCATAGTGCAAAACAGGCATGATCTGGCCATAGGGTGGGGGCCACCAAGTGGTATGCAAAGTGGGGGCCACTTAGTGGGCCCACTTTGGCCCACTTTTTTTTGCATACCACTTTAGTGGGCCCACATGGGCCTGTTTGTGCCTGGCCCATGTGGGTTTGGAGTGGGGAAAGTGGGGGCCACTTAGTGGGCCCACTTTGGCCCACTTTTTTTTGCATACCACTTTAGTGGGCCCACATGGGCCTGTTTGTGCCTGGCCCATGTGGCTCCAAGTGGGGGCCACATGGGCCCACTTGTGGGCCCCACATGGGCAGTTTACGCAGGGCCCATGTGGGCAATTAAAAAATTCGAAATTGCCCACTGTGGGCCAAAGTGGGCCGATCAGGCAGGCCACTAGTGGGCCCATGTGGTATTTCGGAAATTCAAGAAATTAATTCCGAATTAGAAAGTGAGCCGATCAGGCGTGGAAAGTGCTAATTATTAATTATGCAAATGCCCAATTGATAGCATGGGCCGGGAAAAAAATTCAGAAATAAGTTACCGCGTGCTCGCCGTGCTAGCGTGCCGCAAGAAGATGTTCGCTTTTCTAGCTCTTGGGCTCTATTGGTTCGCCCACCTTCTGGACAGGGTGTATCAACTGTTGATTACCGTGGGCTGTTGCCCCCGCAGACACATGGTCAAAGAAAGGACAATCCATAGGAGATCGCCAATTCTAGGCCAGGCTCCCATGCAAATGAGCCAACGCAACTCCATTAAGGATTCTTTTCAGGTCGAACTACGCTTCCAATAGATCTGCCTCCATCAAATCTGCACTTGCAACATCTATCGGGCAGTTAACCCTCCAACTATCTCCAGCCATGCTGCGGCAACGTTATCCAGGTTGTAGCCTCCCCCTCCCATAGCAACCATTTTCCCCTTGCAGAACCTTTCACTTAGACTTCGAAGATTTTCGGCAGCAAGCCTGTGACATTCTGGCGTGTATTGCAGATGGGCGATGGGGTCTCCTGCCAGTCCATCGGCCCCGCATTGCAATAAAATCAGTTCTGGTTCTGCTTTTTCCGCGAACTGGATTATTCTTGCGAAACTCTTCTTGAACTCTTCAACTCCAGAACCTGGGGGCATGACAATGTTCATCTTCCTCCCTATAGCTTTTCCCGAGCCTGTTTCCCTTTCAGGGCCTGTGCCTGGGAACAGGAACTTGCCATCTTCATGTATGTCGGCAACGAAGACCTCCGGGTCATCGTAAAACTCGTAGAAGACCCCGTCCCCGTGATGGACATCTATGTCAACATAAAGAATCCTCTCAAGCTTGTACTTTGTCTTTGCCGCAACTATCGCAATAGCTGCATCGTTAAAAACGCAGAAACCAGAAGCCCGATCCCGCCAGGCGTGATGCAGCCCTCCAACGGGATTGAAAGCGTTTGAAGCTCTTTGGGACATTACCATCTCCAAGGCCTTCAAAGTTGTGCCCACAACGAATAACGATGCTTCGTAGACTCCTTTGAATGCGGGTGTATCTCCACCATCAAGGTAGCCTCCTCCAATTTGCGACGCCCTCTTCACGAAGTCCACATATTCGGGGATGTGGAAAGACAAGACATCGGACTCATCGGCCATTGAGGGCTCGCATACCTGCACCTTCTCAGAATTTACAATTCCTTCCTGGTTGACAAGCTCCCAGAACCTTTCTACCCGTTCTACCCTGAAGGGATGTCCTGCTGGAAAAGCATACCTTCGGATGGCGTCTCCGTAAAAGAGGGCAAATTTCTGCATTGGTTCAGAAACTGCAGCATGAATAATTAAGGATGCGATCTATGGTTCTGCTAAGCCGCTAGGACATGGGATCTGGTAGGGGTGGTCAGATGAGTGGCGATGGCGATCCTCAACCATATCTCCTGATAGCCGACAGCGAGACAAATCGCGCATCTTGGGGCCTCTGCTCTTCTCACATTAATCAAAGGTTTCTTCCGATGCACGAGGGTTATGCTGGAATTACCTTCCCTCTGGCTGTAAGAGCGGTCCCAACTTGTTTTCCGACCTGCTCGAACCTCTTCTCCTCTCCTTCCTTAAGTCTTGCGCCTATTATCGCACCTCTCTCTTTCAAGGCGAATACCATCGCTGACTCACGCGGAGTGATGATTTGGAGGCCGAGATTATTCAATTCCTTCTCAATGAACTTCGCTGCGCTACCAGAGAACCGCGATTTCAGCTCAGTGTCAAATGCAAAGCCATACTTGCCAGATAGATCAATACTCTTGAGCTTCCCAAGGAACTCTTTCATCGGCTTGGACGCGGTAAACGCCTCGGTTGGAGCACCAATACAAATTAGATCGAATTGATTCAACGTGTTGATGGATACGTCTTTTGCATTGACGCAGACAGTCTGGATGCCAGCTTCCTTGAGTCCTGTTTCAAATGAGTTTGCAATCTTTTCTGTGTTCCCGTATCGGGTATCAAAGATTACACAAGCACTCAGCCACATGGAGCGCTGATTCCCCCCGTCGTATATAACCGCCTGGACGTTCGCAAGATATTTTCGTCTCTTGCTGGATTCTGTTAGGTCCTTGGGACATTCGAGGCTTCAGAAGAACAGATAGAAGGAATCCTACGCGAAGATTGGTTCTGGCGCCATTGCAACACGAGCAAAACTCCAAAAATTACTGCGTCGATGCCAACCCCAAGCGATCTCCTTAAGACTCAATCGGCTCAGAGCTATCGGCTAAGAATGTCGCTTTTCGGGCAACTTCTTCTGCATCCCTTCCGAGCACAACTATCATCGGCTCTTTGCCCCAGTCCCCTTCATGGTAGATTATGTCAGGAACCTTACCAGCTCTTTTGATGGCTTCCTCTGCACCCCAATTGGTGCTCCTTCCTTCCTTCGTCTTTATCTCCTTTGGTTCCTTGCTTCTATCGTATGAGGAAACTGAAAACTTCTGCTTGGCGATTTTGATGATCCCATCATCGTACTTCACATTCATAGCGGATCGCATCTCTGCATCATGTTTCATCGCAACCAAGACCATTCTTGCCACATGTGAGGAAGCTCCAAAAGCAGCCGCTGCAGAACCATGAGCTCTGTTTCCCATTTTGACTATCCTTCCAGGAATTGCTGCTACATCTTCAATGCTCTTCGCGTCTGGAAGGGCCATTGCGATATTGGACTGGGATTCAGGTATAAGATTGGCAAATTTGGCGTTTGCTTCAATAATCCCTATGGCTTTCTGGATGCTCGAAAGTACGTATATTTTCTGAGCGTCGCGATAGATTTGGCCAGTAGGATTTACAGGTCCGTGCCCTTTGCCTATCTGCACCCCGAGCTCAATGCTTCTTGTGACAAACCTCTTTGCCATCCCGAATGACTCTTCAAGAGTCTTTCCCTTGGCCAGATTCGCGGTAATGGCTGCGGAAAAACAGCAGCCTGTTCCGTGTGTTGTTTTACTCTCTATCCATTGAGCTTCAACCCTCAAAGTTATATTTTTTAAAACCAAAGTGTCAACGGACCGATTGCCAACAGGCATGTGCCCTCCTTTCACAATTACCGCTCCAGCGCCCATCTTCAGTATCCTCTTCCCAGCCTTCTCCGCATCGTCAAGGTTTCTTATCTTGAAACCCGACAGAACTTCTGCCTCCGCTATGTTTGGGGTGACAACGCCAGCAAGGGGAATGAGCCTTGAAATCAACGCGTCTCTAGCTTCAGGAAGCAGAAGGGAGGAGCCGCTCTTGGCTATCATCACTGGATCAACAACAAGAGGAAATTCATGTCTGTTCAATTCAGACGCTACAGCATTGATTATCGGGATCGTGTGCAACATCCCCGTCTTCGCAGCATCTATCCCAATATCGTCTGCAACAGCTCTGATCTGAGCACGGATGACTTCTGGGCTCACATCCATGATCTTCGTAACTTCTTTGGTATTCTGCGCGGTTACCGAGGTTATGGCGCTCATGCCGTGAACTCCAAACGCTGCAAAGGTTTTCAAATCTGCCTGTATCCCTGCACCCCCTCCCGAATCTGAGCCCGCAATGGCTAGAGCCCTACTGACCAAACTAAGCACCTAGAGTTCTATCACAATATCGACACTATTTTGCAGTTTATCCAATAATCTTCTTTCCCGCCTTGAGATTCCCGTCCCCATGTCGTCGGCAGGAAACTTTCCCCTGTAGCCGTTGGCTATGAATGTTGAACACTTAGACATCGCCTTCAAGACCTTGCTCAGCTCTCCTCTATGGAAAAACAGTGTAATGTCATTGACGAAAAGTATCTTTGAGCGCTTGTCCTGGAATTCCTCAAACAAAGCTGAGATGTTATCCGCGTTTGCGACTGCAAGTTTCTCCACCAGATCTTTCGACTTGCCATCCAGTCTTGGCGCATGGACAATCTTGGGTGCCATGTACTGGACAAGATCCAGGTTCTTCAGGTATCCAAGTAAACTCTTCCCTGCAAGATGCGAGCCAACATCTCTCTCACCGGGGGCCATGTCGATGACTGCTATTTTTGCTCCCAGCTTCGAATTTATGGCTTCGTCGAGCAGTTTTGCCAAAAGGGCCGTCTTGCCAGAGCCCAGGTCCCCAGTTATCAGAACTTTCTTGCCTAGGCAGTCAGCGAACCTATAGTCCAAGTTTAATGCCTCTTTTCGCAAGCCCTGTTACCACAAAGAACCCCAGTATCGTACCTGGGATACTGCTAGCCCAAAAAATTAACAGAAATACTATCCATTGCTCGCTGAAACCGAATACTGGAGGCAGAGCTTTGGTTCCTGCAGCTGGAGCTACAATTAATGCGCTTATGAGTGCTCCGGTTCCCGTTCCTATTGGCTCAAGCAACCCAACTAGGGGGGTCTTCTTGAGGTATTTGTACGCTAGACCGACGACTAAAACTCCGGGCACCCCTCCCGATATGGCAAATATCGAGCCCGTACCCATGCCGATCCTGATCAAACCTATTGCCAGTGCTACCACTCCGCCTATCCACGGCCCCAACATGATTCCTGTTATGACATTAATCATGTGCTGATATGGGAGAACTCTTACGGGCCCAACCGGTATGGAGCCGGGATATATGGAGAGCGCGACGCCTAAAGCCGTCAAAATTGCTGCCAGAGCAATTTGGCGTGAAGTTATCATTTGGAACCGCGGTATTGCTAATACTTATAAAGCATTTAATAAGTCAATTATAAAATGCACCCACCATGCGAACTAATGGTTGAAACCTTCCTTCCTGCCATGCGAGGACTCGTGGCTCATGAGCTTGCCAAGAAGGGTTTTTCGCAGTCCAAAATTTCAAAATTGCTCGGGGTTACCCAGCCAGCCGTTAACCAGTACCTTGCAAAGTCTCAAAACTTCTACGCGCATAAGGTTTCAGCCTTGGGGATAAGCGAAGCGGAATCGGAAAGGTACGCAGGTCTCCTAGGGGAGGATCTTCTAACCAACCAAATTGCTGCTGTTCACACTCTCTACACAGTATGGAGGCAGCTTTTGCTGGAAGGGAAACTCTTCGACCCCAATAGAACCCTGCAGGGACAAGCTTTGTGCGACGTCTGGATGTCGATGATGGTTCCAGGAATAACGGGAGATGAAAGAATGTCAATAATAGAAGAAATCAGGAGGGCTGTCAGGATCATAGAGGATTCGACTGCATTTCCAAACATAATGCCTGAGGTTTCGGTCAACCTTGTCATGTCTACCAAATCACCAAAGGGGGAGACTGATGTCGCTGCTATGCCAGGAAGGATCGTCAATGTAAAGGGCAGGGCTAGAGGGCTTTTGGCGCCCGAATTTGGAGTATCCCATCATATGGCGAGAGTGCTTCTTGTGCTACACTCAAAGTTCCCCTCCATAAGAGCATCAATGAACCTCAGGTATGATGATGCGGTAGCCAAGGTTCTGAAGAAAAACCAAATCGAGTACCTGATGACTGATTCCACAAACAGGGAAGGGTCAGACCCAGTCCTCCAATCGATTCAGCGGCTTCTCGCTAAGATCAAGAAACAGCCCCAGGCGATAGTGGATGAGGGGGGGCCGGGGATCGAGCCGATAACATACATCTTCGGCGAAAGCGCGTTAGAAGTGGTCAAAAGCGCGGTAGGAATATCGCAGCTGTATTCGCTGGAGAGGCCCAATTAACTGCGGGCTCAAAACCGGTAGACTGCGCAACTTAACACAAAGCGAGTGGACATCCTGATGATTGACATGTCAACTGATGTTAAGAAACTCAAAGACTACGGAAAGTCTCTCAAGGATACTAAGGAGATGTACGAGGAAAGCTCAAAACTGGCTTCTCCATTGAAAAAGCCCCTCAGACAGGTTACCAACCCTTCTTCGCCGTGGAAAACCATGTCGACTGTAGGCGCTACAATACTGCTTTCACCCGAACCCTTCACCGACATTGTAGGGATCCCACTCTTTCTTATTGGTGCTGGGATGTCAAAGTATAGGTCGCCTGCAAAGCTTTCAGATGTCTACAAGCATCACCAGATGATAGCCAAGACATTAAATGAGCTGAAAGAAGGTCTGCGCCTCTAAGGACGCTTCAATTTTATTGCCGCTATGGCCCTGGCTTTTTTCATGTCTTCAGCCTTCTTTACCGCCATGAACGAGTACAGATCTGGGTCAAGGGGCTTCAGCTCTTCCTCGACGCCGACATACCTTACGGCGTAAAGGTTGTCCAGTACGGAAGTCATGCTTGCATTGCCTGCACCTCTTGTGGCGACCTTGAGGAAAGCCTTCCTGTTATAGACGGAGGTCAGAGATTCGACATTGCCGCTTGCCCACTTTGGTACTGCAGCATCGTAGTTCCTTGCCGCTTCAAACAGCGCATGGACGACATTTGGCTTGATGAAGGGAACATTTCCCGATACTACGAAGCAGTGTTCTGCCTTTGCTGCCTGCATGCCGCTGGCCACCGCCGAAACCACAGAGCGGTTTTCCCTGTGCATGATCACCCTTACGCCAAAGGGGGAAATGGATTCAACTAGCCTGAGGTCCGGTTCCTTTCTGAATACGACGTATATCTGGTCTGCAACGGTCCATACGCCATCAAGTACATATTCCAAAAGGGTATATTGCTTGGCAGAGTCAAGGTAATCAGTAGCTACTCGCTCGACTTCTGGCTGGGTGTCGAGTATTATTACTGCTCTCATTGAAACATGGGCCATCTAGCACTTTCAAGTGTAAAGAAAGGCCTGATTTAAGACTTCGCGGCATAAGGTTAATCTAATCGAACCTTCGATCAAGTGTAGGCCTTTCTTGGTTTATACACTCCGTAACATAGTCTATGAAAAAGTAAAGTCTGAAGGGCACATTACAGACATTGAGCTGTTGGAGGCCCTGAAGAAAGCCGGCGTAGAGGCTACCATGCGAGACCTAAACAAGATACTCCTCCATCTAGAAATTCTGGACCTTGTCTCCGTAAGATGGGCAGGAAAGGAAAAAAGAAGAATTGAGATAGTTACAAAGGAAGCGGAAAAACCACAGGCTACTTGGTAGTCAGGGCATCCTCTTCTTGACCTGGATTATGTTGTGAGCGATTCTGACGACTCTTTCGTCATGGGTAGCAATGATTACGGTCTTCTTGTTCAGTATATGATCACTTTTGATAAGAGCTACCACCATGTCGGTCATTACAGGATCGAGGGCTTCGGTAGGCTCGTCCAGAAGCAGAATCGGAGGATCCAGTGCGGTGCTCCTCGCAATTGTGATAATCTCTCTTTCTCCAACACTCAATGTTCCAACAACCCTGTCTCCCATTTTATGTATGCCTACTCTCTGTAGAATCTCCTGAACTCTTTTCGCCCGCGCATCTTTCGGAACGTTCTGGAAGATCAATGGAAGCTCGATGTTTTGGGCAATTGTAAGTTCTGGGACAAGGTTCTGGGTCTGAGGAACTATCCCGAAGGTCTTGGCTCGGAAGACTGCTAACTCCTTCTCGGGCATGCGAACGACATCAAGACCTTTTACGACGACTTTTCCAGTATTGGGCTTGAGGAAACCTGCAATCATGTTCAAGAGAGTCGTCTTCCCAGAGCCTATGGGCCCCTTCAAGGCGACAAACTCTCCATCGCGGAAAGATATGTTCACGCTTTCAAAGATTCTGTTCGGAGGGCCATCTCCATAAGACTTGCTAACACTCTCTAACCTGACAGCATAGTTCACAGCCATCGCGGAGACCATGAGTTTATTCTGCTGCAAGAGTCTCGCGTATTCCGATATATGACCCTAAAGTTGTTCCAGCAAGTGCTCCGAATACTAGAAGGCCATTTTCAAGTAAACTTGCTGTAAAAGACGCCGTTTGCATTGCAAATAGTGCGCTCACCCCGATGACCAGCCCCGCAACAGAGCCCAGCAAGCCTACCATAACAACGTTGATGAACAGCGTCTGCAGCAATAGAGAATGGCTTGCACCGAGTTCTTTGAATACTCTGATATTCCTGTCAGACCTTTCTACAGACTGCTTTACAAGGTAATATTGGGTAAGCCCAGAAAAGACAAATGCCAGGGCTGGAATTGCAAATTTTGCTGGAGAACTAATGCTTCCGACAAGAAGCGTTGAATTCACCATAATCATCGAAGAAATTACGAGTCCCAGCCGTAGCTGGGACCTTTCCATGTGGAGCCCCCTGATGACGATTTCCATTGGGAGCAATTTCTTAACCTCTGCCGGCTCTTCTATACAGTTATGGTTGGAGCTAGTTGTTCTTGCTTTGCTTCAGCATTGGAGCCTGTAAGCCATGCAAGAATTCCCGAAATTTCTGCCTGCTCATCTATATCGCTCTTCAGGATTCTATTCACGGACTCCATTGCTGCTCTGTATGCCTGCTCGTCAATCTCGCCAGTCCTGTTCTGAACCTTTAGCCCTGCACTAAACTTGCTAATCTGCGCGTTCCTGTGCTCAAGTGTTGAAATCCTTTCCTTCAGGTTATCAGTAAGAGATGTGTACGTGTTCCGCAGAGCTGCAATTTCGGCATCATAGTTCATCTTCAGGTGTTCATATGCCTCTGAAGAGATTTCTCCCTCTTTTGAGAGGTTGTCCAGAACTGTAGCTCTCTTCTTGACGAGAGTCGTGTCCCTCTTCAGTCGTTCGACTTCCTCCTTCCAGTCTGGTAAGAGTATTACGTATTCGCCCTCGAAGAGAATTCGCTCGTTGGTATATTCACCAAAGTCCCCCCCAGTGTGCTCAACCGCCAGGGCCTTAATGTGCCCGGCATTGTCCAGAGAGAAACCAATGATGTTTCCTATGTGTCTTGCGTAGCTGTCTTTTACTTGCTTCCGAACCAAGTTTGCCAAGGTCTGAGAGTGCATCATGTTTTTGATCTGTTCCCAATACAACACAGATCAAACATAGCATGTCTTGTCAATTTGGTTGAGTAAGTAGGTTAAAAAAATCAACATATTATGAGGGCAAGGATAAATAAAGCAAATTCAGGTGCGGATACAATGCTGCTGAAGGGGCCCATACAGAACAGTTCATTTGCGAACTACTATGAGCTGACAAAGCCGAACATTTGGTACCTTCTGGTATTCACGGCTTTAGGCGCAGCCATAGCGGCAGGAGGATTGAAAAATCCAATGGCTGTGCTGCTAGTCATAATCTCAACCACATTAGGTTCAGCTGGCGCCAACACCCTGACATGTTACATCGATAGAGACATCGATGCTATCATGCAAAGAACAAAACACAGACCAATACCCACCGGTAGAATCACCCCTGCAAAGGCTCTTTACTTTGGCCTTTCCATCTCAGCCCTGTCGATAGCACTTGCCTGGGTTCTTAATCCCTTAAGCGCGCTACTGATGTTTCTCGGAATTGCGGATAACGTAGTCGTCTATAGCTTGCTCCTAAAGAGGAGAAACCCATCCAACATAATTCTTGGAGGGTTTTCAGGTGGCGCACCCGCGCTGATAGGTTACGCAGGTATCACGAACACTATATCTCTGGAGGCAGTTCTTGTCGCATCGCTGGTGATGATATGGATACCTGCGCACATCTGGAGTCTTTCTCTAAGGTTCAAGGATGATTATTCCAAAGTAAAAGTTCCCATGCTGCCCGTTGTAACGAGTAATTCAACCGCAATCAGGATAATCTCGCTGAGCTCCTTGCTTTTAGTCGCATTTTCAGTTGCACCTTATGTATTTGGGATATTCGGATTAGTCTATCTTGCCAGTGCCGTTATCCTCGGAATTGGAGTAATCTACCTTAGTGTCAAACTTCTTTTTGTTCCCACAGAAGAAATGGCTTGGACACTTTTCAAGTTCACAAGCCCCTACCTGGCCATAATCTTTGTTGCAATGATGGTAGACGCTGTGCTCAGGTCATATTCCTTATAGCTTCCCTGAGCTCTTCGATGCTCTTTCCTTCAATGTCAATTCCCAGAGCCTTTGCAGCATTTTCAAGCTTCTCCCTATCTTCCTGCTTGGAATCCTTCTTACCCAGCTTCTCAGCTTCCTTTGCAGATTCCATCTTGCCCTTCTCGAATTCTCCCTTCGCTCTCCCCATCGACTTTGCAAGCTCAGGTATCTTTTTGGCACCGAAAAGTAGAATGACGACTACTACAATCAAGATAACTAGCTCGGGTGCTCCAAGACCTGGTATTATCAGAGCGTGTATGTTGGGCAACGATGGAAGACATAACGTGCATGTACTTTAGCTTTACTAACACAAGGGATTAAAGCACCTTCATCTTAGCATGATGCATGAGCAAGAAACCTGCAACTGGGGAGCAGAAGGAAAATGCAATCAAGAGAGAACCCAAGCCGAAGATGCAAGTACCTCCTGGCCCTGTTCCAACAGCCAAGATCAGCACGTGGGCGTTAGAGGGTAAATTGCGGTCGGGCAGGGGTTTTTCGATGCAGGAGCTCAAAGAAGCAAGCGTCTCTCTGGGCCTGGCCAAGAAACTAGGACTATATGTCGACAAGAGAAGGTCTACCAAGAGGGAGGAAAATATCTCTGCGCTGAAGTCCTGGCTAAAGTAAATTTCTTGCGTAGTTGTAAATATATTCCTGAGCATATCCAGCATACCCGCCGAAATAACCCCGCATGGTCTTTGACACTGTGCTGTAATCCTTGAAAGTTAACGAACCTCTAGTCTTTATCTTGTCGAGAAATTCTTTGTTGAATAGGTTGGCATATTCTCTTACGATGATCCTGAGTATCCACACATCTATTGGCAAAGCCTCTAGTTTGTCAAGCGAAAACAAGAGCACGCAATCGGCCACCTTCGGTCCTATCCCTTTGAAGACTTTTTGCTGCTGGAATTTCAGTAACTCTTCCCGAGCCTCTTCGTAGGTGCAAGAGCGTATCTGGTCGAATATTGATGCGTCTTCGACTATGCTCTCTGCGGTAGCTTTGATGAACTCTGCCCTGTAGCCAGCCTTGCATTCTCTTATTGACGAAATGCTAGCTTTTGCAAGTGTTTCGGCTCTTGGGAATGTGTAGAATTCCTTGCCATCGAATCGTATCCGTCGTCCAAACTTTCTGCAGAGATTATCGATTGTTCTCTCGATTTGGGGTATGTTAGTGTTCGTAGCACAGATGTAGCTCAGCATGCACTCCCACGGGTCTTGCCGCAGAAGGCGGAGCCCTTTGTAGGCGCTTATGGCGTCTGAGACGAACTTGTCGCGGCTTATTGTTCTAACAATCGATTGCAGGTCATCGTCAAAGCGAAAATAATGGCCAACGATACCATGCCAGTCTATTCCCTCAGACCCTTCAAACTCAAGATAAATTCCAACCTGCCTGAGCTTCACTGCTCCAGTGCCTAAGACGCGATACCAAAATTCACCAATCTTCCTCCAGCGGAACACTTGACCGCATTCTAGCGAATGACTGAGGTTGAAGAGCGCTGGAGCCTTGATTCTCGAAACTTGCATCGCTAAGAGCGCTTTGCGTATATCTTCCTAAGCTTTACGTTGAGTATGCCGTTGACATATGTTGACCCCACGATCTCGACGGGGTCGGCGAGTTCAATTTCTTTTGCAAAATCTCCTGAACTCTTGAGCTTGAGCTTCCCTTTCTTCAGCTCTACCGAGACATTGGTATCAGGGCCAGGAACTTCGGCAACAAATGTTATTTCATCACTGGAAGAAATAAGGTCGTAGCTCCACTTTCTACGCTGATTATCGAATGGGTTCGTGTTCTGCCTGAATGTCCTCTTGAGTTCGAAGAGCCAGAATATCAGTAACCCTCCTGCTAGTGCTGAAAGAACAAATGCCAAGAGTCCTCCCTGAAATCTTGTAACAACTACTACAATGGTGCCAAGCATGACTATCCCAGCAACGGGCAAGGCGGAATTCAGTATTTGGTCGTAGTTTACCTTTTTTCTACTCACACTCTACCCTCCTTTTCCTCTTGCCTGTATGACGCTCTTCCAGACCTGTATGAACTCATCAAGGTACTTGCCTGCTTCCTCATACTTGCCCTGCGACCAGGAGTTGATATATGATTTGAGCAGCAAATCAGCCCTCTGCAGCAGATCGTCGAGGCTTGCGCCTGCAGGGATTCGAGAATTGCCTGATCCGCCAGCAATCCTCTCCAACATGTGCTGCACGGCAGTCTGAGCATTATCACCTAAGCCAACATAGTACTGGCCGCTAAAAGTCGCCCCAACAGCAGCGACAGTGGCAAGCTCTGCAACGACTCCTCCTGAACCTGCAGTGTATACGGGAATGAAGTAAACATCAAAGTCGCCGACCCTGTAAAGGATGTTGTCGCCAAGCCTCGGGTTTCGCAAGAGCGTCTTCAATGTAGAAAATTCTTGATTCTTTTCCAGAGCTTCAACGACTGCTGTCGGGCCCAGTAACTTGGTCGCTGATTCCAGCGGAACTTCGTAGAAAATCATTTCCCCAAGATGTCCTATGTCATTTCTGACAACCATATACCCTGCCAAGTTCCTCCCTCCAGCACCCCTGAGCTCAAGCGAGAGCAGACCAAGAAACTCTGGCTTTTCAAAAGTTGGAGGCTTTGTAATTACATAATAAGTCGTAAGCTGGCTGGGGATTTCGTAAAATTCCCTTGCTACTATGAAGGTTGATGGATCGACTACATGGTAGAAGTTGTACATCCTGACCCTCCATTCGAAGAGCTCCTGAGGATACCTTAGCTGCTGGCCAAGCCAGTCCGGAACCTCAGTTTCCGCAATGTCCGAATAAGTCCTGAGGAACATTTTGCTGAAAAAGTCCGTGCCAGTGACGTACAACTTGATGCTCCCGTTGTAGGTATCAACCGTAGCATATCCTACCAGTCTGAGCATGGGGTTTCCATCACTCCAAGGAACGTTGTCCGTGTCTATTCGCACAATAAGGGGGACAAGGTAATACGAGTTCGTTCCATCGCTCACTGGAAGCAGATCGAGCTTACCATTTTCAAACGCATATTGGAAATATGGAAAGAGAGTTTCCATTCGCTCATGTATGTCTCTGTAGCGCATAGCGTGTATCGTCTTGTCCCTGTAAGCAAAGAAAAAGTTCGGGTCGAAGAACCAGCTCAGTGGAGGAGAGATGTCCAAACCGCCGGTGCCATTATAGAAAACACCTCCCAGCTCTTCGCTTCTTTCTCTTTGAACAGGGAACGCTGCCCAAGTCTGCCCAAGCAGACCACCTTCACCGTAGTAGATCACCCTCTGCTTGAAGAACTGCGACGAATTTACTATGTTGCCGTCATGTCCATCGAGTATTAGAAAGCCGTTTGGAACATGCGTATAATGCAGATGCTCTGCATACCACATGTCGTCGCTTCTAAGCGATGAAGGAAGTATGGGCTTCATCGACGCACTCCAGTAGAGAGTTTCGTTAAAGCGCAGGATGTCAGCATCGACGAAATCGACAAACGGCAAAAGACCTATCTCTGGCTTCAGTTTGACAAATGCCGCATCCTGATCCCACAAGCGCACCTTGCTGATCAAATCGCTTGTGCTTCTAATCTCGGCAGAGATATTATCCCGTCCGAGAGTCTTGAATCCAAAAGAGTAGGGAAGCTCGTTTATCGAATCCAGCTGGGCAATTTCCCTATTGATGGCGATTTGCTGCAAGGCGTATGGGCCGAGCCAATCGACCTTCCTCGCGTCTGCGATGCTATTGTTAACTGCCACTGTGGATGCTGCAAGCAGGACTACCAGCACGATTGGAACTATCCGGAAACCTACTTGATTCCATGAAACTATCCTCAAGGCCCTTCTGGCTCTATGCCTGAGAGAATATACTGCGAATAATACTGAAAGGGTCAACAGTCCTGCTATGACGTATCTGGTGTTGTAGTCTATGTTTGAGGGGAAGAACAGGCGTAGAGTTGCCCAAGCTAAAGTGACCGAGAACAGAGATTCTACCGGAGCTAGTCTTCTGTACCAGTGAACCCTCTCCTCCTTTATCTCTTCTTCGGAGGGCGTTATGATGGAAAGTATCTGTGTTGTAGCAAACAAAAGACCGAACCTTATCGAGATCGCTCCAAGAATCGGCGACACTAAAAGTGTCAGTGCGGGCATCAGATGGACTATCGTTTCCCTTGCAAAACTCATTTCTGCAGGCGGCGTGATAAAGGGAAGCGAGATCATGCTCCAAAGACCTGAAATGTCAACAGATTCTCCATTAGAAATTGCCAGAACCGTCAGGCCGAAGAACAGGTTTCTAAGAAGCATGGCACCACCAAGAACTTTTGTAATTTGCCAGAGGATAAATCTCGAAGGGGAGAGTTTGAACCTGCGGAAGTCAAGATACTTTGGTGGGACTCCGTTTGCATAGCTTTTCTGCCTGATCATTCTGATTGAAATGTTGACTATCCACCAGAATATTGAACGCCTGTTCTTGATGTCCACTCGGAAGAGAGCTACGATGGCAAGGATCAGTCCTCCATAAAACTCAAACACTAACGGCCTTACGAAGAGCTCGCCGAATTCCAGTACGTTGAGCCATGCCCAGAGACTCTGCGATGTTGCTGACCAGATTACGAAGAGGGCAACAACAACTACGATTATGATCCTGACCATCCTGCTAAATCTTTCAGATGTTCCCCTGCTGGGATAATCGTAGGCCATTTTCTTGCTACCTTTCTGCCACGATCATGCGTAATATTTAGAGCTATAATTTTCTAGCGAGAGAGAGCGCTCATGATTAAAATAGGTGAAAAGAGGTGGCAACTGGGATGCAAGACCTGAAGAATACTGCTGTTGATACATTGATGAGCGATGCTCTGCTGACAGACCCAGAAACCGAGCTTTCCAAGGTGATAGGGATGCTGAAGAAAAATGAGGCTTACGAAGTCTTCTCGGTCCAAGCAGACAAAGTTTCGATGGCTACGGTACGAGACCTGCTAAACGCGAAGAATATCATAACAAGCAGGCTTTCAACTGTGTCAAATACTGTACCAAAGCTTTCTCCTGAGGACAAACTCGGCGGCGCGGTCAGGATTCTCAGCCAGTACAGAATACGTGCACTTCCCGTTGTTCAAAAAGGCAAAGTTGTAGGAGCTTTAAAGATCATTGATATTGCAAAAGCCATGGAATCTTCAGTTCAATCCAACGCGAAAGTTTCGTCCATAATGACACCAAATCCGATAACGATCAAGTCTACTGATTCAGCGCTGAAGGCTAAGAGTCTTATGCTCAGGAGGAAGATAGACCATCTGCCGATAATGAAGGATGGCGAACTCGTAGGTATCATAACTTCCAATGCCATTCTGTACGCAACAAGGCCTCCTGAAAGGCAGCCTGCATCTTCGGGTTCCGGCACCTTCGCAATGAAGAGAACGATGAACTTTCCCGTAGATGAAATAATGGATGCTCATCCTCTGGAGTTTGCCCCAAACGATTCCTTGCAAAAGCTCATTGGAGAGATGCTGAAGATGAGGGTGAACGCCGCTTTGGTGACCTGGTCCCATGAACTACATGGGATAGCGACCTTTAGAGACATCGTGAAGATACTTGCGGAGGAAGGAAAACAGGAGCCGAATATGTACATTGTCGGTTTGCCAGACGACCCATTTGAGGCTGAAACTGCTAAAACAAAGTTTTCCAGAATTATTGCTGTTTTGTCAAAGAGCCTGGGGATAGTCGAGGCCCGAGCAAAAATCAAGATGCAGAAGGCATCTAAAGAAAGTGAAAGGCGGAGGTATGAGGTGATGATTTCCATAGTGACGTTGAGCAAGGTCTACAACTTCTCAAGGGAGGGTTTCCAGCTCTCAGACATATTCGATCAGCTGCAACAGAGCATAAGACGTATTAATGTAAAAAAGCCAAAAACGAAGCCTACTGTACGGAAGATGTCTGAAACAGAATAGAATTCCAAACCGAAGAGGCTTTATTCCATGCTAGGATAGTTCACTTAATTGAAACTATTGCTTTGCGGAATACTCATATCTTTGGTAACGCTGCCTGGAGTTTCAGCCCAAGCGAATGATAATTCTACATACATTAAGGAGTTTGCCGTTCCTCAGCCGTACCTTGGCCCTCTAGCAATAACCTACCATGATGGAAAGATTTGGTTTACTCTTGACGGTTCAAATGCCATAGGCGTCTTT
>CAZXXP010000002.1:38230-39336 GCA_964644785.1 uncultured Nitrosopumilales archaeon | reverse complement strand
TCATGACTGGAAAAATCACCGTAGTTGAAGGCTAGAGGCTCAAGCCTCCCCTTCATTCCTTTTTTTTTTACATCACAGACTATTTTTGATAAGAAACTGTTTCTTGCCTAAGACAAATTTATATTCCACGCAGACTTATCATTTCGTAATGATACGGAAAGCCGCGGTGTTAAGTCTCCTTTTAGGAACAATTCTACTTTCGTCATCACTAACTGGTATAGGTGTGGCATTTGATCCTGGGCCCATGCCTGCACCAGGTCCCGCTCCCGGCCCAGCTCCACAACAAGTAGGACCCGGACTACAGGTGAAGCCTCCACCCGGCCCAGCAGCACCGGGACAGCTCAAGTTGGAGGAGATGAACTGGGAGATGATCAACCACGATGCTCTTGGGACAAGCTATAATCCGCAGAATCAGATCAATAAGGACAATGCGCAGTATCTTGAACTGAAGTGGATGTTTCCCTATCCTTCAGGTCCCAACATACCTGGCGCTTCAAAATACGAGGGTTCGGGCGCTCCAGCGATTGTGGTCGATGGTATTGCCTATGCGGCAACCAACCAGAGGGCGCTCATAGCTCTTGATGCAGGTACTGGCAAGGTTATCTGGAACAAGAACGTTCCATATGACAACCCTAAGCTGACATCAACATACCCTCACGTAAAAGGCGTACTTCCCCATACTCACGCAGTAGACTACTATCAGCAGTACGGCTTCATCATACCGAGCTTTCAGTCCTGCCAGATCGATGCACAAGACGCACTTTCAGGAGACGTAGTATTCCAGGTCTTCGAGATATGCGGAAAGTTCCAAGAGGCAACAGCCTGGGGTAATCAGGGCTTCTACGCCAGCATCGGAACCCATCCACCCCAGTTCTACAAGAATTTGATGATAGTCCCGGTAATGGGTTCGTCTGGAAATGGAGGCAGATCTTTCATTGCAGGTTATGATGTTAGCCAGAACCCTCCGCAGAGGGTATGGCAAACTTTCCTTATGCCTCCTGCTGATGGCGATCCACAATGGGCACTTCATGAATGCGACAAGGGATGGTTCTTCTCATTTCCAGAATGGTCAAAGACTGGAAGGCTAGCAGTACCCTGCAAAGAAG
>CAZXXP010000002.1:23392-38220 GCA_964644785.1 uncultured Nitrosopumilales archaeon | reverse complement strand
TCAGGATGTATTGATGAATGACTGGTTACACCCGCTTTCTGGAAAGGTTCACACTGCAAGCACCATAGCAACCGTATGGGGTCACTACGTAGTCGACCAAGAGACTGGCATAGTTTACATGGGCTTGGGAGAGACCGGGCCTTACCCCAACGGCGAAGGTAGACCAGGTCCGAATCTCTATGGTAGCAGCATAATTGCATTAGATGCAAAGACGGGAAAATTTGTCTGGTGGTTCCAAGCAAGTCCTCACGATCTGGGGGACATGGACTGCGCATGGAATACAGTGCTCGGCAAGGTTGACAATACGAAGGTAGTCTTCAAGGGATGTAAGAACGGCTTCCTCTACGCACTTGATGCCGCAACTGGCCAGCCGAAATGGGTGTTCAAACCCCCTAGCCTGTGGATACCCCCTGCAAGTCAAGGAAACGACCCAAAGAGTAAGGCAGACCTGAGCAAGAAGTGGCCAGGAGACCCAGCTACGAGTTCACTTGCGATGAACTACGCTGGAGGAATAGAAGCAGACATAGCATTTGACGGAAGCAAAGTGTATGTAACAAGCTATAACATGCCTGTAACTCTAAACGTCGACACAAGCCTTCCACCATTTGGCAATACACTGCACCAGGTACCAGCTCCACATCCAATCAACGCAACGATATACGCACTAGATGCAAAGACAGGAAAGGTTGTGTGGCAGTACTTCATAGATGGCGTAGGCTACAGGGGAGGAGTGACAGTGTCTGGAGGGCTCCTATGGGCACCATCTGGAGACGGCAACCTCTACGTTCTTGATGCCAATACTGGAAAAGTGGTAACGAAGAAGAGCTTTGGGACAGGACTATGGACGCAAGTCAGCATAGCTGCAGATGCAAACGGCAAGATGAAGGTCTTTGTACAGACTGGTGGAATGACGATATCGTCTTGGGGTGTAACAGGAATACCAGGGGCCCTGATGGTCTACGGGTTGCCTGACGAACTTCCAAAGCCCGTAGAAGTAATCAAAGAGGTAATCAAGGAGGTGACCAAAGAGGTCATAAGAGAAGTTCCAAAGGAAGTCATAAAGGAAGTAGTAAAGGAAGTGCCAGGGGCAGTACCAAACGGTCAGGTAGCAACTTCGTATGGGACTATTGCCCTTGCGGTAGGTATAATCTTCTTAGTCGTTTCAGCAGTGTTGTTCACAAGGCGCGCCCCAAAGGCAGCATAACTGGATAATTCCGGCAAAGTGCCGGAAACCTATATTTTTTACAAAATCACTTTTTGGGGGTTCTTGCTCTAACTACTATAGCTACCGCAATTCCAACACTCGCAATTCCAACTACAATATAGAATATTGGACTAGCCTGATTCTGACTCTGATTCTGCGGAACGTCCTTCGGTGGCTCTTTTGCTATTTCTTTTGGAACCTCTTTAATGACTTCTTTGGGAGCTTCCTTGGGTACTTCCTTTGGCATCTCCCTAGGAACTTCTTTCTGTACTGGCTTTTGGACATAGTTGTCTGGCAAGCCAAATGACATCAAAGCACCGGGGACATTTTGAGGAGTTATGCCTCCGATGATAGCAGCCTCTCTGCCTCCAGTAATCAGCATCAACCTTGACTTGCCATCTGTAGTCTTCCCTATCGTAGGCAGTACAACCAATGATGTGCCGAAAAACCTCTTGTAAATCTGTTGCCCGGTGTCGGCATCGAACATGTACAAGTTTCCATCTGCTGCAGGCACATACAATACTCCTCCACTGTTCATCAACCCTCCTCTGTAAGCCACTCCGCCGATGAAGTTAGACCACCTCACATTCCCAGTTAGAGCATCGACTGCATAAATTGTGACGTTCTTAGCTTGGGCCAGACCTCTTGATGTGCCCGGAGTTCCGTGCAGTCCAGCTCCTCCAGCAAATATGCCCGCTTTAACAGCCAGATCTACCCCTCTTGCTACAGGGACGTAAATGGTATTGGTTTCAGGGTTGAGCGAGATGTCAGATTCTCCCGCCCTGCTGGGGATCCAATAGAACCAGTCCATATTTGGATAGTTCAGCCATTTCTTCTCCTGCATGTCAGAAATGCTCCTGATATCGTTCCAGTAGCCATCTTGAGTTAACGGGTCGCAGCCAATACACGGAATGCCCGCAGTCCTTCCTCTGATGACTCCATCGGGGTCTTTTCTGGTTTTCAAAATCGGGGGCTCGAATATCCATATTGGCTCTCCGGTGGCAGCATCTAATGCCCAGATCAAACCCGTTGTAGACGTCTTTATGATGACCTTCTTTTCAACTCCATTTACTTTCATCTTTGTCATTATGGTATTCCATGAAGCGTCTCCCTCAACCATATCCCTGACAACAGTCTGATACCACCACACAATTTGACCGGTTTTGGCTTTTATCGCAATAATTGTGGCAGCATAAAGGTTCGGCCCCACGGTGTAAGTTTGATTGGGCCAGCCGCCTTGATTCCCAGTTGCAAAGTAAACTATGCCAGTTTCTTCATCTACAGCCATCTGACCCCAGATGGCAGAGACTGCGGACGCGTAGTGCTTAGGAACTCCCCAATCGTTGATGACATTCTCCCTTGGTACGTCTTTGCAGTTTATCCCCAGCTTCCCATCCTGCTTCCACGCTTTGTACGAAAAGTACCATCCAGCTGCGGCATTATTGCATGCCCTTATGGCCCATTCTGGGTCGCCGCCAGCAGGGGGCTGGAGAAAAGTTCTCCATAGTTGCCTTGGCGGATTCTGATTTAAGTCGTAGCCGTCAACAAAAGTCCTTCCTCCTCCCCATCCAGCACCAGCGCCAGTGAAACCGGCAACAATCACATTCTCCTTCCTGTAAATTCCACCTGGGTGAGAGGGCGAGCCGTACTGCCCAGGCCCCTGGTACAGCGGCCAGGAATAGGAGTTTCCCTCAACATTATGGCATATGTCGCTGACTTCGAACGCAAGCGAGCCGCTAGAAGCGTCTACCGCCCTTATGGAGCAGTTCAGATTACTGGTGTAGAGCTTCCCATCCACGTATTCCAAGCCGTGAACATGCGGAGTTGCCACTCCTGATTCTGGCAACTTTATCTTCCCTTCGTTCCAGTCGTAATTGTAAATGTTGACCCAGTTCATTTGGCCTGTCTTGAGATCAAAAGAGTAAACATTCCTCATGTTAGAGGCGACGTAGACAGTTCCGTTGATAATCAGTGGCGGAGTGATTACACCCTCAAATGGGACCACTCCGGGCTGATATTTTGTAAACGTTTTAGCTTCGGGGAAGGGGAATACCCACTTCAATTCCAGATCTTTTACGTTCTCCTTGTTAATCTCGTCTTGCGGTCCGTAGTTGCTCCCCCAACTGTCATGGTTGACGTACTCCCAGTTGCCTGCAGCCCTCGAACCTGAAGGTACCTGAGCATCAGCTGTCTGTAAACGTGCGCCTGAAAACGACGAGGCTACGAGGATCGCCAGAACCAACAGAGAAATGTACCTTTTGAATCCCTGCACGATTTGGGAGACCAACTTTCGCTATATAAATTGTGGGAAGATCACTAAGCAGACTTGCGCTTTGTTAGGATTACACCCAGCAACAGCCCGGCAATAACAGCGGCACTCACAGCCATTAGAGTTAGAGTGCCGAAGCCCTCCACCTGCCTGACCACTTCCTTTGGAACTTCTTTGATGACCTCTTTGGACACTTCTTTGACCACTTCTTTCTGAACCTCCTTTATCACTTCTTTTACTACCTCTTTGAGCACCACTTTTGTGACGACTTGAGGGTCTGGAAGCTTGTCTGGTAATCCGTAGGCTAGCAGGGCACCGGGAGTGGGCTGCGCTCCTCTGCTACTTGCCCCGCCCGCTCCAATAAGCGAGAAGACCATCATTCTCCCCTGGGAGTCTGCACCCAAAACGGGTTGCACAGGAGATACTGAACCTTGGTATCTCTCCCAGATCAACTTTCCATTGTCAGCATCAAGCGCTCTGATTGTACCATCTGATGTCGTAAACCATGCAAGACCTCCAGAAACTGTTACTCCTCCCCTTATCCCAACGCCATCAATATCGAATTTCCAGATAACCTTACCAGTGGCGGCATCGTGGGCCCATACTGTTGCATTAGAAGGCAGAATTGCTGGTGCAGGTATCAGCTCCCTACCGTAGGAGTTCCTCATCGTAGGCTCCACGGGTAGAATGCTCTGGTACAGCCAGAAGTGATACGTAGTTGAATACACCTTATCATACGCTACGGCAACGTCTGATTCCGCTCCTCCTGCATGGTTTCTCCAGCTTACGGTGCTTGGATACGAGGCCCAAGGCTTACGCATGTCTGAAAGCTTCGTAGGATCAAGGAGTCCGTCGAAGTTAGGCTGAGGCCCCAGAGCTCCCCTCTTCACACCCGGAGAATAGTCGGTCTTCCATATGGCTTCCCCTGTAGTAGCGTCGAGGGCGTAAAGCTGGGCACCTTTGCACGCTTTGAAGACGATCTTTCTTCCGTTAATAGTTGCTAGAGCTGTGTTCCACGCACAGTCCAAGTCAGCAAAATCGTGGGCAGAAATCTGGTGCCACCATGCAAGCTCTCCCGTGTCTGTCTTTAATGCAATTACTGACGCTGCAAAGACATTAGGGCCTGGGCTATAGGTTGCGTTGTAGAGCGGGCCTGGATTTCCAGTTGCCAAGTAAGCTATACCTGTGTCTTCATCTACGGCCCACTCACCCCAGCCTATCCCAATGCTTCCCTTACCAAATCCGCACTGCTCTGGGCATATGCCCCAGTCGTTCAACAGCACTTCTCTTGGGAGCGTGCTTGCCTTAATGCCTTGAATCCAGCCTTTGTCGGCAACCCTCAGAGTCCACTCGGGATCTCCTTTGTCCTGAGGGGGCATCAGGTAAAACGTCCAGAGCAACTTACCATCGTCGAGACTGTAACCTCTAAAGGCCCCTCTTCCTCCTTCAACAGCTTCCCTGCCCCCTGTTCCATAAATCAGAACTCTCTTTTTACCATCAAAGACCGGGCCTACAGCCTGCAGGCCTTTGAACAATCCTAAATTACCATCCAGTCCAGCGCAGGTAGGCGTCTTGAGCATGTTTTCCAGTTGGCCAGTCTTTGCGTTTATGCCGAAAACTTGGCAGTTTGGATACGGTGCGTATATTTTGCCCTCAAAATACGAGAAGCTATGCGCGTGGCTCGAGAGATAGGGCCAATAATCTATGTTCACGGGTAACGTTCTGTTAATCTCATTAACGTTGACCAGAGTGTCAGGAGCCTGGTACGACCACTTCAAGCGGCCCGTCTTAGCGTCGATCGCGTAAACTCTCAGGTCTTCTGTCCGCCCATAAAGAGTGCCATTGATTATCAGGGGTTGAGCAATTGAACCTACCCTCGGGCTTATGCCCCGTATTCCTTGGGGTTCGGGCCAAGGAAAAACCCATTTCAGCTCCAAAAAACGCACATTGTCCTTTGTGATCTGCGTCTGTGGATTAAAGTTAGTTGCGTGATAGTCGTAGTTTGGTGCTAGAGCATTGAAACCATTGTCAGGGGAAATCTGGTTCGTTGCTCCAGCAAGAGCCGTAGGAAACATGACGAAAATTCCCAATAGAATTGCTGAGACAACGGCTCGCCATGAAGGCTTGGGCATGCAGACGGTAGACGTAGGTACCATATGATATACCTTATTCTTCAGATTGCAAATGATTCGATGCGGTTGTAGAACTTGCTGCGAAGGTAAGTATAATAAACCACGCACGCAAAAAAAGTGCATTTGAGTATGAGAGAGATCAGAACTCTTGCTCTGTATCTTCTTTTGGTTGGCCTTTTAGCCTCACCTTCTTTAATACAAACTGCGTCGACTCAGCAGGACGGTAACAACTGGGCTGTGGAGAACTTTGACAGCCATGCTACCAACTTCAATCCCCAGCAAACGATTACGAAAGATAACGTGCAAGCTCTTGAAATGAAGTGGGTAAAGTCATTCCCCCTAGCACCAAGAATCGTTGGAGGCTATCCAGTAGCCGGTTCTGAACTTTCAGCTCCGCTAGTTGTTGACGGTGTAATGTATCTTGGCACGACCTACGGACAGGTTTTAGCTATTGACACTGAGAACGGGAAGACGAAATGGGTTTACACGATGAAGCTCAACAGAACTGAGGATACACGCAAAAAACTTCCTATAATACCAGATCCTCCGTTAAACCACATTCATAGTTTGACATATTTTGAAGGAAAGCTCTTCTTTCCAGCCCCTCCATGTGACATGCACATAATCGGTGCATCTGATGGGCGTCTGATCAGCACAATTCCAAACATCTGCGAAGTTAGGCAGAACGACGGCAATGCAGGCCTCTACAGAGGCCCTCCATCTTACGGCCCTTCAATCCATACAAAAGAAAGGGTTCTGGTAGTTGCAGCAGGCAGCGTCATCGAACAGAATACGGGAGGGAGGGGCTTCGTGGCAGGCTACGACATTGACACTTTGAAACTGTTGTGGAGGTTCTTCGTAGTTCCTCCTGCCGGAGGTGATCCAGAATGGACTCTACGCGTTGCAGAAAAAGGCTGGATAGCTGGTGTTAAGGCAAGCACGCTTCCTAGAGAAGTTTTGTTGAACGACTGGGGTGAAGCGGGTGCTAAAGGAAGCCAATCCGGAGCTGCAAGGGGACAGTGGGCAATCGATGAAGAAACTGGGATTATCTACATAGGAACTGCGCAGCCCTCTCCTGCGGGCAACGCAACATTCAGACCTGGACCGAACGTTTTTTCCGCCTCAGTTGTAGCTTTAAAGGCTCGCACTGGTGAGCTTGTCTGGTGGCATCAGGCATTCCCACACGATCTTGTGGGCTGGGACTGCAACTGGAACACAATTCTGGGAAAGTTTGTAGAAAACGGGCAAGAGAAGAAGGCCGTGTACAAATTCTGCGAAAACGGAACCATGTACGCCTTTGACGCTGCCGATGGCCGAATGCTGTGGTCTTTTGATGCTCCTACTACAAAGAAATGCCCAGCATGTTTGACTAAGGATCCGAGAAATCCTAGCGAAATGAAAAAGACTTGGGCAACATATCCCAACAAAGACCCCGTATTCAGAAACCCTCCGAGCGGCTTCGGCCTTGAAAACGACATTGCTATGGCGTACGGTATGATCTATGTTTCAACTTACAACTTCTGGGATGTGGTGCAGATAGTGCCTGTAGAGCAGAATGGACCCTTCACCGCAGGGTACTCTGGCTTGCCTGACCCATACTTGAAGGCTAACATCACAATCTATGCACTTGACGCTGCAACAGGGAAGCCGAAATGGAGTTTCTTGATTCCTTCAGTCGGGTATAGGGTGACGGTTGTTGTGTCTGGAGGGATGGTCATAGTTACCGCTCCAAACGGAGTTGTCTACGCCCTGGATGCCGTCACTGGAAATGTAGCATGGGAGAAGTTCTTTGGAGCCGCCTTCCTTGAAAACGCTATCATTGCCGCTGATTCAAAGGGAAAAATGAATCTGTTCCTTGCCAGCGGAGGACTAGTGAAGGACTGGGCTTCGGGGCTACGTAGAGTGGTGCCCGGGCTTGTAATAGCTGTCGGTCTACCTGAAAATCCCTCTGCAGTTCCAAAAGGCTTTGAGCGCATAGGTACCAAAACCTCGCAGGGAGGAAAGCCGGCTTCAATTCTGCCCAACGCACCGCAATTCAAGTGCAGGTCGTGGATGGACGATACAACGTGTAAAGCCCTGACACAGTCATGCGGAAACGGTGTCTGCGACGTTAATGAACAATGCAACACTTGCGCGTTCGACTGCGGATGCGGGGGTGCACAGGTCTGCAACCCAGAAACTGGAATCTGCCACTCTCCAGCTGGGGTGTGTTCAGCACCAAGAGGAGAAGGGTAGCACTATTCTGCCAAACTAAGGATAACAGGTGCTCCGACACGATCTAACAATATTCCATCAGGTTCCCCAATCATAGTTTAATGTGAGCCTGTTTTGTTAGAAACTCCTACAGTAATCGACTCTCCTCCTTTGCCATTGTCGCCTCAAACATTATCGCCCGGTTATCAAATCTTACACAGAGGCGTGTTCAGGTCCTTCTGTCTATGGTACTATTAACTTCTGCTCCAGTACCTATCAGCACGACTGGAATGCCAACTTCTCCCTCTATCTCTTCGACGAATTTCTTTGCTTTGCCAGGCAACTTACCATAGTCAGTCATGTTTGCAGTTTCAGGGAACAAAATGTCGAACTTTGTCATAGCAATGCCAGTTGCGCTGTTCAACATCACTGCCCTTTTAGCAAGTTTCTTGCTGAATGGAGCAGCCCTCCTCAACCTTCCAGTCACGGTACCAAATTCCTGCCAACCCCTCTTCTGCACTTCCTCCGCAGATAGTTCACCTTCAAGCTCGCCAGCACCGACCCTAGTAACGTAAGACTTGCAGACCATTATTACATCGTCCACCTTCTTCGGCCCGAGGCCAACATCAGAGCATATTGCAGACGCCGTGACATCTTTGGAAGTAACGTAGGGATACGTTCCATAATACAGCGACAGAAAGGTTCCCTGTGTCCCTTCTACTATCAGGTTCTTCCCCGCATCCACAACGCTATTCACATGCTCTGCAACGTCCCCGACCAAGCCCCTGAGCTTTGGTTCATCTCTAGCAATTTTTGCAACTCTTAGCACTCTGTCAGAATTTGCGGGCCCCGTACCAGCCCCGGTAGTCCCTATCTTTTCCTTCAAATGCCCAATTTTGTCAGCAGCCAGATGTCTCTTTTCAATAATCGAAGCGCCGTAATCCACAAGCACCCGCGATCTTACATCATACCTCACAACTTCGTCAAGTAAAACGTCTGGGTCCACGAGCACTCCCGCTCCGACCATAAGCTTAGCCTTCGACGCTATAGCACTGGGAAGCATTCTAAGCTTGTACGTCTTTCCTTCCTTGATGACAGTATGCCCAGCATTGGGCCCCACACCTCCTCTGACAGCTGTATGGGCCTTATCCTTCAAGGCCAGATACGCAACTATCTTGCCTTTGCCCTCGTCCCCGAAAAATCCTCCAACGATCACACATGCAGGCAAAACTAGTCACAAAGCTCCAACATTTCAGCCTATTTATCGCTTGAGTCGAACTTCACCCAAGGTCAAGAGTGCAACTTAAATCCTCCCTGTTATGATCAAATCGAAGTGGCAAGGCAACTCTTCCCCAAGGTTGTAGGCAGCGTAGCCATAGCATGCTCGTTCATAGTACTGTTCTATCTACTGCTAAACTTACAGGTTGCTGCATCTGGTCAGCAAGGAGATCAATCTAATTCCAACTCTAACCCGCGGGTGGGAGGTGGCGTTTCGCAGCAGGCACTTTTGCAGCTGGCCGTTAGAGTCACACTTATTCAGGACGAAGCTCCTTACCTCAGAATCCTTTCTGGGCTGCCAGTCCAAGTTTCTTGGCAGAGTTTCAACCCCAACAGTCTGAAGATGGAGACTTTCTCCGTTGCAGGTACAACTGATGATAGAGGGAGGGCATTGTTCAAAATATCACCCGGCAACTACTCCCTGCAGGTTACTTGGAACAACATCAAGGGAAACAGATCAATACACGTCGATCCATCGCAGAGGGTGAGCCAAGTTGACTGGAACATACAAAGCAAGACGATTTCATCTTACACGCTAGAGTTCAAGGACTCGCGCGGAGACGGGAGAGTTCTGGCAGGGGAGAGGGTAAGGCTTTCATACAAAAGCGATACCCTGATCAAAAACCCAGCTCTCGTAGAAATGCGCATCGATAACCCGAACGCACCAAGGGTCGCAGGGAACAGACCGTCCCAGAAGGTCTCAAGTCTGGCGGTAATAGGAGTAGCCGTTGCAGGAGATCAGTCGCTGCTAGAACTGACCCCGATAGATCCTCTAGTTGCATTTGATTTAGATCCCGACGCGCTGCCCAGAGCGGCAATCTACAGTATTAGCGTCGAGGGTCAACCTGTAACTCCAATCAAAGAAACTGTCATATCGCCTGCAAAGCCTAAAGTGGTAGCAGCCGAGGCTGAGGAACTTCCATGATAGTGAACCCCTTTACCGCATCGCCTATGTTGCAGGTGATGCTCGCCGCAGTTGTCTCTCTTGCCGCTGTAAGCATCGCGGGGCTTGTCTATCCGTTGGTCAAAGGGAGAGGCTATGAAGAAAGGGAGAGCAGTAACAATTTGGGAAAGGGTTACCAATACTTTTACGGTACGAAAGAAACCTTAGAAAAAATCAGAAAGACCAAAGAGAGCGGGGAGTTCTCTGAAGGCACTATCGTAGGATATAAGGCGCTGAGGAATTTATTGCCCAAGGTTAACCTGCTCTCCGAGAACAAGGCAAGCACAGAACTTGACATAGTAAGCGAAATGATTAGGACGGTGCCAGAACTACGTGAAATTGCACAGCCAATACTCCAGGCCTACGCTTATTACGAAAGGGCGAGGTTCTCACAGCCGTTAAGTTCTGAAGATTTCGATGGTGCAATAGCAGCCTTCGACAGAGTGTATTCTAACTCTACAATAAAGCGGAGGAGGATCTAGTTGGTAGATTATCTCTTTTTCACGATAGTGGGGATAGCCGCCGTAACCAGCCTATACACAAGGCGTCTGCTCAAGAAGATGTCTATTGCCGTTCAGGAAGGGAACACGTATGAAAAAAGTGAGTCTGCAAAGGGTTTGGCAAAATTGGGAGCAAAGGTTCCAGACTATTCTGGTGCTGTAAATATTATTAGAGATGAAGCCAGAGCCGAGCTGCCAAGACACAGCGCCTTCAATGCACAGCAGATAGCATTGAATTCTCTTATAGCAAACTGCACAGCGGCGATGCACAAAGGGAAGGTCGGCAAGGAAAAGTTCGTCGAGCTGCAGGGCACACTTCTCAAGATAAATACAAGCCGAAATAGGTAGGATGGGTAATGGCAGAGCTTCTTGCGGGGAAGATCTATGAAAAACTGCAGAATGAAATGTCCAAAGTCATAGTCGGCAAGACAGACGTTGTAAAGCTTCTTGTCATGGCACTGATTTCAGATGGACATGTGCTTCTTGAGGGAGTACCGGGCGTAGCAAAGACCCTCATTGCGAAATCGTTCGCAAAGTGCCTTGGGCTTGAATTTAGGAGAATTCAGCTTACCCCAGACATGCTCCCAGCAGACATTACTGGGACATTCACGTACAATGTTAGAGAGCAAGTATTCGTCTTCAGGGAAGGTCCTGTATTCGCTAACGTCGTGCTTGCTGACGAGATCAACAGAGCGATTCCAAAGACTCAGTCAGCGTTACTCGAAGCAATGCAGGAGAAGCAGGTTACAGTTGAGGGTATGACAAGGAAGCTTCCCGACCCTTTTATTATTGTAGCCACGCAGAATCCCGTTGAAATGCAAGGAACTTATCCTTTACCCGAAGCGCAGCTGGACAGATTCATGTTCAGGGTCATCATAGCGACTCCAGAAGCTGATGAGGAGATCGAAATACTCAGGAAGTCTTCAACTGTCGATGCCGAAGACCTGCAGAGTGTTGTAGGTGCAAAGGACATTATTGAGGCAAGAGAGAACACGAGAAAAGAGGTTACCGCCTCGAAGGAAATGCTGAACTACATAGTTTCTTTGAACGGGGCAACAAGAAGGGATGCAGAGAGGGTGATGCTTGGGGCAAGCCCAAGAGCATCGGTACACCTGTTAGCGGCGTCGAAGGCACTTGCAGCCATCAACGGAAGGAAGTATATCACTCCAGACGATGTCAAGAGGTTGGTATTCGCAGCTTTGAATCACAGGATACTGCTCAATCCAGAATATGTACTTAGAACTGGTAGTTTGGGTCGCCCATACGACTACGATGCTGTTAACACTATAATCTCAAGTGCGCTATCTGTAGTAGAGCCGCCCAGATGATTTAGTTGCTTACGAAAAGAGGCATCGCGTTCCTTAACTCAACATTCGCTTTAGTAGTGGTAGCAAGTTTCGGCTTTGACCCGCTGTTCACTCCCATAGCGCTGATAATGCTGACGGTGCTTGGCGTAGAAACAGTACTTTACGCAAAGAGCCTTCGAGCCCTTCGCTTAACAACAGCAACCAGAAAGCTTTCCGCTGAAAGTGCCTTCATTCGAGATACTATTTCTGTAGATCTTGAAATCGAAAACAAAAGCAGAGGCTCTCTGGGGCCTATAGTAATAATGGATCAAACTCCAAGAGGTTTCAAGACAATCACACCAGCACAGGATTGGATTCTCTCTATTGATGGTCGCTCTAATCATCTGATTTACTACGAAGTAGAGCCGTTGCAGATAGGAGACTGGACATTTACGAGCGTTGAAATTACTCTTACCGACAGATTTGGCATATTTAGGACCGTAAAGAGCATTCCCTGCGACTCGCGCATTAGAGTCTACCCAGATATGAGGAAGGGCGAGGAACTTCTAAAGGGAAGAATTCATTTGGGCATAAGGCCGATTAGGCGTTCAGCGATTACAACTCCTCAAGGTTCTGAATTCAGCGGAATCAGAGAATACTACCCCAGCGATGATGTAGAACCATAGCATGGAAGGCAATGGCAAAATCTGCCACTCAGGAGCCGAAGACAAAACAACATGAGAACGAGCAGTCAATAAACACGATTCTGGTAATATGCAATTCCGAAACTTCAGGAGAAGGGAGTATAGGTAGCAGGAAACTTGACAAAATTGTGGAAACTGCGATAATTTTCTCCTACCTTGCTTTGAAAACCGGAGGAATCTTCCACGTGATTTTCTCCCGCGATGGCAAAATAGAACGTGTCTCGGGTAGACCTCTTGAGATGGCGACTAAACTCTATAACATAGAACCAGACCCGAAAACTGATATTGAAGCTCTGGTGCGCCATGCATCCAAGATAACGCAGTCGCGTTCACTATTGCTAGTAGCGGCAGACTCGCCGTATCCGCACAAAATCAGTAGTTCGTCATTCAGAGGCGCGATGGTCTCGAACCACTTTCTGCACATCTTGCTCATCGATACTGCGAGTTTCTTCACTATAGAGAGCTCTGACAAAGTCCTCGCAATGGCCAGAGACGTTCTTGTTTCAAGAGAGCTTGCACACTTAAGGCGCTTAGTTTCCGAGTGGTCTGAGGAAGGCATAACAGGGCAGCTCTGCGGCAGAGACAACTTTATGGCCAAAGCCATGGAAGTATTCTCGAATGCGGGAGTGATCATACAAGCTTGAAATCTCCTTTAGTGCTGATTGTATTGTTCGCTGCAATGGCTCTACCTTACCTTTCTATTATAGCCGTCTCTGATTACTTGTCGTATATCCTGCTAGTTGTCAGGACATTGGCCGAATTCCGTCTGCATTCTATATCTGCATTAATGGCACTCGGCTCTGTGTTGGCATATGTTTTCAGGGTTTCACGGGGTTCTGGAGCGCTGCAAGATTCTTTGATAATAGCAACATTGACTGTACCAGTGGTCCTTCCATCTCTGCTCATGGTCGGATTACTATTAACTCCAATACAGGAACAGCTTCCTGCGTACTTTTCATCTGCTGCTGAATTGTACTTGGTGGGAATCGCAAGTCTGGCAATCGTCCTTCCACTCTTGTCCATTGTTAACCAGGCGTCAATCATGTTTCTGAATAAGGGAAGTGCCGCAAGCGCCGTACTAATGACCATGGTCAACTATGGTCTGGTTGCTTTTGTAGGGGTAGCAGGCTCTGAACCACTTCCGCCTGGAGGTCCAAGCAAGGGATTGCAAGCAATGGGTGCAAGAATACTTGTAGATTCTTTCACATCCATTCAATCGATACTTTCAAACATACTCGGCCTAGGACAACTAACTAGTTCTTCTCTAAGAAGCGTACCTTGGCTGGCATCTCCAGACAGGATACTGACTGCAACAGTCTTCGCTGTAGCATCAGCAATTTACTTCTACTACAGGCTTTATCAGAAAAGGGCTGAAGAGGAAGGAGCTCTAACTCTTGTGAAAAGTGGAGGCCCAATGGCAGCAAGCCTGCACAGCATAGGTTTCGCAATCTTTGCTGCGGTGCTCTTAGACGCAGGATTGATATTGACGATTTTGCTTGCCACGCAGCAGCTGCAGTTGGCCGTAGAGCTATCGATAGTGTTGATGATGATAATAATAATGGCGTTTGGGCTTGCTGATAGGCTAATGCCGAGGTGGTTTAGAGGATGAAGAAGGCACTGTTAGTCCTGGCTCTCATACTAATCCCGGTCCTTCCTTTGCAGTTGGCCTATGGCGCCAATCCACCTTTCAAATTCAAGGTAGGATATTCTGCTGAAAAGATGTTCGATGCTACCACAGGCGTCCCTGTTTTTGTTGCAGGAGAAACAGTTTGGGTTTATCCTGGAGAGCCAATAATAGTGAGCATTTCCAAACCCGATGGTAAACCAGTAGCCGCGATACCGTTGGGAGGACATCCATACCCTCTGTACACGTTCAGGGATGCCGACACCTTAGGTACCTGGCTTTTACGGATCGAATCCAGAGGCGGGCAATTCACTTTCCCAGTAGAATTTGCTCAGCAGTCCATAAGACCAGATTCCCATGAAGTCAAGTTTTCGCTTGACGGAGACTCGCTTGCGATAAAGGGCATAGTGAGTTTCACTCCAGCAGAAATTCCCTCCTCTACAGAAGTTATACTAGTTAGGAAGGCTAGGAACGAATCACTCGTTAACATTGCTACCAATATAACATTGGGAGGTTCGCAGATAGTTCTCCAGATAACCAAGGGAGAGGGCGCTACTACGACATTAAGAGTCTCTCCTTATGCTCCTGTGGTCGGGCCAGATTATGAGGCAGAGGGTGGACCTATTGGCCCTGTGTTCATCACATGGGCTGACATAACCATGGAGATCCCACTCACGAAGAGGACAGGCCGCTCG
>CAZXXP010000002.1:916-23382 GCA_964644785.1 uncultured Nitrosopumilales archaeon | reverse complement strand
AGAACTCCGAAGGTAGCTACCCAACTGTCCGTCCAGCCTGAGAACACTCTAACTTTAAGAATCCCTCCAAGAGGGACAACTGAAGATCCTTCAACTGTTCCTGCAAAGTATGGAAGGGCAACGCTAAACGTATACATGCAGCAGGGAAGTATAATAAACGTAGTAAAGATTCCTTTGGTGCTGTTACCAGGCAGGGTCGTCATACAGCCTGCAGCAACATCTTCTGCAGCGCCATTCGCACAACCATTGCCCTACGAATTTCTTGACCATCTGGGAGATCTTTCTACTTATGATGTAATACTTGCCACGAGGATAAACGGCCTTGATAATGTGTGGAGCACCAGCATAACTCCTCCTCTTGCTTCCCTTCGGGTCACTAATACAATAGGCGGAGAAGCAGTTTCAAACTATGACATTAACTTCACCTCTGGCGTTATTCAGAAGGCAAGGGTTGGGGAGAGGATATTCGTTCTACTACGCGAAAGAAGGGTTACAACGTCCTACAACCTCGCCATTGATGGGATTCTTCAGAAGGAGGGCGAGTATCAACCTGCAACTGTAACTCTTTCGCAGCTCTCGGAAGTTTCAGTATTTGCCAGCCAAGGAAAGGTTGCATTTACTGTTATGGGAGGCATAGGAATTCCTGCACCGGAGGGGAACATTACGGTGTACAGGGTATTAGGAGATTCATTGAGAGTGGTAAAGGAGCTTACCTGGCCCGGCGCAGGCTCAGTTAACACAACCCTTCCTCAAGGGACGTACCGTGTAACTGCAAACGTTCTGGGAATCGAACAGTCGAAAGATTTTGAGGTCAAACAACTTGTCACTTTGGTGGACATACAGGTGCAAAATCTATTGACAAGAGACGACTTTTACCTGGTCGGCGCCGCTTCGGTAATAATTAGCGTAGAGCTTGTATTTGCAATACTGGTCTGGAGAAGGGCTCTAAAGTCTAAGTAGTAAGAATCTCCTCTTCCTCTCTTATCGAAACTTGCTGTTTTGACCGCAGGTATAGCGCCCCTGCAAAACCCAGCACCCACATTATGCCCAAGAATACACTGGTAAGGTTGAGAAAATGGTATCCAGCAGCCTCACCCAGCTGCTCTCCAAGGGTCCTTATTTTGCCTCGTAAAGTGTCCATGCCTACCTGATAGGCTTCCTGTTCTCTAGACAATGCTCCGATCGCTCTGGCGAGGTCTATCAAGCCAGCCATGTCATCCTGTACAAGCCCAAAATCAGTCCTTGTCGTTGGGAACCACCAGACAGGGTTACCAGATTTTGGTACGAGTACTCTGGATTTTTGAAGTGCGTCAGCCATCAAATCTGGGGTTGGCGCAGTTTCAGCTCTGCTGAGAAACGCCTTAGCACTGTCAATCGAATAGTATGATTCCAGATAATGGTTGTATACTAACACAGCTCCAACCATAATGAATAGCAAAAGTATTACATTGTACGCTTTCTGGCTCAAGGTTTGACTGGCAATGCGGGATAGTTATGCCTTATATGCAATTCCTGTTTTGGTCGAATGCGTCACAGTCAGAACCGCAACGTAGCTAAAACCAAGAGTCAGCAGAATTATGTAAGGAATTATGAAGAAGTTTCCAGTAATTATCGCTACCATGAAGGCGTAGACACCATAAAGTGCCAGCGCTATTTCTACCACTGTAGTTTTTGTAAACGGGAGGACGTACCTCTTGTCCTTCCATGTGTCAGTCTTTTTGATTATTCCGAACTTTGGCGTTCGCAGGAATTCACTCGGCCTTTTGATCAGCCCTTCTATTACGGCTCTTGAATTATTTACAGAGATTCCTGCACCAAATAATAACAGGTAGAAATAGTTGGATAGTTTTAGAGGCCATTTATTGCCGTAGAGCTTCCAGAGTGAATATGTAAATATTGGGGGGCTTATCACTAGCATCGCAATTAGGCCAGTTTGGGCAGAGATATCGTAGTGTCCCAACATGAGGACTGGAAGAATTAGCAGTTGCGCAATTACCAGAGGGTGCACGATATGTCTGGTCAGCTGCACGAACGCTTGGAACTTCGTTATGTAGGGAACTCTCGATGTCAGTATCTGTTTCAGCAACCGCCTTGCACACTGAATAGAGCCCTTGGCCCACCTGAACTGCTGTCTTTTTGACGCGTTTATCTGAACGGGCAGTTCGGCAGGACAGGAAACGTTGTGCAGGAAGACGAACTTCCAACCCCTTAGCTGTGCCCTGAAACTCAAATCCAAGTCCTCAGCTAGTGAGTCTTTCCATCCCCCAGAATCCACAATGCATTCTTTCCTCCATATCCCTGCAGTGCCGTTAAAGTTCATGAAGAGCATTGAATTACTCTTCCCTTTTTGCTCCACAAGAAAGTGTGTATCGAGGTTTATTGACTGAGCCCTTGTAAGTGTTGAATAGCCTTCGTTAAGGTGCCCCCACTTGACCTGAACCATCCCTATTGATTCAGAGGAAAAGTATGGAAGAATATCTAATAAGAAATTCGGATGTGGGATAAAGTCAGCATCGAATATTGCAATAAAGTCCCCCTCGGCCCGCTTCAACCCGTATTGAAGGGCTCCAGCCTTGTAAGCTATCCTCTTCTCCCTATTTAGAACCTTTATGTCAAAACCCTGCTCTACTAACTTCTCTGCTATTGATTTTGTAATTTCTTTTGTTGAATCTGTCGAATCGTCAAGAACCTGAATCTCCATCTTGTCCTTTGGGTAGTCGAGCCTGCAGACTGCCTGAATGAGCCTGTTCACCACGTATTGTTCGTTGTATATGGGAAGCTGAATAGTGATAAAGGGAAACTTGTCAAGAGCAATTTTCTTGGGAGGGTTACTATTCTTGACGGAGCGATAAAGAAGATAGTATACGTTGACACCGTAGAGCAGCATTATCCACGAAATTGCTATGTAAACGTAATATAGGAAATCACCTGGGGCCAATTTGCCAACTATCACCAAAACTTTACCGGCAGAGCGTAATTGACTTCAAATTAAACCGTCCTCTTCTCCATCCTTATCTGCTTGTCGTATATTGCCGATTCGATTTTGCTGACCAAAAGGAGAAAAGCTAGAACCCAGGGCAGAAATAGGATTTCTCCCGCAACGGCGTGGAACTCCTCAAAACTTGCCCTGTCAGAACTCACAAGAAGAACATAGGAAGCAAGAGAGAATATTCTCACAATGTTGACAAGGAAGGTGCCGAACACACCGACTGCAAAATAGACAATCCTCCTTTTGTTCGTGGCCTTTATCTTGATTAGGAAGAGGGACATTATCAGAGAATAGATTATTATGCTGTGGACTCCTGCTGACGGCCAGAAGACGGAAATCGAAAAAGTGCCGTGAGCACCATCCAGAACCATTGTGTTGTTCGAAACTGCTACAGAACCGAGGTTGAATACAATTATCATTGCGGAAACGCTCCGCAATATTATTGGGACGACAGCTTGAAGAGGACCGAGAGTATCGAACGGGAAGAACGCATCTAGCGCTAGTATCAGAGCCATCCCAAGTAGGTAGACGTTTGCCGAGGGAAGAAGCCTGATAGCTTTCAGTCCAAATACTGTTGGAATCAGCAGAAGCAGAAACACGAAAAAGACAATGTAATCCCACAACCATATCCAGCTGAACACCAATGGTACTTGCAGAGCTTTTCCAATATTTTCAATCGCTATATGCAATGAAAATTCTGCTGCAATAAAATACGTTGATGCAGCAACGCTCAGAGCAATTGATACGATTATTTTGGAACTACTGGTTTGAGCGGCAAGCCATCCTTTAGAATCAAGAAATTCTAGTATTAAGAAGAATACTGCAAACAAAAATCCTCCTCTACCCTGATTCCAAGCTGCTAAAAGCGAGTTGTAATCTAGTACCGCTATGATGGAAAGTGGTATTGCAAGAGAAAGGAAGAAGAGTCGAGCGCTTGGATTTAGGACTCGCCTTTCTCGCGCGGTTTGTCCAGACATGTCAAGTCTTATGCGATCTTACAGACACATACGACAGTGAAGAGTTTCCTGAATCATGTTCTTTGTACGCCTTCAGGAGGTTCTTGGTATAAGACTCTACGTCAGCATTATGAATCTCCTTCTTGTCAAACCATTTGTACTCGCTCAATTCTCTATTGTCGAGTTTTACACTATTATTTTTGGCCTTGCATAGAAAATCAAGGAATAGGTAATGCATCGGCTTGTAGTATTCTTCTGAAAGTACAGCTTCCTGTATCAAGAGCAGTTTGATAGGAACCACGTCTAATCCAGTTTCCTCCTTGGCTTCTCTAATAATAGCCTGCTCGGCACTCTCCCCAACTTCTATATGCCCTCCTGGCACCGTCCACTTCTGATGTTTCCACTTTGGAGACTTTACTAGCAAGAGCTCATCATCATTGACAATCAATGCACCCACTGTAGGCTCTGGAAACTTCTGCGACATTTGCCGTCAGTGCGAACTGCGGATATATGAACAGAGGCTCGTTGTACGCCCCGTGGCAAAACTAACGATAGGGGATATCATATGTAGAAAGATGGTAGATGAGTAGAGCAAATTACACTGTTGTAGCGTTACCAACAACTGCACCCCTGTGTGAAACCTTACCGGGGGTGCAGTGGAGTAGAATGAATCTGTTATTGATGATGGAGTGGTGTTAATTGCGCAGCTAAACACAAAATTAGACGCTGACCAGAGTTCCTACGGATTTTCCTTTGGCTGCCGAGGTTATTTCTTCAGGGGTGCATTTCACAATTCTTGTCATAACCTTCGAGCGCTGAATTATTTTTAGGGCTACCAGATCCATAAGATCATATGTACCAGCTTGCATCGAATCGCTCATCAACATCTGGGTAAGTTTCTTTGTATTGATTTCCTTTAGTAGCTTTGCCTTTTTCCCCTTCCTCGGGTCTGCAGAATAAACCCCATCTACATCCGTTGCGTTGATGAAGATGTCAGCCCTGATCTTTTCTGCAATTAGGGCTGATACGGCGTTTGTGCTATGGCCCGGATGCAACCCTCCCGTAACAATGATCCTTCTGGATTCCGCTGTTTTTGCAACTTCCTCTAAAGATGTTGGCACTTCTGGGTACGCTCCTCTTAGTGCTGAAATCAAAAGCCTTGCATTCAGCCTTGACACTTCTATTCCCATTTGGTCTAAGCTCGATTCGTCGGTGCCTAAGGCCCTACCAGCCTCTATGTATTGCCTTGCAACCTTGCCCCCTCCAGCGACGGCAATTATTGCATACCCTTCATCGCTCAATTTCTGTAGGGCTTGCGCTACTCTCCTAATTCTTGCAGGCTCTTCCTTAGTAAGCTCGAACAGGCTTCCGCTCAGCTTTACAACAATCTTAGACTTCAAACTAGCCGCTCGGTATCTTATTATAACATAAAAATCCATTTCCCTATTTTGCATAGATCTTGGCCAGAGTCATACTCCACGTGGACATGGATGCCTTCTACGCTTCGGTTGAGCAGAGGGAGGATCCAAAGATTAGAGGCTTGCCCGTAATAGTTGGTGCGGACCCGAAGGGGGGCACTGGTCGGGGGGTAGTTGCATCATGTTCGTATGAAGCAAGGAATTATGGTCTGCATTCTGCGATGCCTATTTCTCAGGCTTACAAACTGTGCACCGACGGGATATACTTGAGACCGAGGTTCTTTCTTTACGAAAGGGTCTCAAGAGATGTGATGAAGGTTCTGAAAAAATATGCTGACAAGTTCGAACAGTTGAGCATCGATGAGGCGTTTCTGGATGTCAGCGAAAAAGTCAAGGAGTTCCCAGATTCCGAAGCACTTGCCCAGACGATAAAGCAGGAAGTCTATGAGCGTGAGAGAATTATTTGTTCAATAGGTGTAGCACCAGCCAAGGTAGTTGCCAAGATCGCTACGGACATGGGAAAGCCAAATGGACTTGTCATCGTTGAACCATCCGACGTAAGACGCTTCCTTGCGCCATTATCGGTTTCAAAAATTCCCGGAGTAGGCAAAAAGACTCAAACAATATTGCAGAGCATAGGGATAACGAAGATAGAAGAGTTGGCCAAGACCCCTCTGTGGACTCTTACCGAAAAATTGGGCAAGCACGCTTTATGGCTCCGCAGTGCTGCTAATGGGATAGACGAGAGTGAAGTAAAAGACCTCTGGGAGCCGAAATCGATCAGCAGCGAGAGCACATTCGAGAAAGACACAGACGATGCAGCAGAATTGAAAAAAACGATAGAGGAGCTCGCAGAAGAAGTCCATAAAAGAGCGACTGTTGACAGCTACCTATTCAAAACCATAGGCTTGAAGGTAAGGATCGAGGGATTTGAGACTCACACTAGGGCAAAGAGCTTGACCATCTACACCGATTCAAAGCAAACTATCATAGACGACGCTCTTGCAATGCTGAAGGAATTTGAAAACAAGAAAAAAATCAGGCTGCTAGGAGTGAAGGTTTCTGCGCTCCGCAAGGTTGAGGGTAGGCAAAAAAGGCTGCTTGCTTGGATGAAATGACCAAAATTTTATAATTCATGTATTATTCAGCTAGGATGCTCTCAATGACTCTATCGTCCAGAGCCGTTACAGTTGCGGTAAGATAGCGGAGCGTTCAGGGTTATGGGTAGCAAGGTAGATTCTGTAGCACTTTATCGAACGAAGAAGATTCTCCGCGAGCTAGCGGATAAGAAGGGCCACGGGACGGAGTTGGTAACGATCTACATTCCTCCTAAGAAGGCTCTACACGAAGTCGTAAACAATTTGAGAGAAGAATACGGCACTGCGTCGAACATAAAATCTGATACGACTAGGAATCACGTGCAGGATGCTCTGGTGAGGAGCCAGCAGAGGTTGAAACTGCACAAGAGTACACCTGAAAATGGGATAGTGTTGTTTGTGGGTGCACTGCCCACTAACGGGCCGGGGAGCGAACAGGTTTTCGTTTATGAGGTGACGCCTCCAAAACCGGTTCAAACGTATCTGTACCGATGCGACGACCACTTCCACCTTGATCACTTGAGAGAAATGCTAAAACAGGAAGATGTGATCGGGATTTTGTCCATAGACACCACTGAAGCCGGCCTTGGCATAGTTACAGGCGACAAAATTGATATCGTTGATGTGCTAACGTCAGGAGTGGCCGGAAAATCGTCAAAGGGAGGTCAGTCTGCAAGGAGATACGAAAGGCTCCGTGAAATGAAGCTTACGGATTACTACAGTAGGGTTTCTGCGCATTGCACGAGGGTCTTCATCGATTTAAATACCGTAAAGGGCATGGTAGTGGCAGGTCCGGGACAAACTAAAGATGATTTCCTGAAAGGCGAGTTTCTGGACTATAGATTGCAGAAGAGGGTTATTACCGTCATAGACGGGGCTTATTCAGGTTCTGAAGGAGTTCGAGAGGCATTTGAAAAGGCTGCAGATGCGATGAGCAACCTCAGGGTCGTTGAAGAAAGGAAGTTGGTTCAAAAATTCCTTCTAGAAGTCAATTCTGATAATCCTCTCGCATTATATGGAATAAACGAGGTCATAAAGGCAGTTCAGCAGTCAAAGGCTCATACCATTCTTGCATCAGAGGATCTAGACCTTACGGAGATCAAAGTGACTTGCAAAAGATGCGATGAAACTAAGAGTCGAATAGTGAAGAGGGAGAACTACTTTGCAGAGAAGCAAAGATTGATCACAGAGCCAAGTAAATGCGGCTCCACGGATTACGAGGTTGTGGAGAGAGACGTGGTAGACATTCTGGATGAAGTGTCTCTTGAAACTGGCGCCAAGTTAGAGGTTATTTCTGGGAGGACGGAAGAGGGACAGATGCTCAAGAGCTTCAGCGGCATAGCAGCGCTTCTTAGATACAGGTAACTGTATTTCACTAGGCTTAAATCGAATACCTTCTGGGTTAAGCAGTGCTGCGGGGGTAGCCAAGCCTGGCCAAAGTCGGGCTGCGCCGTTGGATGCGCGGGACTTAAGATCGCCTTATGGCAACCATTGGCAGGCGTTTGGGTAATCCCGTCTCTTAGGAGTTCGTGGGTTCAAATCCCACCCCCCGCACTTGACCAATCGAGGTTATCGATCGCCATTCCTGCAACAACATCCGAATCCTCTAGATCAGACGTCAGTGGGAATGTGAACGGAACTGTCAAAAAAAGGAGACCGTTTGGAGTCTTTTTGTTATCACCTATTATGCTTCCTATTCGAGCGTGGCTCCCCTTCAGTGCACCCTTTACCTGTTGTGTAATGATAGCCCTGATTCCTTTGTCAAGCTTTTCCAGCCTAAGGTTAGCTTTCCTCTTCAATCTGTGTAGCCATGCATCTGCTCCTGGTCTGCTCCTTAAACGCAGTAGTCTGGCCCACCACCCGTAGGTTAAGGGCTCAGCGACTTTCGCCCTGCCCAGCATGTGTAATTTTTCGAGATCTTTGACCGATGTCTTGACGGCGTGGCTGACGCTTGAGCTGACACCTGAGCTGAAAGGCTCTTTGTTTCTGTTCTCTGAGAGTTCGAAAGTAATACCATCGCTTGCGTGATATGATGGCAGAACTCTTTGAGGATTTCCAAGGAATCCCCGAAGAGAGTCTTGTGGAACGGGGGAAGCTCAATGTGTTATTAGAAAACGAGCTCCGTGAAAGGGTAAAGAAACTACTCAAAGAAAGAGTTGAACCGAGGAGAAAAAAGATACACGAAGAGGCAGAAAGCTATGAAAGTGCAGCAATCGAAACGGTGGGACCACATTCTTTTTTTTTGGTGCGCTCATCCCTGATGCTAGAGAGGCAATCGAAAGGGGCGAGCAGAACCTAAGAGTTTCAATTCGCCAAGAGTCTGCCAAGGAAACCGAATTTGGGGCGCGATGGCAAAACAGACAAAAGGAGCTTGCGACTCTAGGTGATTCAGCTCTTTACGACCTGCTCGGGAGGATTTACAAACTTGAAGATATTCAGGCGATAGTCAACACATGGCCAGCGTGATGTTTGAAGCATATAGTCTTAGAATCTTCCTCAAGGGTATGATGTTTAGTTACTCTAGAAAGGTGTGAGAGCGAACATATCGTACAGAAGCAAGAAGAGGCATAGAGGAAGACCTAGGTTATTCGACAGAGAAGCATTGAGGAGAACACGTCACACAATTAAAAGATTCTTTGGATGGATGAAGGAATTCAGGAGAATCGATACGAGGTTCGATAGACTTGCATCAGGCTTCATGGATTCATCCATATAGCATGCAGACGCATCCTGATCAATTAGGTCTTGAGATGGGTTCGCAGCAAGCATCACTTATAAGACACCATGAACAGTGCAATGACAATTGAGTATAAGGAAAGAGCGCAAAACACTACCCGGGGAAGCACTTGCCGTAGTTGAGGAGTTTGAGCCAGGAGAAGGAACGTACAGTATTGGGGATTCGATCAGGGCATCTTCGTTGGGAATAGCAGAGTTCGACCTAAAGGAGAGAAAAGTAATTGTAAAGAGCCCAGTAAAGAAGCAGATGCTCCCGTCGAAGGGCAACACCGTTGAAGGAGTTGTCGAGACAGCAATGCCAAGCGTAGCCAACGTTAAAATCACAAGCATAAACGGAGAGCCTAGCAACGCGAACTTTTCTGCAATGTTAATGGTAAAGCAGGAAGGATACCAAAGAAGGCAGAGAAGATCCATAATTGCAAAGCCCGGAGACCTCATCAGAGCCACAGTATTAAGCACTAAAAACGCTATAATCCAACTGTCATTGGAAAAGGAAAAGGACGGAGTTCTAACATCTGTCTGTAGCATATGCGGAGGAGCAGTCGTAAAAATAAACGACAGAGTAAAGTGCAAAGAATGCGGGTATATGGAGGAAAGAGCCCTGTCACCAGATTTCTTTACAGTATAGAGTTCTTTCTTGAAAAATAGTGAAATATTCTTATAAAGCCATTACACTTTTCTCTTCTCTTCAAGGATTAAGCTCCATGCCTTTAGAAGAACCCGAATACACATGGTTAGATGGGAAGTTTGTAAAATGGAGCGAGGCAAAGGTTCCGGTTATGACCCATGCCCTGCATTACGGCACCGGTGTCTTCGAAGGACTACGAGCATATCCATCTGATGGGAACTTACTTGTATTCAGACTAGAAGATCATATCAAGAGGCTTATGAATTCAGCCAAAATCTACTACATGGAGCCTAAATATTCGGCAAAAGAGCTTACAAATGCGGTCTTAGAAACCCTGAGGATAAACAAGATCAAGACGTCCGCCTACATAAGGCCGATAATCTTCGTCGGATATGGGGGGATAGGTCTGAACTGGACAGGATTTCCGTTGCAGTATGCCATTGCAGCCTTTCCGTACGAGAAGTATTTCGACAAGCCGGAGCTTAAGGTGTGCATATCGTCTTGGAGAAGAATCAGCGATCAGTCGACTCCTCCGCAGGCAAAGGCGACTGGGAACTACATCAACTCTGTACTTTCAAAACTTGACTCTCTGAAAAATGGGTACGACGATGCAATCCTGCTGGATCAAAGAGGATATGTAAGCGAAGGCACTGGCGAAAATATCTTCGTGGTTAAGAACGGAAAAATGTACACGCCTTCCCCGGCTTCGTCTATACTCGAAGGGATAACAAGGGATTCTGTGATGCAGGTTTCAAAAGAGCTCGAAGTTCAGGTAACGGAGAGGGACATTGCAAGGACGGAGCTGTACACTGCTGACGAAGTTTTCTTCACGGGTACTGCTGCAGAAGTAACAGCGATTGTAGACGTTGACAAGAGAGAGGTAGGAAATGGGTCGATGGGAAAGGTTACTAAGAGGATCAGGGACTCGTATTTGAAGGCTGTCGTAGGCGAAGATCCAAGGCACAAAGACTGGGTAACGCCAGTGTACTAAAGGTAAAAAATTGCCTGAGAATAACATTACGGTCGCATTTCAGGGCGAAAGAGGGGCGTTCAGCGAAGTTGCCGTACACAAGTTTTTTGATGCAAAGGCTGAAGCCAAACCATACAGAATCCTCCCTGAAGTCTTTAATGCGATAGAGAACGACAAGGTAGACTATGCAGTTGTGCCTATAGAGAATTCGACGGAGGGTAGCGTCAACGAAACTTATGACCTGATGCTCAAAACTGATGTCAAAGTCTGCGGAGAGCTTAACCTGCGGATTGTACATTGTCTTATCTCGCTACCTTCAGTTTCCAGAGAAGAGGTGAAGGTAGTCTATTCGCACCCCCAAGCGTTGGGTCAATGTAGAACTTATCTCCAGAGAAACAACTACAGGACCCTAGCAACGTATGATACTGCTGGGAGCGTCAAGTTATTGAAGGAGCAGAACCTTAGAGAAGCTGCTGCAGTAGCAAGTGAATATGCGGCTGACTTTTACGGTATGAAGATCTTAGAAGAAGGAATTGAGGACAACAAAAACAACTACACCCGCTTCTTCTTGCTATCAGACGATGATGCAAAGCCTACGGGCTCCGACAAAACGTCTATCATATTTTCAACCCCAGATGTGCCAGGATCATTGCATAGCGTCCTGAAAGAGTTTGCCGATAGAAGGATAAACCTGACAAAGATAGAATCGAGGCCGACGAGGCAGAAGGCATGGGAATATTATTTCTACCTTGATTTCGAGGGTCACCGAAACGACAAGTCATGTACAGAAGTTCTCAAAATCGTTTCCAAAAATTGCCCGTTCGTGAAAGTCTTGGGTTCCTATCCGAAAGCGAAATAAAAAAGAAGAGGAATGCCCCTTACGGGGCTCTTAGTCTATGCCTTTTTCCGTCTTGACATTACTATGCCGACTACAGCTATGATGACGCCTATTCCCACTATTGCATAGGATGCTGGGCTGACCGTCTCAACTGTAACCGTCTTGATTACTTCTTTGGGTACTTCCTTTATGACTTCCTTTGGTACTTCCTTTATGACTTCCTTTGCTTGTGGGACAGTGTCAGGCAGGCCGTAGACCATCAGCGCACCCGGCGCTTGTGAGAATAGGGAACCTGCACCTCCGAAGATAACGCTCTGTCCTCCAACAATTCTGAAGAGTTTCATCTTGCCGTCGGAATCTGCTCCCATGGTTGGTTGGACTAGTGTTGAGACACCTATGTTGGCCTGGTAAACTACTTTGCCCGTATCTGCATCCAATGCCCTATTGTATCCATCTATTGCAGAACCCCATACTAGACCTCCGGTGACTATCAACCCCCCTCTGAATCCTCTTCCATCGATAAAGTACTTCCATTTCAGCTGACCGGTGTTAAGATCCCACGCACTAATCGTCGCATTTTCCTTTGGTATGAATGGAGCTGTTCCTGCAGGCGCAGATGCAACGCTTACTCCTCTAAGTTCTGCATTCCCTACCTTGGACCATTGTGGCGAGTTCATTGTTGCTGCATATACTATGTTCCTTGTTGGATCATATGCAATGTCTGATTCGAGACATCCGAATGCTGGACAGTTCATCCAGAATGCGTCTTTGCTCGGATAATTTGTCCATGGCTTTGTCATGTCAGCCTTGCTTCTTGGATTCAAGAATTGGCAGACATCGGCACACCTCTTTATGTCGGTAGACTCTAGGTAGTAGTATGCTTCTCCTGTAGCTGCGTCAAGTACATGTACCATTCCATTCTTGCAGCCCTTTATGACGACCTTCTTGCTCTGGCCCCCTATCTTGGCATTTGCCAGTACCGTATTCCACGAGCAGTCAAAGTCCCATAGGTCCCTTGCTGTTGTCTGGTGAGCCCATACCAGTTCACCTGTCTTTACATTCAACGCAATCACTGAAGCTCCGAAGAGTCTGAAGCCCGGTGCATATGTTGCGTTCCAGTCTGGTCCAGCCTGTGAAGTTCCGAAGTATAGGATCCCGGTATCTTGGTCGACAACCATCGTACCCCACACATTACTTATTCCTGAATTAAACCTCATGTTTCCAAAGTCATTTCTAAGCAAGTCTTGATCCAATTCACATGATTTGATTCTCTGTATCCAAATCTTGTTGCAGTTCTGAACGAGCCAGTTGCCCCAGTCCTGCTTCTCCTTTACGAAAGTAGGTTTGCATGTTGCTGGATCTGCGCATGGTGGCATATAGAAGAACCTCCAAACAGTCTTGCCAGTGCTGGCGTCTATGCCTGCTACGAATGCCCTGCCTCCATTAGTTCCTTCAGCTCCGCCTCCTATAGCCCATGTTAGCATATTCCCAGCCTTATAGTAAGTTGGTGGATGTGCTGCTGCACCTGCATAAAAGCCAGAGTTGGTTGGAACTCCTATTCCTTGAGGACTGTCAAGTGGAATTTCCAAGCACAGGTTGGTGAGCTGCTTTGCAACCTTACCCGTTTTTGCGTCTATTGCAGTTAGCTTGCATCCGTAGTCATTCATCCAAAGCATGCCATCAATGTAATTGATTCCATGTTGGTGAGTTCTCTCGGTTGTTAGGGGCAGTCTACTTTGCAGACCTGTGTTGTTGAACTGATTCTGGTACGTCCAGAGAAGTTTTCCAGTCTTCGCATCGAGGGCCACTATGTTCCTGCTGTTTAGAGTCAGGTATGTAATCCCATCGACTACAAGTGGAGGAGCCATTGAACCTTCATTGACAGCGAGGCCGCCTAGCTGCAAGGTCTGCTGGGTAACAGTTGGTACTGGATAGATCCACTTGAGTTCTAGCGACCCAACCGCATCCTTATTGATCTGGTTCTGAGGGTTGTAGTTCCATCCAAACTCGTTTGCATTAACTCGTTCCCAGTTCCGTTGATCTGCTGGCAGCTGCGAAGCCTGAGCTTCTGCTGGTTTTATCGGGGATATTACTGCGGCTAACATGGACAGTGTCAAGACCATCACAACCGCAACTGTAACAGCCTCTTTCAGACGTAATGAATCTACCAAATTCATGGGGATCGGAATCCCTATCTCTGGGCACTACTTAAGGCGTTCTGATACCTTCGTTGTTGTAATAAATCGGTAGAACTGATTCATAATAATTCATCTTTTTACAACAGATTTTCGTTTCTTTATGGCCCCGAGGAATTGTCTAAGCTTCTTTGCATCACTTTTTTTGCGCAAGTTTCATCTTGTGTCCCTTGAGTTTCTCCCTTATGATTTCCTTCAACCCAAATCCAATTCATATCCTATTCCTTTGCGCCCCAGTTGCATTGCAACTTTGAGCGTAGTAGCAGAACCTGTGAAGGGGTCGAGCAGAGTTTCCCCTGCAAAGGCGAAGAGCTTAATGAGTCTTGAAGGTATTTTTTCGGGGAACGCTGCATTGCCTTCTTCGAGTCTGCCCTCTTTTGGAAGCACTTTTGTAATGTTTCACACGCTAAGGTCCCACTCTTTCCCATTGTACCCTCCAGTATTGATTCTTGATGCGTCCCTAACCTTATTTGGAAGCTTCCTTATGTAACCATAATCGAATTTGCCGCTCTGGAAGATCAGTACGCTCTCCTGCAGGTTGTCTGGGTAGAAGTACATTGGATGTGGATGTTGCAATACCAGGCCCCTTCTCCTGCTGATTCTTGTGTAGCCCTTGGGCCTTACCCAGAGCATCCTGTTCCTCTACCTGAATCCTGTTTCTATCATTATCTTTGTGGTATCTGCAACGACTGGGAACTTTTCGCTATTGACAAGCATGTCGTCTGTTACAAGACATGCAATTCTTCCCTGCTCCATTACCCTGAACATTTCCATTGCAACACCTCTCAATATATCGGTGAATTCCTTGTAATCCTTGAAGAGGCTCGGATAGTCAAATGGTGCATTGTAGTATGGAGGAGAAGTTACTATGATCTGAACAGAACTGTCAGGTACCTTTTTCATGTTGGTGCAACTGCCAAAGACAATATGCTACGAGACTATCGTAGTAGTAGCTTTGCAGATCTGGCTACCTCACATAAACAAATTATAAATAAGTAGCAGAGAGCAGTGACGGCAAATTGAAGTCCGCCAGCGAAGAGCAAGCCCTGAGCATTAGAATAGCGACTCACGGCCAGTTCGCCAAGTACGAGGTCAACGACTGGATACTGAAGAATCTCAATCTCAAGAAGGGCGAAAGAATTCTCGACATCGGCTGCGGCAGCGGGAAGCAGCTCGTTCCGTACGCGAAGGTTGTTGGGGAGAAGGGCCTCGCGTTCGGTGTAGACCTTTCTGAGGAACTGTTGGAAGAGTCAAAGGAAGCTGCAAAGAAGGCAAGGGTTTCGATCAAGGTCAAAAGGTGTGGCATGGAGGAGTTAGCTGAAGACTTGGGCAAGGAGAGATTTGACGTGGCCGCATCCTCATTTGCGATCTATTATTCAAAGGACATAGACAAGACCGTTTCTGACATTCACGCGTTATTGAAGGATGGAGGCAGGGTGTTTGTCTGCGGCCCAACAGAAGGGAACAACGGAGAACTCGCAGAACTGCATGCCAAGGTAGCCCCTCTGCCGAACAAATTCATTGAACATACTCAATTTATGGCCAATATAGCTTTGCCAACATTCACGAAACACTTTGAGACTGTAAAGACATCGATATTCAAGAATCCAATAAAATTCCCGAACAAAAGGACCGTACTTGATTACTGGAATTCTTACACGCTATTCAACGAAAAGGCGAAGGGCAAATTCGAGTCCTTACTAAATGAATATTTTGATAAAAAATCTGCATTCGTGACTAATAAAGTGGTTCTCGGCATATTGGCGAAAAAGTAGGGAACCATGTCGCTCGACCTTGCTAGGCAGAGACTTCTCGTAGTCGCTCCTCATCCTGACGATGAGGTTCTCGGGTGTGGAGGGCTAATTCCTAAAGTCAAGAAGGCTGGGGGAGAAGTCCACGTACTCGTGATGACGGTAGGCTCCGTTGCACAGTACGGAGGCGAAAGCGACACCAAAGTCAGAATGAAGGAACTTGAAAACGTGGCAATGTTTCTGAAATATGACAGTTACCGTATGGCATTGCTGGGGGATAAATACCATCTGCGCTTGGATCAGGTTCCGAAGAAAGAACTCGTAGACATTATAGAGTCTGGAGAGAAGGTTTCGCTGTCCGTAACCAAGCCGACGATGGTATGCATACCCTATTTGCATTCTACCAACCAAGACCATGTTGCTGTTGCCGAGGCCGCATTTACTGCTTGCAGGCCTATCGAGGGGAAGTCGAAGCCGATACCGAAAATTGTACTGTCGTACGAGCAGCCGGAAATAGCATGGAGCCGAGTAACATTCAGTCCGAACTTATTCATCGACATAAGTTCGGATATCAAGACAAAGATCGATGCGCTGAAACTTTACTCATCACAGATAAGACAAGAACCTCATCCGAGAAGTGCGGAGAACCTCATACGCATTGCCGAGCTTAGGGGGAGGCAAGTAGGCGTCAAAGTCGCAGAGGCTTTCGAATGCCATAGACTCGTGCTATGACAAAAAATAATACAGATGAATAGATGGCTCAAGGGTCAAAAAGGAAGATTCCGCAGTGCGTATTCTAGTAACGGGTGCAACTGGCTTTTACGGCTCGAACTTCATTGATGTTCTACTCAGCGATGACAAGGTCGAGAGCATAGTAGGTTTGGACAATTATACGCGCTCGGAGGACTTCCCTCTAAATCCCTTCAAAATTATTGATGACAAGAAAGCATTTGCAAAAAAGTTCACTCTCCTGAAGCAGGATTACAGAGATCTCACGGCTAAGAAGATCGATGATCTTAATGTTGATGCCATAGTGCACTATGCCGCTTTAGTCTCAATCCCAGAATCGATGGACAAGCCTTGGGAGTATTTCGATGTCAATGAGTATGGTGTGTTCAAATTGACACAGGAACTACTGAAGAGCAACACCCAGCCATTCCTTATCTTTGCATCGTCCCCAGAAGTTTATGGCGACCCGATTTACGTTCCTATGGATGTCAACCATACAACAAGACCGAAGAGCACTTATGCGGTGACAAAACTTGCTGGCGAGAGTCACATCAGAGTAATGTACCTTTGGTACAAATATCCTACATGCACCATCAGGAATTTCAATACCTACGGAGAAAACCAGAGCAACACGTATAGAGGCTATCCAGCAGTCGTACCTGCATTTATAACCAGAGCTCTGCTTAATGAGCCAATAGTTGTTCATAACGACGGCAAGCAGACACGAGATTTGACATATGTCAAAGATGCTGTTAGGGCCTATGCAGAAGCTATCCACAGAAAGAACAGCGTGAAGGGCATGACATTCAATATAGGAACAGGGATCGACACTTCGATCAAAGAACTTGCTGAAAAAATAAAGAAAATTGCAAATTCAAAATCTAAAATTGTCTTTGAAAAGGGGAGGCCTGCAGACTTGCCAAGGCTTGTTGCAGATATCAAGCTGACTACAGAAGTTCTTGGCTGGTCTCCAAAGTTTACCCTCGAGCAGGGTCTGGAAAGAGCCATAGAATGGTACAGGAGTGTCCTGCCTCAGCAACAAACTGCAGGCGGAAAGAGACAATAGAGAGTCATTTTTTCTGTAAAGTGTGGAAGCTCGGCAGCGAATGCAGCTCGAAAGGCCGTTCAATTATGAAGTTTCCATCGTAAACGATGCTGCATGGGTAGGGTACGAGCTCTCCCTTGTTTTGAAAGCCTATGGAATTGAGGTAAGGTATCTGCCTAGAAAAAGGTCAATTGCAGGCAAGACAGTTGGAGTTTTCTGGAACGCATTAAGAAGCACTGGTATTAAACATGTGAACTATGCCCTGCAGGACGCTTTTGCCTTCAGGGTCTTTGGAAAGACAATTCATCTTTTACACTGCCACGGCACGGACCTTTTCGGATTGCTGGACAAGGAGTTCATGAAGCGCAGCAAGGACATGAGCAAATGGAGTTGGATGATTCGAGGGAATCTTAAGGCCGCAAGGAAGGTTATAGTTTCTACCCCAGACTTACTTCCTTTGGCAAAGCAACTTCGCGACGACGCTGAATATTTGCCGAATCCTATCGATGTGGACAGATTTTCACCAATGAATCATGAAAACGGGAAGCCCAAGGCGATAGGGTTTAACCTTTGGTACGACAAGGTTCCCGATAGCATAGTTGAGGGTTTGCGAAAATATGGCTTTGACGTAGATATATTTACGGGAAGGCCATTCAAGTATGCAGAGATGCACGATGTCCTCAAAAAGTATGATGTTTACATCGATAGGCAGACAGTATTTTCATTGAGTAAGGCGTGCTTGGAATCGATGTCCTGCGGTTTAGCAACTATAGATTATAGGCACAGGAATAACATTGAAGAAAGGATTGCTGAGCTTGCAGACAGAAAGAAGCTAAAAACTGAGCAGACCAGAAACAGGCAGTTCATACTTGAAACTCATGATAAATGGAAGGTTTGCGAGAAACTCATAGATATGTACAGACAAACAATTGAATAAGTGCTTTGTATGAAAATAGCGGTCATACACTATGATATTTCGATGAAAACTGGGGCTCAGAGACTTGTCCTCGGCCTAGGAAACGCACTGAAGAACCTCGGCCACGAGGTCGTCTATTTTACAGCTTTTTACAACATCGAAACATCTTTTGCGGAGTTCAGGAGCGAAAAGGTCTTCGTGTCGGGCGGCAGAAGGACATTCTTCGGCAGGTTCAGAGCGATTGCAGCTTACCGAACTTCCAGAAAAATGATGCGGGATTGTTTGTCAAGGTACAAACCTGATTTGTTCGTCTTCAGTTCCAGCTACTATCTTGCACACATTTACAAACCGTCAATAATCTACTGCCACCATCCTGAAAGGTACCTTGTCAAAAAAGGAGACCGTTTGAGGCGAATCTTCCACTTATTCATAGACAGGTTAGAGAAGAGAGGTTTTGAAGGTGCTGATGTTGTAACTTGCAACTCAGACTTTACGCTTGACGCCATAAAAAGGGCATTTTCAAGGGGCGGGATAATTGCCTATCCCGGTGTCGACATATCAAGGTTCGCATATAGCGAGAATGATGGAGGATTTCTGCTCAGTGTTAACAGGATAATGCCAAACAAGAATCTCGAGCTCGCTCTTGACGCACTTGCCGAGATTAAGAAATCAGGTAAAATGGTTCCGCTCATAATAGCTGGAACGGTTCAGCAGGGATTCGAATCTTATGTTGACATATTGAAGGAAAAGGTTCACAGCAAAGGACTGGACAGAGATGTCAGCATCATGACCGATGTTCCAGATAGTGAATTATTAGATCTTTACCGCAACTGCTCTGTATTTTTGTACACGCCCACCGGGGAGCATTATGGCTTCGGCCCGGTCGAGGCCATGGCTTCTGGCAAACCTACGATTGCATCCATGATTGGAGGACCTTCTGAAACTGTCCTTAATGGAGAGACTGGTTATGTCCTTGACGAAGATCCAAAAGCATGGGCTGCAAAGATTTCTTTGCTGATGAACGATGCGAGTCTCAGAAAGAAGATGGGCAAAGAAGGGAGGAAGAGGGTCGAAGGAAACTATACTTGGGCTGCTTTCCAGAAAAACATGGCAGAGGCCATTGATCAGATAGAGGTAAAGGCTAATACCGCATAGCATTAACAGAAATTGAAGTGCCCTCATTCAGAATCAACAGTTTTACAATTTTTATTGCTTTTCTAGCCCTGAACTTCGCATTTTATGTTATAGGCTTATTGAGTGGGAAGACTGTCTTTAATTTTGCAAGCGAAGCTAACACAGATGGCAGCGCGTATTACAAAATTGCACTTGCGCCGTTCAAAGACCCCCCAGTAGATTCTGGCTTCAGGTATGCAACATTTTTGTACCCTCTTTTAGTTTGGCTGGTAGCTGCAGGGAATACATTTGCAACTGCAGTTGCAATGGAAGTCATTAACATAGTCGCCTTTTCTTTGAGTATTGCAATATTCTACCAGATGGCAAAGAACGATGGTTTTCCAATTGCAACTATATTCTACGCTTTCAACCCCATCCTGCTGGTTTCCATGCACGGAGGGATGAACGAACCTCTCTATTACATGCTAATGTTTACAGGCCTGCTATTATTTCATAAGGACAAGTTCCTTCCAGCATCTCTGGTTCTTTCGTTGGCAGTAATTGCCAGACCTGACTTCTTAATTTTCACACTGCCGTATTTTGCACTTGCAAAGGGGAAAAAGTTTTTTCCCTACTTACTAATTATGTTTGTAACAATAGCGGGGTACGGATACTATCTTATCTCACGTTTTACTTTGCAACATTTCATAGGTTTTGCTTCTGGCGAAGATCTCCCCCCTCAAATCGGAATTCCATTTTTGACATTTTTCTACAACAGGCTGTTCGGGGCTACAGGTACTTTTCAGATAACGGGTGCAAACCGTATCCTTAACGAGCTGATAGCATGGATGGTATTCGCAGCGATAGTTCTCTCGGTTTACCTTGCCGTCAAGCGAAAACATGTTGACAGTTTCAGTCTATCGCTGATAACATTCGGCTCTGTCATCCAGCCAGCTTACTCATATTTCTCTGGATACTTTAGGTTCATTTCCATGGCTCCTTCCTTGTACAAGGTACCCCTTCTGGCCTTGACTGGCAAGACAAGAATTCTGACGGTTATTGCAATAACCTACGCTGTAATAGGCTTTGGTATACTTGTATCGTGGTTCTTTTAGGGTATACGTCTTGCGATAATTCGGAGCATAAGAATTATTAAAACCCCGGGCAACAATACTAAAGGCGCTTCCTTAAGCATCTTTCCCACACTAACACGCTTTGGTGCATTGGTGCTACCGACCTTCATCCTTCTTTGAGCCTTTGCAGCCATTCTAACTTTTTTCGAATTGTAAAGCAGAGAAAACTTCTCCTTGTGCACTAGATTGTCTTCTATGACTGCAGGCTCACCGGTTTTTACCTTCAATCTGCTCCATAACTCTGGATCTTCTGCATAGTGAAAATCCACGTTAAATTTTTCTTCAAGTATGTCCTCTCTCCTGAAAAACCTTGGTATCCCTTCAACGTTTTGCGCATAGACAGCCCTTACGAAGTAATAGCATTTCTGCAAATACGATGTGGGTTTCTGAAACACTTCTGGTATTGTAACCGCTCTATAACCTTGCTTGGCCTTCTCCACACACTGCTCCACAAGTCTTGGCTGGGCTTCCTGATCTGAATCTATGACGACTATGTATTCAGCTGAAGATTTGTCTATTGCAAGATTCTTCTTGGTTGCCTGCCTAATATCAGAGCATTCTAGAACTTTTGTAAAGGGGGGAAGCACTGTATCTTCAAGCCATCTTGTAGTATTATCTCCGACGATGACCCATTCAGAAGGTCTCACACTTTGCTTTTCGAGGCTTCTTGCAAGCTCGAAAAGGTTTCGCCGTATTTCTGTGTCTGCTCCGTAGATGGGCGTTATGACTGCGACGCTAAAATCTGATCACCGGCGAAGTTTTCTCGAAACATATTGTTCATGTCCATCTGGAGAGGGTCACCATCGGATGCGAAATTGCAATATCAGGAGATTCTGCTATTACGACAAGTTTCATGTTCCTGCTGGTCAAGTACTCAACCGTTTTTTCGTTAAGAATCGTCTTCCAGCCTATACCGTAGGGTACTACCAGGAACAAAGTCCATAAGTTGTTGTTGTCCAAACTTGATATAAGCATCGGCCAAGTTTGTACTTATAAGGTAAATCTCTCGGCTCTTAAGGAGAGATTTGATGGGTCGTAGCGTAAGTATCGCTGATGCAATACTGCAAGGAAAGGCCAAGGTCGGGATATTCGGGCTCGGGTTTGTAGGCTCATCAGTTGCAGCTGTCTGGCTGCGTGTTGGTGCACATATAGTCGGGGTTGACAAGAACCTTGCGATTATTGAAAGGATAAGGAAGAAAAAGCCTATTGGAGGAGAGAAGGATGTTGCTGAGGCTTTTTCGAAGGCTTATTCAAAAAATCTCGTAGAAGGTATGGAAAACGCGGAAAAGGCGTCCAAAAGTACACTTGTCAAGTTCATCACCGTGCCCGTAGGGCTCAACGGAAGCAAAGCAGATCTGAAGAATCTCAAGGACGTTGTAACGTCCGTTGGCAAGGGCTTAAAGAAGGGCGATGTGGTTGTCGTAAAGCCCACAATACCCATAGGCACTTCCGAAGAGACAGTAATTCCCATTTTGGAGAGGGAGAGCAATCTCAAAGCTGAACGCGACTTTTATTATGTTTATAGCCCCGAAAGAACTTCCGTAGGTCAAGCCGTAAGGGACATCGAGGAGAATTACCCAGCGATATTGGCTGGAGCAGGAGAGAAGAGTGCATCTTACGGGAAGCAGTTGTACAGTATGATAGCAAAAAAGGGTGTCATGGTTCTAAGCAGTCTTAAGGCTGCAGAAGCTGAGAAGATATTCGAGGGCGTCTACAGAGATGTGAACATTGCCCTTGCAAATGAACTTGCCAAAGTCTGCGAGAATCTAGGTATAGATTTTTCCGAGGTGAGAGATGCTGCAAACTCCCAGCCGTATTCAAACATACACAAAACAGGGATAGGGGTCGGAGGAGCTTGTATCCCAGTATACCCATGGTTCATAATTGGCACAAGTAACAAGATAGGTTTTGTGCCCGCAATAACGAAGGGAGCAAGGTCTCTGAACAAAGCG
>CAZXXP010000002.1:419-906 GCA_964644785.1 uncultured Nitrosopumilales archaeon | reverse complement strand
CCTGCATACCGCGTTGGAAAAGCGCTTTCGATGGGTGATCATGTTAAGGGCACTAAGGTTACAGTTCTTGGGCTATCGTTTAGAGGGGGGATATCGGATAGAAGGCTTTCTCCAACATATGATATTGTCAGAGCGCTTCTAAAAAGAGGGTTGAAGGTTAGTGTTCATGATCCATCCGCCCAGCAGGACAGCCATCTTCCAAATGAGGTTCTGCTTACTGATGATCTGAGTAGATCTTTGAAAGGCTCGAGCTTGGTAATACTTTCTACAGACCATCCAGAGTACAGGGAACTTACGGAAAAAGAGCTAAGGATGTATGAGCCGAAAATAAAGGCCGTATTCGATGGCAGGGCAGTCCTTGATTCTAAATCGTTTCCTACTATGGCATATCATGCAATAGGAAAGGGTTCTCTGAAGACTAGAAAAATCAAGATTTCTTAGGGAATAAATTCATGCTGGGCTTCCTCGATGTCCTTGTGCGTGTCTA
>CAZXXP010000002.1:0-409 GCA_964644785.1 uncultured Nitrosopumilales archaeon | reverse complement strand
GCAGGCAGTAAATCCCTGCGTTTATCCAGTATTCTGGTATGGTTGGTTTTTCTCTGAAGCCCAGTATCATCCCGTTGTTGTCTAGGTCTACAACGCCGAACGGGCTCCTTAATGGCACGACTGCTATTGCGCCAATAGAACCCCTTTTTACAGCTTCTAGGAGCATCTTCGGATTGAGGTCGCTTAGAATGTCGCCGTTCATTACAACGAAAGGCCCGTCTGAAAGCTCCTTCTCCGCATTTTTCAGAGCTCCTCCAGTGCCAAGAGGTTCGTCTTCATTGACATATTGCACTTTTGCGCCGAACTTTTCGCCAGAGCCTACGTACTTAATGATGCTCTCTCTCAAATACCCAACGCAGAGAACAATATCCTTTATACCATGTGCTCCAAGCCAGCTAATCTGCCAGCC
>CAZXXP010000001.1:26681-52369 GCA_964644785.1 uncultured Nitrosopumilales archaeon | reverse complement strand
ACGTATTGTAGAATTGGAGAAAGGTCATCGCATACATGGTTCGTCCTGAAGTACCTTCTCGGATATTCGGACGTAAAAAACTATGACGGCTCATGGACTGAATGGGGCAACATGATCAGGAACCCCGTAGAAAAGTAGGGCCAAAAACCCTCTCATTTTTCCTTTCTCAATATTACATGGTGAAGATTATCCTCTTTTCTGATTTCAATGATCTTCTGCCCGGTCTGCTCTGCCCATCTCCGCATTTCTATTGGCGTTGTGGGTTCGTCGGAAACTACATGTACAACATCTCCTACAGGAATCTTTGTCACCAGATCGTTTAACTTGCCGAGGACCATAGCGCACTCTACCCCTATCTCGAACATTTCATGGTCGGGAAACGCTGCGAAACATCGTACCCTTAGCTGCTTGATCTGTGCAAGTAGTTTCTCTTGCAAATCCTTTGCTGGGAACAGGTCTTTTGCATCAACAGCAAGTTGCGAAAGTTCGACTAATGCGAGCCAACCATCGCCATAAGGAGAGTCGTTGACCAACCACGGACTTTTTGCAAGTACAGGATTTACCTGAACGACTTTACCTTTGATAGGCACCTTTGCAATGCTAAAATGCGTGGGGCTTTCCATAGAGCATAGACCTCTACCCTTCTCAACCTCCCTGACATCTTTGAACCTCACAGAAGAAACTTTTCCAGCAAGGGCGGAGTAAATGCTTGTTATGCCCAGCCTTGCTAGGTTGCTCTCCTCCTTCAGCCAGATGAATCCCTCTGAGTCGTAAAGAAGGCCATCGGGAAATTTACAATATTCTATCTCCATAAGCTAGGGATTGGTTCTGATTGTCATAAAAATATTAAGGTGTGCAGGTATACCGAAAACGCAAGAATGGCAAGGGCTGTTCACGCGAAAATTCATGGAAGATCAACCAAGCCAGAGAAGGACGTTGTAAGAACTATAACTGCAGTGTTTGACAGAAAAAAGTGAGCCTTAGCGGCCCGTAAACTGTAGAGGCAGTTCCCCGAGAACGAAGGAATGAAAAGATAGCTCAAACCTATGACCATATTTACAACAAGACAATAGAGTTGCATAAATTAGAACACGGTAAGAGAGAACGATAATATTGAAAGCATCGTCAGGGCTACAAGAGTCGTACCTATCGCAAGATACAGAAGGCCGGCTCAAACATACTTCTGCGTAAGCAACATTACAATTGACGCTCTTCGTCTGGAATCCATCGATATACCTGAAATTCGCTGTCCTTAGAGATTCCACTGAACTTATTAGGTTATCAAACCCCCCGCTTAAATAAAACGACTAGATGATCTCAAATGATGAAATACGAAATCAAATACAAGCCATCTTATTCAATGCTAGTAGTCAACCTTGAACAGGGAGAGGCAATAGTTGGTGACGCCGGCGCAATGACATATCTTAGCCCATCAATAGAGCCTAAAACGAGGATGCGTGAAAAGAGCATACTGGGAACGCTTGGCGTGAGCCTGCTCGGACGCCAATCATTTTTCGTCAATGAATACAGAGCCGTGAACGGAACAGGGGAAGTCGCACTTACTGCTGCGCCAGTAGGCGACATCGATGCCCTTCAAGTCTCGCCTTCGCAGGGCTATATAATTCAGAAGAATTCTTACGTTGCCAGCACGGAAGATATCAACCTGGACGTAAGCTGGCAGGGCTTTACAAAAGGGCTCTTCGGCCAGGGTCTCTTCATGATCAAAGTGAACGGGACCGGGATGTTATTCATCAACACTTTTGGAGCGATAGACAAGCATACGCTAAAGCCTGGAGAAAAGCTAATTGTTGATAACTTCCATCTTGTGGCGTTCTCCGACACCTGCCAGTACAAGGTCATGAAGTTTGGAGGATTAAAGGAAACAATACTCGGAGGAGAGGGTCTTGTCACAGAGATAACTGGTCCCGGGGACCTCTTCATCCAGACAAAGAACCTTGGCGAGCTGGTAGACTGGTTATGGACGATGATAGAGCCCAGAGTCAGGGCTAGAGCTAGGTAATTACTCTCCAATAATGCCGATCTTAATCAGTATCACGAGCAGAGTGCCTACAAGAGTAGCTATTGATGCTCCTACTAATGTGAAAGGAGCTAGAGGAGAAGGTGGCTGCTCATAACTTATGACAGCTCCCATAACTAAGCCCAGAAGGCCTAGCAGGAAAGCCAACAGCGCTATAACTCTGATAAGATCGCTAACGAGTTTAGTGTCCTTTCTGATCAAACGCCTTCGGTAGACCTCTTCAGCATGAAAGCTCCATCCTTGATCAAAAGATCGAAAACATCGTTGACTTCGAACCTTGTAGCGAGCAAATCGTATTCAGCCTCTGTAAGGAAGAGCGTGATCTTCGGTATTACAATTTCTCTGCCCACAGGGAAGAAGCCCATCTGTTGAAACTGTCCCATTATACCCTTTACGAGTTTAGCCTCATCTTCCCCAATCCCCGAGAATAACTGTGGTGCAGGCCTTGACCTTACCTCGACAAGTTCAATCTGCTTGCCCGGCTGCCCCGTTTCGGGGTCGTTTACACTGCTGATTCTGTAGGCCCTGACTTTTACCATGTTCCAAACAAGAAAAACCCTGCTTATATTTGTGCATCACGCACCAATCATCGTTGGGCCTAATGTTTGACTTTGCGGGAGCAGAATCGCTAGGGGTAAGGTCTCTTGCAACACTTGTCAAGACTCCAGACGTGAAGGTTCTTGTTGACGCAGGCGCTCTGCTTGGGATGCGTTCATATCTACTTCCCCATCCTCTCGAATAGAAAGCGTTGAGAGAAACGAAAGAGCGTATTACAAAGTAATCCAAAAAGGAAGACTGCATTACGATTTCTTATTATCATTTAGATCATTACATGGCCACATGGAAGGAGGTCGATACAGTGTGGACCTGGAGTTCCCATAAACACGCCAAGGAAGTTTATGGAAGCAAAACGGTTTATGCAAAAGCGTTCAGGAAGAACATAAACAACCCTCAGAGAAAGAGAGGCTCTCTCTTCGAGAAGATGGCAGCAGATTGTTGCAAGGAAATAGTCTATGCGGATGATGCAGAATACAAGTTTGGGAACACTGCGATGAAGTTTAGCCCTCCCTTACATCATGACGATGATGATTCGCTGCTTGGCTACGTACTAGGAACGTTAATCTCAAATGACGGACAGAAGTTCCTGCACTGCGCCGATATCCAATGCCCGAGCTCTAAAAAAACGCTAAGGTTCATCCTTAAGATCAAACCAGAGTTTTTGGTCCTAAGCGGCCCCCCAATGTACTTGTTTGGGATAAGAATCGAGCCCTGTATAATCCAAGCGGGTTTAAGGAACTTGAGCGTCATTGCCAAGAGCATCAAGCATATGATCGTCGATCATCATCTGTTGAGGAGCGAAGAAGGCCTAACATGCTAATAGAGCTCAAGGCTGCGGCTAAAAAGAACGGCAACAGCGTAAGCAGCATTGCAGAGTTGATGGGCAAGGAGAATAACTTGCTGGAAGCTAAAAGGAAGAAACTCTACGAAGAAAATCCTCCCGATGCAGAGTTCCCAAAAAATTGGCTTAAAGTGAAGCCGACAAAGCAGAGCATAACATTGTCTCCTATTTAGTGTCAAACATTATAAACGCCAAGCGGTCACATGTGAAAGACATGGGAATACTAAGGCCTAGCGTATCGGATTATTCGCTTACGCTCGCTGAAGAGCACAGAGAGATTCAGAAGCTTGCAAGGGAGTTCGCCGAAAACGAAGTGGGTCCAATTGCAGACAAAATCGACAAGGAGGACAAGATTCCTGTAGAAATTGTTAGGAAGATCGGTGAGCTTGGATTCCTTGGTGTACCGTATCCCGCTGAATTTGGAGGGGTGGGCTCCGATTACCTTTCAATGGCCATAGTGATTGAAGAGCTTGCAAGAATCAGTTGCGCAGTTTCGGTTCTACCAGTGGCTCATACATTAGCTGCAATGCCGATTTACGTTCACGGCACTGAAGAGCAGAAGAAAAAGTACCTTGTTCCACTGGCAGAAGGCAAAAAAATCGGAGCACACGCAATGACGGAAGCGGCTGCAGGCTCTGATATCGCCGGCATCAGAAGCGTCGCAAGGAAAGAAGGAGACACGTACGTCATCAACGGATCAAAGGTTTTCTGTACAAATGGCGACATTGCAGAAACGTTTGTGATATTTGCAAGGACTAATCCTCCAAAGGAGAAAAGGCAGTTAGGAATCTCAGCATTCATTGTGGAGAGGGGGATGAAGGGCTTTACCGTGGGGAAGCCTATAGGGAAGACAGGTATACACGGCTCTCAATCCGTCGAGTTAGTAATGGAAGACTTGGTTGTTCCTCACGAAAACCTGCTCGGCGAAGAAGATAAGGGCTTCTACCTTGCGCTTGACTGTTACGATCATGGGCGGATAGAGGTTGCTGCACAGGGAGTCGGCGTAGGACAAGCAGCCATGGAAGCTGCTGCAAAATACACGGCACAAAGGGTTGCATTTGGACAACCATTACTAGAATTCCAAGGCCCGCAGTTCATGCTCGGAGAGTCTTCTGCAGAGGTTAGCGCCGCAAGGCTCCTGACCTACTGGGCAGCGTCATTGAAAGATCAGGGCAAGGATTTTGCTGCTGCCGCGAGTATGGCAAAGATGTACGCAACAGAGGCTGGAGAGAGAGCCGCGCTATTAGCAATAAAGCTCGGAGGCTCGGCAGGCGTTGCAACGGAGTATCCGATGGAAAGGTTTCTAAGAGATATTCAAGTTACGAAGATTTACGAAGGGACGAACGACATTCAGAGGCTTACCCTCGGAAGGATAATCTACAAAGAAGCGAAGGTAATTCTGGGCCAGAATTAGAAATCGGGCTCCTTGGGAGCCATTTCTCCCTGCTCCGATTCGTTGTCGTCAGCCTCTACCACTTTTGGCGTTTCTCCGGCAGCCTCTGCAGTTTCACTTGCAGGGCTCACGGCAAGTTTCTGAGCGTATTCCTCCGTTATGACTCCAGCAGTTATCAAATTCACCAAAGAATTCGCTGAAGATTCCCCTTTTACTTTGCCCGTGCGCCCCCTAACCTGGCGCCACTTTAGTTTCGTATTTCCGCTCCTTGATGTATAAATTATTCCCAGTACATCGCGCGCATTGACGAAGGAAATGTCGCGAATCTTCTTCAAAGTTACTAGATCAGCAGCCTCCACATAGATGGAGCCAGTTTCGCCATCTTTCTCCGGGAAGACCTCGTCATCTTCAAGGTAGCTATCGGGTATGTAGCTATAACACGTACTATTGATCAGGAACCTGCGGAAGCTCTCTAAGCTGGCACTAGTTTCTATATGGACCATTTCCCTTCACCACCGTACAAAACACCTTTTATTTACGCATTAAAGTTTTCTTGTCAGCGAGCCGTGAAGACAATAGCCCATGCGATCTGTGAGCACGATCTTGAGTGCTGAGCTCGCACTCAGATTTGAGTCTAAAGGTGTCCATACCTGTAAGACTTGACGATGGGGGAGATGGAATATGAAGCAACGATTGTAAAGAGTAGAGCACTCTAGTTGTAGAGTTACTACTGCAGCTAATAAAGAACGCGTAGCTGTGTGTAACTATGACGGTGACTTGTGCGATAGAGTAAGAATAACAAAACACTGTTGATTAGGTGATGTTAGTTGTGTTGTAAATTGCCTCCCATGCAGATATACCCAGAATCTTAACATGATTACAGGATGAACGTCAGAGGCTTGGCGAGGAACATAATAGTGCTTGGGTTCGTAAGCTTCTTCTCCGATCTTAGCACCGAAATGATAACTCCTGTTTTGCCGCTGTTCCTTGTCGGGGTTTTAGGGGCAAGCTATGTTCTGGTTGGCCTAATTGAGGGAAGTGCGGACTTTCTGATTGGGATGCTCAAATTCGTTTCTGGCTGGTACTCTGACAAGATGGAGAGGAGGAAACCCTTCATAGTTCTGGGCTACCTTTCTGGTGCGTTTGTAAAGCCGATGATCTCTTTGGCTCAGGTTCCTCTGCATTACATGGGCTTGAGGCTTGCTGAAAGAGCGGGCAAGGGAATTAGAGGTACTCCTAGAGACGCTCTTATCGTAGATTCCGTCGATAAATCGGTTCTAGGCAGGGCCTTTGGTTTTAGAAGTATGATGGATACTGCTGGTGCTGTTGCTGGAGGAGTTTCAAGCCTCGTTCTTATTGCTGTCCTAGCTGGGGAGCCTTCTTCAGTTTATAGAACAATGTTCGTAATTTCTGCCCTGCCTGCTTTCGTTTCCGGAGCTCTTGCAATATTCCTTGTAAAGGAAGTCAAGAGGACTATTCAGGTAAATAAAAAGACGTTCTTCGCTGGGCTGAAGTCTTTCAATGGCAAGCTGAAGTTTTTCATTGTAATAGCAGGGGTATTCTCTTTAGGGAACTTTACTATTGCGTTCTTCATACTTCGTGTGAGGTCGCTGGGCATTCCTGATAATCAGACGGTCTTTTTGTTTCTTTTGTTCAACATTGTTTACGCTGTTACTGCCATTCCATTTGGAGTGCTTTCGGACAGAATAGGGAGGAGGAGAGTACTTGCATTGGGGTTTGCAATGTTTCCTATCGTATGTCTGGGCTTTGCGTTTTCTGCTGACATTGTTCAGATTGCGGTTTCGTTTGCAGTTTATGGCCTGTTCATGGGAGTCTTTGGTGGGGTTCCTCAGGCTTATGTTTCTGAGATTGCTGCGCAGGAGTACAAGGCTACTGCTCTTGGAGTGCTGGCCATGGTTTCTGCAGTTCTTACTCTTGCTTCAAGCGTAATTGGAGGGTTCCTGTGGGATAGTTTTGGAGCTTCTGCAGTTTTTGGCTATGGGGCTGCTATGGGGTTAGTCACTTTGGTTCTTTTTGGCTTAGGTAGCAGATTTATAAACAAATGTCCCTAAAAGAACCTGTCAATAGGCTTGATAAGGGATTCAGAACTCTGCATGTCGCTATCCAATGAAATGGTAGCCCGTTTCAATTCATACCTGCTAGAAACTCGTCTTTGAAGCCCTACCACGGTTGAACCGTCACATCCATGCTGGATAAATATCAGACCTTTCACCCTTCTATTCATGGGAAAGATGGTTACGTGCGCCTGTGGATGGACTGTAATATCTCCTGTCGGGGATGAAGACGTGAAGAAGCACATTCTAATACATCTCAGCGACACTCACCCCGGGACGATGGTTTCGGAAGACGAAATTCGGACAATGATCAAATCAGTCTAAAAGACTGCATGAATTAGATCCTGCTTTGGTCATATAGATGTCCCGACTTGCTTCCTGATTAGGACATCAATCCAGTTCGGCCTCTTGGGCTCTATAACCTCCTTCAGAATTGAGATTGAGCACCACTTTACGCCTTCAATGGCGAGCAAATCCATTGCGGCCTCCTCTGGCTCGGCAAGCGTAAAGCCGAACAAGTTGACCAGAAGGACTCCGTTGGGGGTAACCTGCATCGACCAAAGCTTCTTTCCACGAGTCTCTTGCAAAGTCCTAACAACTGCATCCTGTTTCGAGATTTCGACTGACACGATCATCGTATAGAAGACCAGTCCCTCCTGCTTCTGTGTGTTTATCACCGGCCTTATCAATACAACACCTGAGTCGATCAGCCTTTCAATTCTGTACCCAGACATGCGTGGGGTTATGGAAAGCGCGTCTGCAACTTCCTTTGCCGTCGCATGTGCGTCATATCTCAGCTTCTCGATTATCTGCCAATCCAGCCTATCGGGTCGGGATCGAGAATCCCGCAAGGGGTGGTCTCCGAGGCTCATCTTTGTCAATTCAAACTTACCGGCAACCTGCTCAGCTAGCTCTTGAATTTCCTTTGGTGAAGTTCCTGCCATGGAAATCGAGATCGTCGGCCCCAAATAGTCGAACGCCTCCACCACTCCGAACAGATCATGAATGAACTTCACGACGCCGTATTTCGTCGCAATGTTCATCGCTTCGAACCGATAAGTTCCCTGACACTTCATGCCAAAGAGGGTAATACTGGGGGTGGCCTGGTAGTACTTGATAAAATCCGTGTCCTCCATTCTCTTCACCCTCAGACGGACAGTCTTTTCGTCCAGACCAAGTTTCCTCCCTATTCCAGACGGGCTAACGTGCCTGGCTGTGAACGTGTTGTGGTTCTGGTCTGTGAACGCCATCTCACAGAATATTCGCACATCTTTGGCGTCCATCGAGATCCTGAACTAAGCAGCATGTTATAAGGTGTGGGAGGGCTGTTTGGCAGAGTGAAATACGCTCCAGGTGCAGGCTTGGCGGCGCCGAACCACGATTGTAGATTTCCGGATCGAGCTCCCGTGCCTAATTTATCCTTGGCTTAACATCTACCTACCATGGCAACCAAAACACAGAATATACCGAAAATACAGAACGGAATTAACTTGGACCAACTTCTAGGCACCATCGAAGCAATCAAGGGGACTCCTGAAACAGCAAAGTTCAGGTTCCGCTCGGCAAGCCGCTGGGACGGCGGAGCAAAGGCAAAGACTTCAATCAAGTCATTCTACGGCGCTGGACAGGAGGATACCAGTAGAACGGAAACCTTCATTCTCCAAGGAGACGAGCCTGCAGTGCTCCTAGGAACGAACTTGGCGCCAAACGCCGTCGAGGCGGTGCTTCACGCCCTCTCGTCATGCATGACTGTCTCCTTCATCTATCCCGCAGCAGCCCAAGGCATACGAGTCGATGCCCTGGAGTACATAATGGAGGGAGATGTAGATCTCCACGGATTCTTGCAACTTTCTGACAAAGTCAGGCCTGTTCTGCAGAACATCCGAGTCAAGGCTAGAGTGACGGCAGACGCTCTCAGGGAAAAGATCCGAGAGCTTGTGGACTACGCTGCCAAAACCTCGCCAGTCATGGACACCATCCGAAACCCCCTTCCTGTGTCTGTCGAACTTGCAGAATAGTCGGAAAGTGGATGCAGATCTATAAAAAAAAAACTCCACTTTCTAACCCTAATTTTACCACCGGGGTGCTCCCGTTCCAAACCTTGCTTTAGGAGTTCAACCTTTTCTTGACTTGGAAGGAGGTCGTGATGAGAATTAACTAGTCGTACTTACCATGGGATTCGTACATCATGATAATGGTCCCGAGGTGTCTAATTCCTTATTGGATACAGGTGCACCCATAGGAGGCGGCTCATGGACTCTCCCTCACATATTTTTCTTTTGGACTCTTGGAGTTAGAATACTTTCCCATAAATCATGTTAACTTGCCCGAACTTAGGCGAGTATTAGGGGGAGACTAAGGTTGTTTTATGATTCGTTTAGACTATTTTGAGCGCAGCCGGATCTCTTCGCTCACCATGTCGCTTGGCCTCCTCTCCCTTTGCTATCATTAGGTGACCTAGAAATAGAAATTGCAGGAGCGTAAAAGAAAAGAAAAGAGTGCCTTGCCTATAGCAAGGCCATTCTGTTTATGCCTTCTTTCTTCTAGTGAAGAGAACCCCAGCTATTACTACCAGCACCACTCCGATGCCTATCACAGCATAAGATATCGGACTGACTGTTTCTACTGTAACCGTTTTCACTACTTCTTTTTGCACTTCCTTTATGACTTCCTTTGGCACCTCTTTGATCACTTCCTTTGTGACTACTTGAGGTTCAGGTATTTTGTCTGGCAGGCCATATGCAGCCAAGACACCATCGACCGGGTTTGTTGTAGACCATGCTTGGCCGTAAGGATTACGGTTGCCTTGTGTGGCACCTCCGACATGGACGAAGATCTGCATCTTGCCTTCTTTCGTCGCGCCAATCGTAGGCATGACATTTATTGGAATTCCAAAGCTCTTCTGAGAAATTAGTTTGCCGGTGTCGGCATCTATGAATCGCAAGATAGCATCATTAGTGTATGCTACGACCATGCCTCCCGTAACCATAATGCCTCCTCTATTTGTGGTACCTTCAATCCTATAGGTCCAAATGAGTTTTCCTGTGTTGATGTCTACCGCGTCGATGTTAGTGTTGGTTTCAAAGAGCGAGTCGGGGAAAATACTCCTGGCGGTTTGTGCGATGCCTCCTCCCACGTCGTTGTTGCCGAAGTCTCTTACATTACCGAAGCCCTTTGTGTCCACCCAGTTGAAGTGTCCTACGTATAGCTTCTTCCCGTCTGTTGCGATGTCTGATTCAAGACAGACCTCGCCACAGATCCTTGTCATCGGCCCTGGTTCAGGAGCGATCATCCAACCCTTACTCATGTCCTTCTTTGTCATTCTGCAACATGCATCTGCACCGTTTGGTGTATTGTCGCCTGTTTCCTTCCAGCCCTTTGGATTACTCTTGTCAGCTACAAATGCCTTGGCTACTCCATAGTTGACTGTTCTTTTTAGCGATGGGGCATCCCATATCCATATCGGTTTACCTGTTGCTCCGTCTAGGGCATAGACTGCACCATCTTTGCAACCCTTAATGAGGGCTGTTTTGCCTTGCACCTTGGTAAGCATGCCGTTCCATGAGCAGTCATAGTCCCACATGTCGTGAGGATGTGCGTTGAAGAACCATACCAGCTTCCCTGTCTTGACATTGAAAGCTTCTATAGCGCTACCTGGAGTGCCCGGTCCGTATCGCATCGTGAGGTTACCGTATGGTCCTTGGTCTCCCCAGCCTACGTATACTATGCCAGTTTCAGGATCGAGTGGATAGTTCCCCCAAACACCGACTACAGCACTTGCTGAATGCACTTTTCCAAAGTCTCTATCACCTGGTACCATGTCAATCCAATCATTCTTCAGTACCTCAGGGTCGACATCCGTACATTTTGTTGCCAAGTAAGTAGCTGGCTTGTCACGATTTGGATACCCTACCGCTTCCAGATACTTTGGATATTCGAAGTACCACCCATTGCCGTTGACCTCCTTGCAGAGGTTCAGATCAAAGTTTGGATCTGGGCTATATGGATTCGGCACAACGAGGTTCCTATAGAGCCTCTTGGGGTGCTGTGGGTCACTCATGTCAAATGCTGTGATAAAGGCTGTCCCACCCGAACCACTTCCTCCGCCAATTGGATACCACATCGTGTCTCCTAGGAATACTGGTGGATGTGCTTGACCATTAATGAAGCCTCTGCCAAACGTTCCGGGGATGAGCTTTGCTGTCTGGCCAAATTCCGCAGTGGTTCCGCACATTTGTTCTGGAGTCATTGTCCAGGCTGTCTTCCCAGTCTTGAAGTCGATAGCGTATGAGTTACATGCGATCGCACTGGGAATAAGCCAGCCCTTTTCCCTGTAGAAGCTTATAGCATGGGTATGGCTCCCTGGGGCAGATAACCATGGATAATTACCAGTCAGCTTGCTCGCGTTGTAGGTATTTCCATACGTGTTGTTCCAAATCAGCTTCCCAGTCGTCGCATCTAATGCGAGAACTCTCCTATCGTTCATAGTCACTATTGCAACGCCATCAATCACATTAACAGGGGCCATAGCACCATATCCCAAGGCAAGGCCTTGCGGAGTTGTAGGTCTGTTGTATGGATACACCCATTTGAGATCCAGATATTGCACGTTATCCTTAGTTATCTGAGTCTGCGGGTTGTAGCTCCCTCCATTACCTTCATAATTAACTCTCTCCCAATTTGCACCTAGGACTGTGGATTGCGCGTCAACAAGTGGAATCTTAGGTACCTGCGCAGCGGGAAGCAACGTGATTAGAAGTGGTGTCGATAGTAGAACCAAGGCAGTAATCAGGCTCAACAGAACTTTACGGGGAACCATAGACGAAAATTTTGCACGGCCTATTAAAACGTTTTGATACGTCAGCTTAACTTCATGAGACGACGTATCAATATTCGAAAGGCTGCCCAAAATAGGGCCTGAGCCTTTACAAACTGCAGGAGCATCTTTGCTGTTGTTTCCAATATGCGTGCAGCCAAAATTGTTTGTTAATTATTCTAATATTTTCTCATATCTTCTTACCTGCTTCTTATAGTAACTGATCGCATCCCTTCTCGCCTCTTCTGCCAAACTCTTCAACATCTTCTAAGCCTTACCCCTATCCTGACCTATAGATTTTTCCCTTCTCATAACAACCGCGATTGTTGAAAACACTTAGGGATCTTCCTGATCTAGCAATCGCGCCCAAAAGATATCACTTTATGAGACATCCTGCAATACTCATCATCAGAGCTCCATAAAGCCTCCTTGAGACCCTAACTACTAATTGTGGAAAATGGAAAGTCGCCCACGATTTCCGCATCTTCAGGATGCGACGTGACTGCTATTGAGGCAAAATACACAACCAAAACACAAATACTCCTAGAATCACCCAGTTTCAGAAATGCGAGAGGCATTCAAGAGAGCAGAACCCGATGCCCACCTAGAGATTCGCGATAGCCGAGAAGGAGAAATAAAGATAAGAGGCAATATCCAAGATCTCATAGCTTTCGCCTGACAGACTGGGATAGGTTCCAGAGTTTATCCAAAAATTGGGTTAGGCTGGATAACTTAGAGGGCGAGCACAAGGCAGTGAATTCGGAAGAAGCAGAAAGGCCAATCCAACAAGGATGGCGATTTGCAGGCGTCCTGCCACCTGGAAAAATGACCGTGGAAAAACATGTAATTAGACCCTAAAAGGAATGGGCCCGAAGGGATTTGAACCCTTGACCGCCCGGTCTCCCAGATTCCTTATGAGCCGGGCACTCTTCCTAGCTGAGTTACGGGCCCCCCTAGACTCTCCCGTATCTTTATTTAGGTCGTTATACCACTCTCGGAGGTATGGGCGACTTCGACCTTACTTCATACGAGAAAGCCATTGGCGTGACGGGATGGCAAAGTCGATATAAAAGTGTAGACCGGGTTCTCAAGCATCTAGCAAGAAAGACCCAAAGTATAGGATCAAGGAGATCTTTCGCCGAAGGACTCGTCTTTTTCCAGAGGTATACGAATGTCAGCGACCCAGATTCATTCCTAGCCTTGGATAAAGCAATCATTGAAGAAAAGGTTCAGGAATTCCTAGATTCTATGAGGACCAAAGGCGCCAGCCTAAGGACGATAAAGGCTGTCAGAAGCAACCTATTGATGTTCTTCCGAGAAAATGGATTCAAGAACAACAGGGCGTTAGAGATTCAAGCGCATCACGTGCCTGCGAGATACAGGAAGAGGGCGGAGTACATTCCTAGTATGGAGGAGGCTTTGAAGATGGCTGATCTGTCTGGAGGGCTGAAGAATAGAGCGATAATTCTCTGTCTCGCTACATCAGGCATAAGGAATGGCACACTGCGGGCGTTGAGGTACAAGGATGTCAAGGCAGATATCGATGCTGGGACGGAGTCCATCTTCGTACCCGTATATCCTGAAATGAAGACGATAGTTCCAAACGCGTGCAAGAATAACATTCCATACTACACATTCTTCGGAGGAGTAGCGGTAGAGGCACTGCGCGCTTACCTAAAAGAGAGGAAGGAAAAACAAGGTTCGATGGATGGTGAAGAAATCCTGTTTGCCACGGATTTCGATTCTGTTCCCGCTGACAGGAGAAGGTTTACGGCTATGAGCAAACATGGATTACAGAGCTTGGTAAAGGCCGCTGCAAAAAGAGCAAATCTTGCATGGCATGATGTGTTTCCTCACACTCTAAGAAAGACCTTCGAAGGTGTATTAAGGAATGGTAGAATGGAAACCAAATCCCAAGAATTTCTTATGGGCCATCTCTTGCCTGGCGCACAGGACGCTTATTTTGGATCTGGGGTCACAGTGAGCGGTTCAACCATCTCCTTTGAGAGGGCAAAGGTGAATGATATCAGAGCGATCTACGAAAATCTTAGCTGGTCTGGCTCAAGATCAGGGGAGGAATTGAGAAAGGAGAGTACACGGCAGACACTTAGAATCCTTGAAGGATTCGGAGTCATCCCAAAGGAGGAGATTGAGAGGCTGAACAAGCTCGTGGACGAAAAGAGTGTCGATGAGATAGACTGGGGTGCAGTCATAAAACAGCTGAAGCGCGAAGGCACGCAACCAGCAACCAAGCAAAAAGCGGTTTCAGCTGACGATGCTGAAAAACTCGTTGAGGAAGGATGGAAGTATATCGGGACTCTGCCAAACGGAAAGGTAGTTGTAGAAGGCTCTACTCCAACAACTGCAACAACTTTTGAAGGACCTCAACTACATCCTTCTCCTCCACGCGGCAATTCCCGTTTCTAGTGAGCTTCTTGTTGGCGATCTCCGCTATCTCGAATGGCGAATGCTTGACCATTTCTCTAGAATCCATGTCTCCCCGTATGTGGGCTCCCAACACAAAAGCCGCAAGAATTTGCCGGTTATGATTTTCAGGAGTCGATGCCATTTCTGAAAGTGTTGGATTACGGGTGGGCGTGTCTCTCCTTCCCATCAAGTGGGCTACTGTTCGCCGCTTCATGCATGAACCTCCTTGCTAATTCGTTGCATTACATCTGCGAACTCGATAACCTCCACACCTTTGCAGTCAAGTTTACTTGTGACTTTCTCTTTCAGTTCAGGAGTAAGACATACAAGCAGACGTATTTTGAATTGCGAATCACTTAGTTTCTTTATGCTACTTACTATGTCTGATTCTCCAGTTTCTACTTCTGCCGCAATTATCTCGTTGAGAATTATGTCATAGACTCTCCCATCCTGTTGTTTTTCCGTTTCCACATTGAATCCAAGTTTCGTTGATTCTTCGGCTAAAGTTTTGATGGCGTATCTGTGAACATGTCCGCCTTTCCTTCCTTTTACGTCGAAATCAATCGGTACGATTCCTTCTGGGCTTCGTCCCCCTTTCTTGAGTTTAGGAAGTTTGAGAGTCTTCACAAGCCCTTTTCTGATTATACTCTCCTTGGCTTTGTTCCCTCTATATTCATCTAATCCCAATGCTGTGTAGAGTTCTCTTGTAGGAAGCAAATCTTCTGAAGATATTTCAAGCATCCTGCGCTCGTCCATAGATAAATCTGAACTGCCAACAGTCAGAACATTGCCTAACTTTCCCTGTTCGGAATTATTTGAATCTCTTTTTGCATAATTAATCTGTTCTGGGACATCTTCGATTTCTTCCTTCTCCACCTTGACGAAAAATGGTCTTGGGTCGCTGCCGATTCTAACAAGTGCCTCGCCTCTCGGTAGTTGCCTTACTCTTTCAATGTCAGTATCGCTTGCACCAACTTTCCCCTTTAGAATTCTTAGATAGGGGTCATACTCTGTACGATGTACTATTACTGTTCCAGCGTTGGCAATAATTTCCGGAGCAAGGTCTTCGACTCCCTGTGTCGCAACCCATAGACTGTAACCCTTCTTTCTACTCTCCTTGCAAATTTTCACTGGTAGACTGTTCGGATCTTTCGCAACTTTGTGGGCTTCGTCCAGACAGACTATCATTCTGAGTTTTTCGTCAGCCTTTTCAAGTTCAATCGCTGTGTCGATATATTGCAGACAACTCCAGGCAATCAAATCTTGAAGTGCTCCGCTGGTAATTCCTGCCAGGCTGATTACAGTAAATCCAGAAAAGATGCCCTCCAAACTGAAAGTTGATTTCCCGAAGATTCCAAATGCGCCAGATGAAAACATCTCCAGCCTTTCAATAATCGTTGCAACAGTCAGCTGCTTTGATATTGGAAGTCTGTCAAAATCAGTCTTCATCAGCTGGATCACAATTCCAAGTGTTGGCGGCTCTCTGTTCCTGTAGTCGTCTTTATCGTAATCAAATCCTTTGGAACGATATGCCTTGGAGACGTAACCAGCGAAAGTTGTACGTTGTATAGAATTGAATTCGCAAATTATGGTGAACGCTTCAACAACCTGTATCGTTCTATCCCTGAGAGAAGCCATCCCAAGTTCGAATGGATTCAGAATGTTTTCCTTCATCCTTATGACTTTCCCATCTAGCGCTCTTGCAATCTTTTCGTATTCACCAGAATAGTCTATGACTACAATTGCAACTTCACCGTAGAGAGCTGAAGCACGGAGTAAACATGACATCATAGTGGTGCTCTTGCCGTATCCAGTAACCCCAACAACAGCAAGATGCGGATTCGCATAATCGTCAGGCCTCAGTGTGGCGATCCCTCCCTGGGTTCTTCCCAGATAGATACCGTTCAGCATCTTTTCAAGTGGCGGCCTTTTGGGAATTGAGTAAGGTATGGTGTAGGTCAGATCAAGCGTCAAGACTTTCCTTGCGCGTTTGTGTTCGACTATGCTTGATGCACGAAAAAATTCCTGAACTGCTCCCAGCATTCTGCTTCCTGTGAGTCTTTCCGCCCTGATCGCCAGCCCGGCTTCAAGACTTGCGATGATGCTGCTTGTGTAATTTTCAAGTTTCGTCTTGATCTCATTTTCATCTTTGCCCTGAGCCATTACGTGCACGATGTAGCTGACTTTTCTGATCCCCTCTCCAGATTGTATTCTCTCGTTCATCTTCTTGAGGTACTTCAGCCTGGCAACTTTCCTCGGATCTTTTATCGAACCCTCGTGATTGAGAAAGAGCTGAAGATTGGAAATTTCCTTGTTGTTTGCTGCAAGAATGAATTCAGGAGATACAGGAGATATCCTCGGAATAAGTTCCCATGTGCATACCGTCGTTGCAATTATCCTTCCGAAATTGGTAATGTAGTTTGCCTTTTTTGAGATATCCGCATCCTCGATGTTCACTGGAGTCTGCTCTATGATACAATACGAATGTCCGATTAGTTCTCCGTCTATACTTTCGGCAAGAATGTGGTTGTCTCTCGGCGTCAGCGACTTTAGGTTCAGAATTGCCATCAGAGTCGTGCCAAGTAAGATCGGTTTGTTTCTCAGGAATGCCGAGTACGTTATCGCCTCACGTTGCAGGTAGACTATTGCCACGGCTGAAACACTGCAAATCCAGACGATGAGTATTGACGCTACGCCAATATCGAAGACAAACCGTCCTTGTAAGGAGGAGCTAGCTGAAGCAGTCAGAGCACCAACTAGCAGGACTATGACAAATACCAGTTTCAGTCTGTCCACTTCAGTACCCTCCTGAGAATTATTCTGCTGGCGTAGGCTGCTGGAACCGCTGCTCCTACGATTGCCAGGAACGAAATCATTTCCTGAGGATTTTCGTTTGCTGCCGCTATAGCTACAACAACCACTGACAAAAGTAACAGCAGGGAGAAGCTATGTTTCATGTCGCCGCTTCCGTTATTTCATTACTTGTCGCGACAATGCTTGAAGTGAAGTTGAACGCAGCACCTCCACCCAGTAAGTGTGCCAGACTTCTGATCAGCGTACCAAGGGTCCATACATAGAAGATCGGAAACAGTATGAGTGCTATAATGACCGAAACCATAATCCCTGCTACGGCCTGCACCAGTGCGGGTATCAGGCTCGCAAAGAGCAGCGGATTACTCTGAATCTCCCTTAACACTCCTTCAAGAACAGAGACAGATGTTTCATGAACCAGAAAACCTTCAACCTGCATGGCGAAATAAGGAGCAAGCGGTATCCCAATTGGGAGGATGATTGCAGCGGCGAGGAGATAGCCCCCAGAGGTACGTCCAACTCTGAATATGAATGACCAGAGGCAGACCCCTATAACATACACGTGAATGGAAAGTTGCTGGATCCATGTGTTAATTACTGCAAGAACGCTCCAAAGAATAATGGCGCCTGTGACTGCGTGCATTGGTATTGTCAGAATTCTTACTACAGCTTCAGCGACTGGAACGAAAATTACTGTTGAACTCAGCGCAGCAACTATGGCGATGATTAATCCATCGATGAATGTAAGTTGAGTGAGAATCTTGGGAAGCGCTAATCCAGATGTTGCTGTAGGCTCCAGTGCAGATTCGACCATCTTCTTCAGGTACGCTGTTAGAATTTGAACCAGTCCGACCGTTCCTGTCAGTAGCAGGATGAGTGCCGAATCCCACATCAGCCGTGGAGACCATTCCCGCAGCGACCTGTTGGGAAGATTGAGAAACAGTATCGCGAGCTGGTATTGGAAGGCGGCTAGCGCTATCGGTATCGCAAGTAATTCTAGAACCATGGTCTCACTTTCCTGCAATCGTGAGAAGGTGAATTATCCAGGCGATGATGACGCCGATGGGCCCCCAAAGTCCTACGTACAGCAAGCCCTTGATCGCATTCATCTGCAACGCTTGTCCGAGTTTCTGCCATTCAGCGAATATGTAGACGCTCTTGAGCATGTTCCCAATCAAAAAGCAGAGTCCCAGCACGGACGCTGTTATGCCGACTAGGGCCGTAGTCGCAAGAGCCATCTCATTCGTTACGTCTTGAATTGACAGAATGCCGGTGAGTATACCTATCACGTAATTCAGGGAGGTGATCATATTGTATCTCCCCTAGTACCCGAGTTGTAGAACCCAGCTGTAACTCTTCGCCGGAGCGGTACCTGCGATGAAGAGTTTGTATTGTGTCTCAAGCACCGCTCCTGCGGGCAAACTATATCCTCTGATGCTCTGCCAGCTGGCCTGACTGTTTTGAAATAGCCAGTCGTCTCCTAGATAGTTGTTTGAGGATGATTTGAGATCGCTTGCCCAGTCCAAGGTTACTGCCACGTTTCCAGTATTCTTGATGTACAGAACTTTTGTGACTTGCGCACCCTGCTCCAAATCTCCGAAGGAGACACCGGAAATTGTATTGATTGTGCTGGAATCTGAATAGACGGCTAATGTCTTCGTTTCCTTTATTTTGACATTGACAGATGCTGGAGCTTGCCACAATGGGGATATTGCATAGATGACTACTGCGCTGGATCCTACTATCCCTAGAAGCACTAGGGCGAACATCATATGGTTCAGCTTGGATTTTCCAAACATGGAGTGTATAGTACTGAAGTCTAATAATCCCTTTATTTCACAAAACTGGAATATCGAAAGAAACTTAAGCGTACTGGTTCATAGAATTAGCTGGTAGATATGCGGCGGCAACTATGACCCCAGATTCTTGATACTTATTGGATTTCACCCACTTGAGCAGTTTAGCCAAAAAGTTGGAGATGCCTATACGACCAACATGATCCACAGCACGAGAGTTATTCGATATACGCCTCCAAGCTTGATAGGATATTCTGGCGCCAAGGTCTTAGCCGCCGAGCACGAGAAACAGTCCGATATAGGAAACAGGGAATTGCGCCAATATCTGATACGCGCCTATCCCTCCGTTGGATCTATTATTGAACTGCACGATCCCGAAGGACTAATCGAGGATTATCGTAGGTTCACTACCGTCAAAGTTCCTTTTACTCGTTTTGATATCACGTACACTGGTAGATCCAAAAAATTGGAAAGAGTCCTACAAGAATTCAAAAAACACACTCTAACTGACTTTCCGCACCTACATCTAGACCCAGACCTCCCTCGGGGTCTAGTCAACGAACGGTCAGTCGTGGTCGAATTCTGCGAAAAGGTAATTGACTACGAGGGGAGAGAGTGGGTCATGTCAGTTAGAGAGGCTACTAATTTCCTTGCTAGGCTTGTCGATTATTTGGATCGGAACTACTTAGCTCCTTGAGTCCCAGCAACGCTTTGTAATATTGCAGACCATGTTCATTGACAACGTAGGCTATAGCATTTTTCTTCCTTAATCGCATTTCATTAAGAAGCCCAAAGTAAGCCATCGCTGTAACTATCGGATAGATGGTCGAGAACCTTCTGCCGAACTTTGCTGCGATAGTATATCGGGTTTGCAGTTCCTGACTTCTTACGAGGAAACTGAAGACTTCCCAACCGTCTTCTGTCGACAATCTGTGCCAGAGCACCAGCCATTTTGCATTATCTTCTATGCTCATGTTGTAGTTAGGAAAAGGAAATTAGTTAGGAACTACGGGCAACTGAGTCCTACTTGGTAGGTCGACTTGGTAGAGCTAGATGAAGTTACACCATCTGAACAGAGAATACTAGATGCTCTAAAGGATGGACCGTTACGATTTACAGAAATCAAAAAGAAGGCCGAGTTCGAAAACAATGACAAGCTTACTCATGACTTGCGTTCCCTGCAAATTAAGGGTAGGATAGGTCATACGCTTTACAGAGGCCCCCCAATTAGGTCTGTTTACCATTTAGCTCCACAAGGCGAAAAGGCTGAGGTGGAAAAGAAAGGATTGGCTCATGACGAATTGGCCGCCGATCCCAGATCAAAGCCTGAAGATTACACTTCTGGAAAACCGAGATATCTTGAACTAACAAAGAAACTGTCTGAGATGCGATACTATCATGCGAAGATAATGAATATGATGCCTAGCATACTTAATATGGATTATAGTGTTAAGTTTGAATTAATTCCCCTTCAGGCCGCCTACGCGGCCTTGGACAAAGATGAAAAAATAGAAGATCAGGATTATGGATCCGCGATAGAACATTTGCAAAAAGCAGCTAGCAAAAAGAAAGAAATTTTGGACATAATTTTCGATAGGCTGGAGACAAGTATAGACGAGAGAAAAGTGGCGCATCTGAACGAGGCAATCACACACATGGAAACTTTCATTAATAGGATTTCTAGCAAGTATAGCTTGAAAGTCCCGTCGCTTGAGGAAGAGCGTAAGAGGCTAAAGAGCATAGAAGAATAGACAAAAGAACTGGGACGGTCCCGAACACATTAGCCTCAGCAATTAGCGTACTTGCCATTTCCACCCAGTCAACAGTATGGGACAAATTTGTGCGTATCTCGGGGCTTCATGTTCAATGTGCTTGCGAGAACCGATGTCAGCTGGGTCAGAGGATAGGACTCATGCATCAGTGCTTTTCTTTACGTAAATTCTTTCGTTCTCCTCAACAAAAACAATCGTATCCCCTTCCTTGAGCCCATGCTTTTCTCGAACCTTCTTCGGTATGGTCACTTGGAATTTGTAGGTTATCTTACTCATACCAAGTATTTCTCTCCTTAATTCCTTTGCCAATATGTCTTCCCCTTACTTGCACGGACTGTAAGGAAGATTCATTAACCCGCCCAAGGAGAAGAGGTAATGTCTTGGAAAGTAAGGAGGTTTCACAAATCTCATCGTTATCTAGCCAAATGGCAGAAGATATTGTTCAAGCCTACATTGAACAAGACAAAAAGAACTACGAAGCATCAGCATTACACTTTGCTGCTGTCTTCAGACAACTATTTCCCGAACTACCAGATGACAAGATAGATCTGGCTGCCAGAGCCTATGCCGACGCACTCGGGAACCATGACACGATAGAAGAAGGAGGGCACACCAAGACCGATCAACTAAACCACCAAGGTTGGAATCAAGTTAGAGAGGATTTGGATGGAATGTGCAGGGCCTTGGGTATTCCAGCAGCTTACGCAACAGCAACGACGGAGTTTTTCAGACATCACGGAGTTGGAGATTCGAACTTCATATCACATATGCTGGACTCGGACAGGATATTCACGACTTCAATAATTGGAAATGATAAGTTCGCCATGATCCTGGGAGGGCTGTATCTTGCCTGCATCAGATGCCACGACATCCACACCGAATATGGGGTCGAACTTGGCAAGAAGTTGATGGAAATATACTATTCAATAATCCTTGAGAATACATGGCCTGAACAATAGGCTAATGTATTTACTTGCAGAATCCAAAATAATTATCAGATTGCATGGTCTCTTTTGTCGACAAGCTTCTGCTTAGCAGGCAATTGCGGTTCGAAGAAGGAAGGCTCACAATATTTGACCAAAGAGTCCTAATCGTACCCATAGAATTATTCCTATTGCTCATCGAAAAAGCCGTAGCGGATAGAAAGTTCGAGCGATTGATGTACGATGTGATGAAAGAATCTGTTTACAACTTTTGTAAGGCTCTTGCAAAAAGAAGGGGTGTCAAGCCCAGAGAAATGGTAGACATTCTGATCAAGCTGGCGGAGATGAATGGGTATGGCAAGTTGCAACTCGTAAAGCTAGATTATGGAAAGAAGGAAGCCATCTTTCACATGCGTCATCTGCCGTCCGAATTGATCGCAACAAACGGCACAAAGGGAAAGGTTGCCGACAGGTACTGGGCTGGCATGCTCGCTAGTGGAGCATCATGGATTTTCGATGAAGATGTAGACGCTGTCGAAACTAGGTGCGTTGCTGATGGAAAGGAATCGTGTGAATTCGTGGTAAATCCATCCAAAAAGTAGTGGAGGAAAAATCCTATGCAGTCAAGGTACCGGTTGATCCTGGTAACAGAAACTACTTCTTTGCAGCTTTCTTTGCTGGTTTCTTTTTAGCCATTACACAGGATACTTTTTCTTGGTCCTCTTAAGTCTTAGGGGCCTAGCTCTGCCTATTCGCTGTCAGGGCCTACTTGCGTTTCCGATTATGGCTCTCCAAGATAGATGTCTGAACATGCCTTATGGAAGAAGAATGCAGAAGCATTTTATCATTCAAGTGCATATCATAGTAAGGATAATTTGAGGCTAAGCATAACACATATCCCCGCCATTGCTAGCTTTGCCCTCGCTACCCTATTTACCATATCAGCCATGTATCTAGCATTAAGCCCTCCCTCACGTTTTGTCTCTGAACCTCAACCAGCTATGGATGAAATAAGCAATCCCATTCTCGGGAATGTCAGCTCAGTCTGTCCCAAGGAGGCTGATAGACCACTAGATTGCAGATATCTTGGAAAGGGCGTCGCTGTGTGGTTGTCCGTCGACAAACCTTCCTACAGGCCAGGAGAGAACATCATAATTCAATGGACGATACTCAATAGAGGTTCGACAAACGCAACCTTCCGCTTATCACAAGATCTAAAGATTAAGATCTTTAACGATACTGGAAAGCTCATGTGGGCGTACCCATCCTACTACTTCGACGGTCTTTTTGGCATAGCTATCAGCGTTCCTCGCGGAATAATAGGAATACCGATCACGGTCAAAGCAGGAGAGTCACTGAGCAATCACGTAGTTTGGAATATGGAGAGAAGAGCGGGTGCCTGCTTCACAGCGGGAGGTGAGTATAGGGGTGGTGTTTTGGAAGCTGGTCTTCACTGTCTTACTTACGATGCTGGAATAGTGCCTCCAGGAGACTACACGGTAAGTGTATCAGGACTGGTAGAGGTTCTGTCGCAAGAACTATTCTCTGTCAAATTCAAGGTTCTAGAACCATTAGGCGGAGCTGGAAATAATCCAGTCAAAGAAGCAAGCTGCAACTTGTATCCATGCGGCCGGTACGTAATCATGAAGGATGAGGGGAATTTCCAGCTAGGAGACTGGCTCGAGCTTAGAGAAGGCGGAATTGCATACATTGATTCGCATCCAAGAAATGTGCAGGGCGGAATATGTACTGCCGCACCAGGGAAACCCACTGCCACGTGGAATCCAGAAAGAGCACCTCTTGATCCTGCTCGCCCGAACGAGATCTTGGAGACTAGACTAACTATCAATGCATGCGGGCTTACATTTGAGTGCCGACCTCAGGCGGGTACTCGTCCCGCTGGCATAGGTCCAACAGGACAGGACCGATTGTCGTGCGACAATTTCGCAGATGGCAATAGCGGTGGCACATGGATATGGTGTGAGAAACCAGAAGCGCTGGAGAGCATGAAGAAATATTGCAGCTCCTCAACATCTGCTGGAAATGTGATACGACCTATTTTGCCGTCAATTCTGTACGTGCACGTCATATCAGAATTTTCGGGCAAAGGTATCGAAGAAGTGCTTGTCCAAGCTGGACCTCTCAATATCACCAGTGATTTTGTTGGTAAGTTGGATTATAGTAGTCTCCCCAGAGGCGCTCTGGCCTATCTCGGCCAGTGTCATAACTCACTACCTTACGGGGCAAAACTGGTGGATGATTGGAAAGCATACATTCTTCCTAACGGTACTAAAGTTACCTATCCTGAATGCCACTTTACGGGTTACCTGACAAATAGTACTGGCTGGGCAACCTTCTATCCAATTGCAAATGCCACATATTATCTGGTGACTGTCAACTGGATCGTGGCTATCTCAGACGACGTAGTACCGATACTGCCAAATCAGACTACAATCATAACCAGGACCATTAGCATTAGCTAAAAATTGTCCAGGAAAAAGTCTATGATTCTTAATGTTGGGCTTGCGCCAAGGTACTTCAGCAGCAGAGTCTGATTCCTGTTCTGAAGTTTAGTCTTTGTCATACCGTTGCATCTCCTCTGATTTCACCAACTTCTCTAGAAATTCTTTAGTTCGTGATATGTCCTTTGAAACATCTCCGCGCATTGTAAACACTCCTTTCAGCGATGGTACGAACCTCGGATCTTCAAGCAATATCAACTCCCTCCTAATCTGCTCCCTTAGTTTCAACCTATCACCTGTTTGGACGTATTCCTTGACCGTGTTCACATCTACTTCCTTCGAAAGAATGACGATATCTCTCAAATCAGTTTCTCGCCCGGAGTGAATCTTGAACGCAACCAGTAATTCCTTCTTTGGTATCATAACCTCCGTAGATGTCGCTATCCCAACGACATTTGTAAGCAAGGAGTTTTTCTTGATCAAGCCGTAGCTCCATACTCCTTCAGTCTGCCGGGATGCCAGACTACCAACAAGCAGATCAACCGTTACAGGAAAGTCTCCTACCTTCTTACTAAAACTTACAAATTCTCCCCCGTAAACTTTGTCAAAGCCTTTCCTCTGAACCTTTTTCTTGTAACCTTCTGCTGAAAGAGTATTTTCGAATTTCGGCAGGGAAGCCTTCGAAATAACAATGTCGCAGTCTACAGAAAATCTATGGCGCCCAAATGCCGAGACGGCATATCCTCCGACCAGAACAAACTCAAGGCCACTTTCTTTGAATGCATCGATTATCCTGATAATCTCATTTTCCCGTGCAATAGCCTTCTCTACCCACGACATTTGAATCCCTAGAAGTTAGTCTTCTCCTCGCGATACTTTACTCCCAACTTCAAGCTATACATCTCATCTAACATCTCCAAGGCAGGCTGGTAGGTGAATATTTTCTCCTTGCAGAATTCGACAGTCTCCCTTAATGATATGACACTGCTCCCCTCAACATTCTCTGCCCTAAACCTGTCGCGCGGGTGCAAGACATAGAACAAGCCAAACATTGTTTCATGCACAGGCTCATTTTCGATAACAACCCTATGTCCTCTGGCATGGAAAAACTTCTTCCATCCAGCCACTTGACGCCTGCTAACAGCGATGTGGATAGGATAGAACCCGAAGAACCTGTCTGCCTGATATCCTCCTCGCGTCCAAAAGAAAACAGCGTCAACGTCTGTTAACGCGTATGTTCTTCCGGCTTCCTTGACCAACTCGTACGCCTTCGCTATGTTCGTCTTCCTGCTGATGTACTCCTTTGGAGAATTGACCCGGTACTTTCCCCAACCAGTATTTTCAATAAATGCCTTCTTAGACATGTCATGCAAGACTTTGTTAGGGTCGGGACTGGCAAAGACGGAGGTAAACTCCTTGACAGTAAATTCAGGCTTCCAGTTTGCCAAGATGCTCCACAAGTCGTGGTAGGACATAATATTACTATGGTGGTAATAATTTAAATAGTTAACTGTATGTATTTATGATCGAATTATTTTATTTTAGCACTCAATAGCTTGGGATAACGCTCAATCCCAGGAAGAACGAGGAGGTAGTTGCGTTCATGAAAAGATTCTTCCCTGGTGTTTAGCAGGTTGTCCACCCTAGGGCAACAACAATTCTCACACATCAATTCGTACATACATTCGAACCAGAAAGAGAAATGGATTTTCATACTCTAACTTTCCTTCAGCCACTTTTTTACGCCCTTTCTTTCTGTGGGGAAATTGTATTCAG
>CAZXXP010000001.1:22839-26671 GCA_964644785.1 uncultured Nitrosopumilales archaeon | reverse complement strand
TATTCAGCGAGTATCTTCACAACTTTTGGTATCGATAATGCAAAGTCGACATGTACGCATTCTTCTGATTCACAAACATCGCAGAAGGTCTTGTTTCCTTTGAAATATATTGTCGCAATTCTGTCTAATACGTTATCAACAATTTTGACATTGTCCTCGAACATGTTGAGGTGTTCGAATCTATCTTTCTTTGGGTACATGCCCTCTGTTTCAAGTAGTCTTCTTAACGCGTATGTTGCAACATCACTCTTGCTGGTCAGACCTCTCTTCCTCGCATCCTCAGTCTTCAAATACTCTTCAATTAACTCGTTTATGCCCTTAGGAATCCGTATCCCGCTCCATTCTACGGGCTTCTTGTCCAGAATGTTGCACCTATGTTACAAAAACACCATAGTATAAATAAGTCTTGCTGTTCTTGTGCTTGCATGTTCAGAAGAATTCACCTGGAGGATCGCAAAAGGAGTGAACATGCAATCAAAGGCACTCAACCTGTCCTATCGTTTCTATTATTGGACCGGGTATCTGGATCATGTTGGGCGGCGACCAGAGAGGTCAGTAAGCAACCTCAAGGTATGGCTGAACATGTAATTCGTTTCCGACGAATTTTGTTTGGTCTATCAAAAGATATTAATACAGGAAAGCACAAAAAGCGCGAGAAATTCTTGTGTTTCCGGCAACTTATCAGAAGAGTGCGTTCGCGAACCATATTCGATATGTCCTGGGAGTAGTTTGCAATGTGTTTTGTTGTAAGTGTTTCCGCGGAGCTACCTGAAAACATGACCTCGAGATTTGTGAAACGTGTGTCAGTGCGGAAGCATCCATTTGTAACATTTCTTGAACTTCGTTCCGAACTTGGAGAATGACAGAATGAATCGACATACGAAATTTTCAGTCTCTAGGACCTCTGTGGCACGTTCGCTAACGATAATCTTTACACTCTCCATCTCCATTGTTGTAGGATATCTTCCCACACAAGCACCTTTGGCCCGAGCGGTGGGCGAGGAACTGAAACCTGTCACAGCGAGTGTTACCGCTTCGATAACATACACTCAAAACATATTGGGCAGGAAGACAATAACAACACTTTCCCTCCAGGCCCAGCAGAATGGGACGATTTCGTTCCTCAGGGATGGGAATGAGAGCCTTAGAATCCACGTTCCAAACATTGCAGCATCCATCTCCTTGTTATCAAATTCGTCACATCTGGCAGTCCAGATGACTTCCGGGTCCTCTTTTCTGACTCAATATTGGAAGCTGAAAGGTAATAACTTCAAGCTGACTATGTGTTGGTCTTTTCCCGCCGCGCAGACCATTTCGATTCCGGTCAGGGGGGTAAGATCGCTCTCCAATGCTACCTTCAAGGTGGATAATGGCATCAACTTTGACTGGAGCGACGCTAAAGCCAACGGCTATGTTCCAACGCTAGTCGGTAAGGAAGTCCGTGTTGCCCTGGGTTCTCAAGGTTGTTTGGATCCAATTGTTGAACCAATTGTAGCCGGCAATATCGCTCAGGTTTGCAGGAACTGTGTGATTTACGACGGCGCAAATCAACAGTGGTATGTGCAATACCAGAATGTGCTGGAGTGTAGCAAGACAGGCTCATCTTGGACCGGTAATCCGACTTCTCTAGAAGATGCGGGCTCGAAACAAGAAAACTTCTACAACGGGACGCATATACTACATGTCGGCACAGACGGAATTGGATACCTTACCTATGTCTGGCGTGCAGTAACTCCGACCGCTAATTGTGGGACGCCCACTCTTACACAAAAAAGAACGGTCGATTCTCGGTCTGAGGGAAATAGTCTATTTTCTTCAATCACGCAAAACAGCTCAGGTACCATATTCATCGGCTATGGCTTTGGCTCAACTGTTTATCTTGCATACAGTTTGGACAAAGGGAGTGGAGTCAGCTGGAAGAAAAATATTTCAACTTTTACTAATGCTGAACAGGTGCAAGTACTCAACTACACCTCAGGAAAAATCTTAGCTTGTGCAATAACTAGCAATACAATTTATGCCCGAATCTTCTACTCGACAGGAAATCAAACCTTCGGTTCGACCGTGACAGTGGCGACCGATGCTAGGCCGGGGCAATTACCTACCGGAGCTATTCTCAACTATCAATGTGCTGTGGGTAATAATGGTATCGCGTGGGCTGTCTGGAAGACTACATCAGACCAAATCAAGATGCGCAGATATGATGGCACAAACTGGGGTTCTGAAATAGTCGTTGTATCGGGTGACGCAAACACCATTTCTTGGGGTATAACGAAATTAAGTGGCAGTAACAAACTCTACCTGTTTCGAATCCAGGATCAAACATCAACTTTACAATGGAACTCAACCGATTCTACAGGAACGACATTTCTTAGCGCAGGGAGCGGTACATTCACAAACACTACCAAAAGCACGTATAGCATAGGTCTAACGGTAAGACCAAACGCTACTAACTTCGTTGGATTTGTCTACGACAGGCAAGAAGGTACTACTCGTAGTGTAATCTTTGAAACACAAGCTCTTGTTGGGGCTTCCCCAAATACTCCCTTGGCAACAAGTACAGATTGGGAGCGCGAACCACACGTTGTGGCCTCACCCATCACGAACACGCTGGTAACTAGTTACATTTTCAATGACGGAAGTCCTGGCCACATAAGCAGTTGTGCTGTTAGAAGAAGTGCAGATGGAGGCTCGACATGGGGGTCACACACACCATTAGGAGCTTGGGTGGATAACGTAAACCAGAACCATACAATAGTTACCGTAGACTCAAACGGAGTCTTCTGGGCGATTTGCTCCCAGTCAAAGAATTCGACCTATGCGAACTCGTACATCTTGGTGAAGAAGGGCCAGCAGGATGCCACAGATTGGACATCGCTCTCGGCAATTGCCAGTGCAACTGATCCTATAGTTGTTGACAAGCCGTGGATTGTAGCTGACATACTATCCACGAGCAGTTTGAAAAACAACGTATACGGATGCTGGAGTAGGTACAATAGCACCCATTCAGAGATCTTGTTCAGGAAGATAGCGCCCACAAGTTCTCCAGAAAAAGTAGTTTACCGCGTGCCGAGGACCACAAGTACCGTTCTTCTGACGGGCTGTAACATGGCAATTGGGCCACAAGGAGAAGTATACGTTAGCTGGCTTCATCTCCTAACCTCGACAGATGCGAGCATAGAATTCAGATGGAATGAACTCGGCGAAACAGACTGGGGTTGGGGAAGAGTGCACAATGTGACATCTCTGAAAAGGTTTCCAACGACTGGATGTCCTTCAAACCTCAGAGGCCTAGGCTGCCTAACAGGTAATGGAGGGATGAAATTCAACGTTGCAAATGACCCAAGCATCGCCGTAGATGTGCTGGGTGGCATTCATGTCGTTTTCGCAAATTACAGTTCATCTTCGGGGGGAGATATCAAGTACCTAAACTCCGGAGACTGCAAGAGAGATTCGTTAGTAGATATCTGCGCATGGACGTCTCCGGTAACGATAAACAGAGATAACACGACAAAGGATCAGTGGGAACCCGCTATACATGTGTCGAATGTTACAGGTGCAGGTAATCCCCGAGGAAGAATACACGTGACCGTTCTTGATCGAAGGGATGATTCAAGCAACATCAAGTGGAAGGTTTATGATTTCTACTGTCTTCCTTCTGATCTTACCACATGCACAAACACAAGCAATTGGACAAATCTTGTGATCAGCGAACTTCAGCTCGATAACGGTGGAAAGAGCTACATCGGAGAATATCACGGAATAACAAATACAAGTACGAAGGACATGTATACCGCGTGGACAGATTCTAGAAACTTCCCAAGCAACGGCT
>CAZXXP010000001.1:21716-22829 GCA_964644785.1 uncultured Nitrosopumilales archaeon | reverse complement strand
GACATCTATGCTGACTGGCTTTTCAAGTAGGTGAACAAGATTGGGAACTAAAAATACATTCAAGAAATCTGGGCTACATATACGCGTGCAAGCAATTCTGGTACTAGCAGGTCTTGTGATTCAGTATGCAACAACTATGCCGATAGATGTAAGGGCGGGGGGCGTGCTTCCTCTAGCGCATGCAGACTCGCAAGCGCTCAGGCAAGCAACAGCTCCCGTAGTCATAACAAAGTCATTTGATCAAGAAATCCTTGGCAGGACAAAGAAGAACATCGATAACATCACACTCCGGGTGGAACCTAGTGGGCAGGAGATCATCTCCCATCACGGCAGCGAATCGTTCAGAATATTGCCTTTGAGTATATCCACAGCTGATACTGTACATGTGCTTGCTAACGACACAACGGTAATCCTGAACATCACTTCTGGACAGCACTTTCTAACTGAGGTATGGACGGTTGTCGACGTTGGTTTCAAACTGGAGCTATGCTGGAACCTACCAAACCCTCGAACGATCGCTATTCCAACTAGGGGAATAAAGTCGTTCTTCAATGGAACCTTTCAGGCCGAGAACCAGCTGATCTTCGAGTGGAAAGATGCCATGAGGCAGGGATTCTCTCCGGCCTTTGATAATGGTACCAGATCAATAATATTGAGCCTGCCTATGACGGGTTGTTTCGATCCAGTTGTCCAGTTGAACGTAGTAAGTGGGCTTTTTGTATCTTATCATACATGCAGGACATGTGTGATCTACGATGAGACCAACAAACAGTGGCTTGTTGAATACCTGGATCTTAATGGTTTATCGGTAGAATGTAGCAAGACAGGTTCAGTTTGGAACAATGCGCCCACCATAATCGATGCGAACAGCGGTCTAGGCTATTTCAATTTCATCAATTTCTTCTACAACGGGACTGTCTGGTTGGCCGCATATAATCCCGCTGCGCTTCTAACCGTAAAATGGAGACCGATAACCCCGTCTGTAAATTGCGGTCTAACCCTAGGAGCCGCCACCACCGTAGCCTCTGTTAGCTGTTGCGGCAGTGCAGCAAGCCCTAGCATAACTCAAAACTCCACAGGTACCATCTTCATCGCATATGGGATTGGGAGTGG
>CAZXXP010000001.1:17933-21706 GCA_964644785.1 uncultured Nitrosopumilales archaeon | reverse complement strand
TCTCGCCATTAGCCAGGACAAGGGGAGTGGACGGACTTGGATTACCAATCGCACGATGTTTCCCGGACGAACAAGTGCGGTGCAACTGACAAACCTAACAGACTCTAAGATTATGGGATGCACGTCACAATCTGGGTCGAGTACAGGCGTAGTGTCGAGAATCTATTATGCCACGGGAAACCAGACCTTTGGAACGGAAACTGTGATAACTACGGACACTCTCCAAACAGGCCCTTCAAGTTATCCAGGATATCATTGCTTCGCTGGCAATAGCGGCATCGCATTTGTCACCTGGCTCACTAGTTCTGGAGTCCTAAAATACAAAAGATTCGATGGTTCATCGTGGTCTACAACCATAGTCATAGGGTATCCTGGAACTGGTATACGCGGTGCTTTTGGGCTAACAAAATTCAACGGGAACAACACGGTCGTGGTTTTTCGTGCTCTAAATGGTACAAATACGTTGAAATGGAATCTGACCGACACGGCTGGGGCAAATTTTGTAACAAACGGGGACGCAACCATCTCAAACTCAACAGCCACAACAGATTCGATGGGTTTTGTTGCACGACCCAATTCGACAGGGTTCATCGGATTGATCTGGGAAAGAAGCCCGGTATTCGGGCAGACGGACATCATCTTTGATGCAATAATATCACCTAGTTCCCCGAATGGCATAGTCGTAGCAAGTGGTCTGGAATGGGAACGTGAAGCACACATAGCTTCATCCACGATAACAAGCACTCTTGCTGCTGGTTACATCTGGGGTAACGGAACAATTGGCCACCTGAATAGCTGCGCCGTAAAGAACAGCAACGATAATGGATTGACCTGGAATGCAACGACAAAATTCCTAGGTTTGCTGAACACGAACAATGCCAATCAGAACCACAGCGTCGTCACAGTTGACGCGAACGGCAGGTTCTGGACAACCTGTTCTCAACACCGGAGCTCAAACCACACCACATCCTACATCCTGTTTTCATCATCTGGCGATGGAGTAAATTGGAACTCCGTTTCAGACGTTTCGAGAGCTAACGATCCTAACGTAGTCGACAAGCCTTGGATTGTAGCAGATACATGGTCAGCCAGCGACTACAAGAACAGCGTCTATACGTGCTGGAGCAGGTTTAACGCCACATACTCAGAAATTCTCTTCAGGAAGATCGCTCCCCTATCATCACCTGAAAAGGTTCTTTACCGGGTCTCGAGATCGACTGCAGATGTTCTCCTGACCGGTTGTAACATGGCCGTAGGTCCCAAAGGAGAGGTATACGTCTCATGGCTTCACTTGTTGACATCGACTGACGCGAGCATCGAAGTTAGATGGAACGAACTAGGAGAAATAGACTGGGGCTGGGGGAGAGTACACAATGCAACCTCTCTTAAGAGATTTCCAACTAGTGGATGTCCTTCCAATCCCAGAGGACTGGGTTGCCTGACAGGCACCAGCAGTACGAAGTTCGCGGTATCCAATGATCCGAGCGTTTCCATCGATATGCTTGGGGGAGTCCATGTGGTATATGCCGACTATTCAACGACAGCAAAGGGAGAAATAAAGTACATAAACTCTGGAGACTGCAAGAGAGATTCTCTAGTAGACATATGCTCATGGACCTCACCTCTAACGATCAATAAAGACTCCAGCAACAATGATCAATGGGAACCCGCCATGCATGTATCGTCAAGAACCAATGCAACTAATCCTCGAGGGATAATACACGTAAGTGTACTCGACAGAAGGGATGATACAGGCAACATAAAGTGGAAAGTGTACGATTACTATTGCCTTCCTGCAACTCTATCGACCTGCACAGGCTCAGGATCTTGGAATAACACTGCAATCAGTGATGTCCAACTAGACAACGCGGGGAAGAACTACATCGGAGAATATCACGGGATAACAAATACCAGTACCAAGGACATGTATACTGCGTGGACGGATTCTAGAAACTTCTCGGGCAACGGCTTCGACATCTACGCTGACTGGGAGTTCAAGTAGGTGAACCGAATGGGAATTCGCTTCAGATTATCTAACAGATCTGGTTCACGAGTACGCATACAGGCAGTTCTGGTACTTTTGGTTCTTGTCATCCAGTACGCGTCGACTATCCCAATACCTGTAAATGCAGTAGATGAACCATTGATAGACATCACTAGCCCGCAGTCCTTCAGCAAGAAGTATGTCAGAGACCCAGGCTTTGGGAAGACAGACAATAACTCAACTCTGACGATAACCCTTTATCCAAATTCTACGTTGCTTGTAAGTGAAGATAACGCGAAGAGATTCGTCTTTGCTCTCCCAACCGTCATTGCGCAAAATCTCAACAAGATTGCAAGAGTGAATTCTACCTATTATGTCACAGGTTACGAGGGCGCAGGCAACTACCTTTACTTCCGCTTTTTGCTAGGTGGCAGCAACAACGACAGGTTCAAGTTCTCGGCTTGCTGGCAGCTTCCTCAATCTTCTTCTTTAGACATACCGATGAGCAGCATCAACGCATCAAGACTTGCCAACAATATTTTCTACCTCAACTCTGGCCTAAAGGTCGACTGGAACGATGCTGTCGCCCAGGGCTTCTCAGTCACGAAGTTTACAGATCCGCAGGGTAACATCTACGCTCGGGTTTCTGTACAGGCCTCAGGCTGCTTTGATCCGTCTATCGTAGCTTCAAGCACAGCAAGGGACGCGCTGACCAACGCTGGTTCGAGTCATACAGAATATGTCCTTAGCCGCTGGTGGGTCTTTTACTGGGATGGTTCAAATCTTGGGTATCGCGCGAGTGCCGTCGGAGGGGGAACAACATGGTCGTCATTTACGAGCTTGATTGCCTGCTCTCCAGACTGCTACAGTGGGATGCAATGGAACGGCACCCACTTCCACGTTGTGATCAGGGACAACCATGCGAGTGCAAATCCTCAATATCGACAATGCACGCCAAATTCTAATGCCACACTTACCTGCGGATCTGTTTACGATTTCGCTTCGGGGTTGTCGGCAGGAGGGATATCCGAAATAGCGGTAAGAGGCGACGGCATCCCATTCGGTCTCACAAGATCTGCCTGCTGCACTCCTCATACAGTCTCCCTCTATCAGTCAAATAACCATCTGGGCTCCTCTTGGACCTCAAGGGGAGATGTATATAGCGACAGCACAAGCTTTGGTGTCCTCACGACTGTAAACCTGCTGGACGACCGCATAATGATCATCGGAGGCGGGAACTCCCTAATATCAAGAATCTTCTACAAGTCCAATTCGTCATTCGGAACTCTCACCACGATTTCATCAAGCTCAAGTCAGGGCGCTGCAAAAGCAGTTTCTGATAAGAACGGGGCAGTGCACCTGACTTATCGTGATGGGTCAACGTCTAACGTCTACTATACTCGATACTCAGGAGGGAGCTGGTCTGCCCCTAGACTAATAACTGCAAGTGCAGTTGCTGGGATTTCCAACGTCGGGGTTACCATCAACAAGGCTCAAGATGGCGTCACTCTATTCCACTACCAAACGAACAAGATTGTGTGGAACGCAACTGATTCCAGTTTCAACATGGTTGGCTCAGGGACAGAGTTGATTTCAGGTCAGAGCGGATTCGATTATCTTTCGTCATCAGACTATGCAAACTCTACAGGTTTTGTTGGATTGATGTGGAAGAATGGCACGTCCACTTACAATGCCTTGTTCCATGCATTCTACCCTCGCCCACCCGCACAAGGCGGCGCCATGGTAGGCAGGAGCACCACAGGATCGTGTCCAACCGGCCAGAACTGTC
>CAZXXP010000001.1:9199-17923 GCA_964644785.1 uncultured Nitrosopumilales archaeon | reverse complement strand
CAAAGTATCACGAGTGGAACACCACGACGCTGTCGTGGGGGCCCGAGGTAGAGTTGGCTACAGCCGGAAGTCCAGTAAGATTTGCCCAACTATCGTTCTCGCCCATAAGCGCAAGAAGAGTGATCGTGACTCTTTCGGGCGATGGCTATCTGGACACGTATGCGTGCTCTTACAATTGTACCATATCAGCAAATTGGAACGTAACCAATGACCTCGCCCGAGTATGGACATCTGGACCATCAGGAGCGCAAAGGCCCTACGACGTCGCTTTTGAGAAGACATCTGGTAATCTGTTGCTGGTCTACGATAAGGTATCGACATCGTCGAGCCAGGACCTTTTCTATCGCACCTTGGGCGAATCCAACGTCACTTGGAGCTTGGAGAGGAGCTTCAACGATCCTACGAGTTCGCTAACCGATACCGTCTACTCATTTGTAAGACTGGCTACAAACTGGACAGCCACGAGCGATAAGATAGGGGTTATGGCTCTTGACGAATCCGGTGTAGATGCGCTGGCTTGGATATGGAATGGCAGCAATAGTACCGTGAGCAACTTTATCGAGCTGACGGCGTCGGCGAGCATAGGCACACAAGAAGTGATGGGTTTGGCCTTTGAAAGCTCGTCTGGCAATTTGATGATCGTTGCTGGAGAAGGCAATGACATGCGCTATGCCAGATTTACCACGTCCTGGCAGACATCCGCATTGTTTGGTACGTGGGCTGTCGGAAACATTAGGTGGGTCACCATCAAGGCAAATCCTGTGTCTACGTCAAACGAAATCTTTGTAGCCGCATCTGGAGGTCTTAGTGATTTGGACTCTGCATACTGGTCGGGAAGCGCTTGGACTAATCATTCTGAGCATGATTCAGATATCGATTCATCTACCACTAGGGTCTTTGACTATTCATGGAACGGTCTCAATTCCAGCGGTATACTGATATGGGGCACAACTTCTGGATCGCTCAGCTACAAGCGATTTACCGCTTCGAACACTTTCTCCTCAACAGGGACATTCTCTGAGTCCGGTACGCATCCTTGGGTTGTACTCAATAATCCAAACCCATCGACTTCAGATCCAATACTGGTCTTTGGCGCTACCATCGACAGCAATAACCAAGTAGGAGGGTTAAAGTGGGGTGGAGGGAGCACTCCTCCGCAAAGCACTGGAGATGGAGGGGCAGGGGCTCCAGGATCGACTCAGTTTCTATCTCTTAGCGTCGCTTGGCAGAAAGAGATGGGACCATGGGGTACTGATATCCCCGTGGACATAACCGGAAATCATACGAGAGAGGTCCACCTGGCAACATCCCCGACAAGTAACACATTGGTCGCAGCGTACATAACCCAACTTATTCCGACCCCTGAACTGAGGTGCGAAGTCAGACCTAGCTTCAACGGAGGTCTCAAATGGGGTCGCTCTACCGCCATGGCTAATTTTTCGGGGCTTCCAAGTTCACTACAAGCGGATCCAGTTGTTGCGGCAAAATCGTCCGGAGAATTCACGTTGATGTGCTTGGAAGTCGTATTAAGTGACAGCTCTAGAATATTCACATCGACATCTTCGGACGGTCTCATTTGGTCAACAACCCAACAGGCAGCCATTGCCACCTATCCCGTCGAGTTGGACAAGCCATGGATGGTTATCGATAACAACTCGAGCAGTCCATACAAAGACAATGTTTATGCTTGTTGGACAAGAAACAATGGAACTTCACCAGGGAGTTCCTCAGAAATAGTGTTCAAGAGATTGGGGCCAACATCCCTTCCGGAGAAGGTTCTATACAAATCGCCTCTTGTGACAAGAACACAGCTCGGATGTAATATGGCCATAGGAACTAACGGAGAAATATATATCACGTGGCTAGACATACTCGACAAGAGTTCAGGAATTATCAAGTTTAGATGGAACACATTAGGAGGAGAGGAATGGGGATGGGGCAGGCTTCAAAACATCTCGAGTGTGAATAGATTTCGCTTTTTGAATATCGCGCAAATTAATGGTCAAGCCGCCCTAATAAAGGCGGGTAATGACCCAAGCATAGCTGTAGATCTGCTCGGAGGAGTGCATGTGGTCTACGCTGAGAATTCTACCCAAACCAAGAGTGGTGGAGACATAAAATATGTTAATTCCAATGACTGTAGAAAGGGTTCCAAAGTTGATCGGTGCTCATGGAGCTCTCCCCTAACCATTTCGATAGGCATTTCGGGTGTACTTGTTTGGCAGGATCAGTGGGAGCCTGCGATACACATTTCTAACGATGGACCAAAATTCCCAAGTGGCGTCGTTCATGTGACAGCTCTAGATAGAAGAAACGATCCTCTAAATATTAAATGGCACGTGTGGGAGTATTATTGTGCTCCGGGTATCACTCTGGGTTGCAGGAATACGCGTGATTGGGTGTACAGGCCTGTTAGCGACGTAGCAATGCACAATGAAGGACTTAAAGAGGTAGGCGACTACCATGCCGTGACAAGTACAAAATCAGGTAAGGTGTACACAGCATGGACAGACACCCGTAAGTACATCCTGAACAATTTCGACATAATGGGGGACTGGACAAAAAGGTAGTGGTTTTATGGAAGTACATACTATAGGAGACTGGAGAAAATGCGCTTAGGAATCACGGCGGCAGTTGTTTTGTCACTTGTAGCCATTTTGGTGGGAATTCTTTGGTTCAGTAGCTATCAGTACGGAGGAATACAAGTCACAAGCCCTTCTCAGCAGGCAAGGCCAGAAGATGTTAAGCCTCCTGATATTGCAATCGCAAACAATGTAGGTCAGCCAGCAGTCGGGCAGAGTAACGGAACCTTTATAGCTGCAAAATTGGGCATCAAGAGATCCGAGCTAGAACGGGATTCAAATGTTACGCTAACGGTGCTGACGCAAGACATCCTCTCGTCTAACCCGAAACTCGCTAAGGTTCTCGATGGGTTCGAAGGTAAATATGCAGACTGGTATAGACTCTGCAAGCACCAAATCGAGCAGTTTGGGCAACTCTTTGGGTCATGCGCTAATGCAAGGCCTGATCTTGAGACGATTAGTATCGCATCGGATGAGTTTTATGCGATCATGAATCTGTTGAAGCCGCGAGGGCCCCTAGAAAGTCTAACGGGAGAAAAAGGAGAAATCAACAGGCACTATTACACGGATGTCGTGTACAATGGGACTAGATATGTGGTAACGGTAAGCTCGGCATGGAGGGTGCCCTAGGTTCTAGCCAAATTGCCGACTTAAACACCACCATCATCCCCAAAACGACAAGTTTCTTAAATGCACCAGATACGTGAAAAAAGGAAGTAAATTACCCTACATTATTCTACATTCAGGGCGAATCTGGTATCAAAAAGATGAGACTCTCCGTTCAGCGATCTTCACATATTCGGGATTGATGTTGCAAATAAGGTAACTGTTTACCGTTATGAAGTTCGCCATTTGAGCTGCGTGTAATCTCTTTCAGACGCTAATGCATTTTTGTCCAGACTGCGTCAGTCCTTTGCCTTGTCTGATGACGACCCCAGTACATCTAACGACGACGAGCTTGTAAAGGAGCTCGAGCATTACAAGGAACTCTGTAGAGAGCTCGCGGAAGAGAACACCAAGCTCAGGGAGGAGAATGTGAAGATGAGGGATGAACTCCTCGCCCTCAAGACAACTGTGACTGCAGTCGTTGCGAGGAGCATAGACGCCAGGGCGGACTCAAAGAAGATGCGCTACAAAAAGTCGGAAAGGAGGGACGGCCACCAGGGCGCGAGCAGGAGCAGGCCTGAGCACATAGACGCGACCGTCGAGCTCGACCAGACGACCTGCCACAGGTGCGGTGGAGCGCTCTCCGAGAGGCCGACCGACTCCTACACCAGGGTCGTCGAGGACATCGTACCCGCGAAGGTCGTTGTCACGGAGTACGTCGTCAGGAGGAGGTACTGCTGCACCTGCAGGACCCAGGTGTCCACGGCGATACCGAACGTGATCGACGGAGGAAGCAACGAGAGGTTCGGCCTGAGGCTGATGCTCCTGATAGTCTCCTTGAAGCAGCTCGGCGTATCGTACGAAAAGATAGGCTCGCTCCTGAAGCTTCTATTCAACCTGGACCTGACAGAAGCTGCGATGGTACACTGCGTGACGTGCGTCGCGAAGGCTTTCGGGCCGAGGTACGAGGAGCTCAGGGAGGAGCTGAGGAGGGAGGCGAGCGTCCATGGAGATGAGACGAGCTGGAAGATAAAGGGGAGGAACCACTGGCTCTGGGCATTCCTGGGGAAGTGGAGCGTGGTGTACGAGGTGGCGAACTCACGTGGAAAAAACGTCCCGAGGAGGGTCCTCGGGAAAGACTACGCGGGGACGGTGATCAGCGACTCCTGGCCCGCCTGGAACCATGTCGGCAAAGGGCACCAGCGCTGCTTGGTCCACTACCTGAGGGAGATACAGGACACCATGAAGTACAAGAGCCCCGGTAAAGAGTTCTCGCCGTTCGCGAAGAAGCTCAGGAGGATATTCAGGGACGCGATAATGATCGGAGAGAGGGTCAAAGACCCAACCGAGCGCCTGAGGACGAAGGGAAGGCTCGAAGCTAGGATAGACCGGCTCATCGCGTCGTACTCCTCATCGAACGAGAAGAACTGCCTGAGGTTCATCAAGCGATTGAAGAGGGAGAGGGACATGCTCTTCACCTTCCTCGAGGAGGAGGGCATCGACTGGAACAACAACGCTGCAGAGAGGGCTCTGAGGTCGAGCGTCGTGATCAGGAAGATAACGTACGGCAACCAGTCTGATGAAGGAGCTGCGGCTCACGCCGTGTTGATGAGCATCAGGGAGACGTGCAACTTGAGGAAGGAGAACTTCTTCGACTACGCCATGGGATACCTGAATCCAACTTCAGAACGGTAAACAGTTACCAAATAAGAAATTGTCGGTCAAATTTCTGAGTAACGACAGCAGTAGAGCCGCTAGAGACACTTCCTGGTTCTGGGAATTCTTCCTGAAACTTTCGTCTACCTGATCTCATTCAAATCTATTTCTGGCCTTTCGTATCATGATTATCCTGTCTGAATTGTCAAGATAATAGTTTGGTTCGATTCGGTGAACCTTGAAACCGTGTCTTGTGTAAAGTTTCCTCACATGCGGCTTGTCAACCTTCATATCGAGTATGAACCCTTTTCGCGCTCTCAGTGACAACACAGTTTCTAGCAACCTGGTGCCTATTCCCTTGTCCCGGAAGCGTGGATGAACGAAGAGTGAGTTGATATAAATGAACTCTTGACGGGTAGGCATTGCGATAATCCCTCCGACAATGCTTCTTCTTTGAACAGCTTTGAAGGCCCAGCCGTATTCGATGACAGGTCTCCAAAAGTAAAGAGAATTTCTGTTGAACATCATCCCAAAACATCTTGCTTCTAGTCTTAGAAATGGGACAGCATCATTCGATGATAAGGGCTTGATTTCTAGCTTTGTTTGTTTTGTCTCTGCCATTGAGCCCCTCCTGCAGGTTACGATTCAAATCTCTGGATATGGTCTGATTATGAACGGTTTCTTGCGACTGTTGCATCAGGCTCGGTATTTGATATAGCGAGTTTAGCGCACTTAAAACCCAAGTAAAGCTGATTTGAGCCAGCATACGAATATAAGCAGACCTTTGTTGTAACCATTGACACTTGTCCAAGGTAAAAACCCAACGACAGGAGTTCTTTGTGGACAGAGAAGAATCCCTTTCGACTCTCAGTGAAACATTCGGGAAAGTCGTTGCAGAGGGAAGCGGAAGGGTGGTTTTCATCAAGGGAGAGCCAGGAATAGGAAAAACCTCCCTAGTCAGAAAATTCCTTGGCCATCTAGACGAGGAAAATGTCCTGTCACTCGAAACCTATGGTAGGGAGTTCACAACAAGCCCATTCATGGGACTGTCCGAGATGTTCGCACCACTCTTCAAGTCGAAGTCGCCGTTGAAGCACGGGAAACAGATTGCTGTCACGGTCTTGAACATATCCCGCTTGGTTCCTACATTTGGGCAGTTTGCTGGAGTGGCAGCAGATGCACTCAAAGAGTTTAGAGGACTCTCTGAGGCAGACGCACGGATCATCCCTGGCTCAATTTATTTGAAGAATGTTTTCATGACGTTATTCGAGAAACTTTCTAGGAAGAAGCCTGTGGTTGCATTTTTTGATGATGCTCAGTGGTTCGATTCCTCGTCTCTGGAGGTTCTGGGTTATCTGATCGAGCAAGCCTCGAAGTTTAGAGCCATGCTAATCATATGCTTGCGGAGGGGGTATCCAGCGTCCGAACGTGAACAGGCCAACCTGCAAACGCTGGAGAATGTAATTAACCGTATTGACTCCGAGACCGTTATGACGTTGAATGTGGAGCAGTTGCCTAAGGATGCCTCTGGGGAAATTGTCAGGCAGATGTTTCAACCACGAATACCTGTAGAAAGTCAGATCGACTCTCTAGTTGATAGAACTGGTGGTAATCCTCTTCTAATCTCAAAGGTTGTTAGAGCAATACTGTCCCAGTACAGTGACACGCTTCAGGGAGGCTCGATTCGATACGCATACCTTTGGAAAATAGTTCCGAAAAGTATCTCAGATATGGTCTCTAAGCAGTTGCTTGAGGTTCAGAAAGAGAATCTAACTGCCAGATTGGCACTTGATTATGCCTCTATCATAGGGAGGGCGTTTTTCGTTGGCGACGTTGCCCAGATTATGGGCAGTGATGGACTGGTAATCAAACATTTGTTCGAAGCGCTTGAATCGAATTATGGAGTAGTACACGCTACTGATGATGTAGACGTGTACGAATTCGATCACGAAATTACTAGGGAAGTAATAATGTCGCTAATGGGTTCCATTGGTAAGCAGGTTCATCGTAAGGTTGCAGAATATTACAGCGTTGTAGGAAGGGCTGAGTCTGTTCCGAATCTTGTAGCTTACCACTACGAAATCGCTGGGGAGTATGGCAAGGCATTTGAATTATATCGCATTGCTGCAAGAGATGCTACTAAAAACTACTCTTTTGCAGATGCTTCTAAGTATCTTGAGAAATGTCTGTCTTTGGTTGAATCGGCACTTATTCATATCGATAGGGGATCATACCCATCGCTCTTATTCGAACTTGCAGACGCCAAGTTTTCAAACGGGAATTTCTCTGAATCCCTTACCGCAGTTTCAAGGATATTTGGGTTACAACCAATCCTAGATCAGGTCTTTGCCGGGGCTCGCCTGTTGGCTGGCAGATGTTGCCGCTACATTGGTACGGCGGATGCTGGTGTTGCGGGCATCGAGCATCTGAGGCAGGCCGCAGCACTCTTCGAATCTCTCAACAATCAGCAAGAACTTGGAACTACCTTTTCTGCCTTATCGACACTCCTTGACCATTACGGGGATCATGAAGAGGCCGTTACATGTTTTGGTAGAAGTCAGAAAGCGTTCAATTTGGCAAATGACTCAATTGGGTTAGCGGTACTGCAAAGAAAATCAGGGATGATTTATGATTCGCGTCGAGCAATTGATTTCATTAAGACAGCGATGGAAGTCTTCAGAAGAACTAACGCAACTATCGAACTGGCTAGATGCTTGAACAATCTGGGTGCTGAAGAGTGTTACATCGGCGCATTCGAATCTGCAAAAACTAACTTTCTGGAGGCTATAGAAACTTACAGGAAGATAGATTCGTACGAGATTGATGCTTCGCTGAATAACCTAGGGTTGGTTTACATGCAGACCGGCCAGATGAAAGAGGCGTATCAGGTTTTGAAAGAGGCCGAGAAAAGGACAAGCGAGGATTTCAACAAGATCTGTTCCTCAACCAATCTTGCAACACTGGACAGGCTCAGTGGTAATGTTGCTGAATCTTACCGTAGACTCTCCGAGCTAATTCCGCTCGTTGCGAAATCAGGAGAAATCCTCATACAAGATTACTTTGCGTTCAACATGGCGATGGTACTTGACAAACTGGGAAGGCCGCCTGAGGCCTTGGAGTGGCTGGAGAGATTTCCTCCCAATAATTGGAAAGGCGACATAGAGCTCGTACGTGCTAAAAGGCTGAAGGCAAAATCAATAATGCTACAGAAATTAGGACGCAAAGAAGCAGAAGAGCCCCTGCGAGAGGCCGAAGCCGTCTTCCGTACTACAAGACCCCAAAAATGGTTCTATCAGCTCGATTACTATCCATGCGACATTCACATTCTCGACTAGGCATGTCTGCGTATTGTCTGTCGCTGTAGTGCACTCTGGAGAATCATCCCAATCATGTTCTTGTACCCTATACCGGTTTTGGCTATCTCATTGAAACTGCTGTGCTTACCTAGGAATGGGTAGGGGTTTATCTCAAGTAGATAGGACTGACCCTGTTTATCTATTCTCATATCAACACGTCCAAAATCACGACATTCAATCAGGTTGTATATCATCAGAGCATTCTTCTCAGCTTCTTGCACAAATGGCTCGTCGAGAGGATATTTGAATCCATGCGAGTCACCCCTGATTATTTTTGATGTAAGGAACTTGTCATTGAGCTCCATATTTCCGTTCATCGTAATTCCCACGACGCCAAATGCCTTTGACGGAAACGTTCCTACTATTGGCACATCAATTTCCTTTCCTTCGATGAATTCTTCGACTACTATATGCTGTTTGTATGTGCGCAAGAGATACTCAACCGATCGGTTGAGCTCTGACGGGTTATGAGCCACCGAGTCTTCTCTCAAGCCCTTGCTGCTTCCGTCACAGCAGAGTTTTGT
>CAZXXP010000001.1:0-9189 GCA_964644785.1 uncultured Nitrosopumilales archaeon | reverse complement strand
CTCTATATCATCGTGGTTTCTTACAATGCAGAAATCGGGCGTTCTGATGCCATATTGTAAAGCCAAAACCTTGGTGTGCCATTTGTTCAATGCAAGTGCAAGAGTATAGGCGTCAGATCCTACGTATGGTAAGCCAGCGAGCTCTAGCATCGCTGGTATCTGTGCTTCCCTAGCCCTGCCGTAGTAACCTTCTGCAATGTTGAAAACCATGTCGACAGAATTCTCTATGTCATGAAAATTGTCCAGAAGCTTTCTCCCACTTCCTATGAAACGAACCTTATGTCCCGAGTCTTCTAGCGCATGAGCTATATCATCAACAGCCTCAGAAACTGCGAATTCTGCATCCCAGTCCTCGGGTTCCTCGCTTACAAACCTGAAATCATCCCTAGTGTCAAATGAAAGACCGATAGTTAGAGGTGTTCCAATAGTGTGCATTTCTATCTGGGTCTGCTTGGACGTCTTTAGCATAACCCAGACGGATGGTTACCGAATATTCTAGTGTTTCGCTCGAATTACCAATCCAAATCATAAGATTTAGATGAGTCCCCGTTTAGACGACGACTTGAGTAAGTCTGTTTCCAGCAATCCTAACGTATTCAGGATTAATATCACAACCAAGAAATCTCCTCCCAAATTTCCTAGCTACTACCGCAGTGGTACCACTTCCAATAAATGGGTCCAGAACAACATCGTTAACTCTTGATGATGAAAGCATTGGCTTGTGCAACAGTTCTTCAGGATAAACAGCAAAATGAGCTCCTTTGAATCCTCTTGTATTGATAATCCAGAAATCTCCTGGGTTCTTACCAGTATCGTGTTTCTGTCTTAGCCTCCACCTCTCATTAAATCCTCTGTAAATGGTGATGTTACGGCTTGGCACATTGTCCTGCTTGTTTTTGGAAATAACATCTCCCGGATTCTTTCCTTTCGGATTGTAATCTCGATCTTGAAAGTTTTCTCTTGCTCTCCGGACTCTTGGGCTTCCATATTGCTCCGAATTTTCTGCTAACTTTCCTACGTAAACATCACCTGGGTTTTTGCCTAGTGGATTCAAGCCCTTCTTTGCAGAATTCTCCAAAATCTCTATCGGGGCTTGGCTCAGGCCCGACGAATCCTTTTTGTGCCTATTAGGATCGAAGTGTTCTTTATTCTCTATGTACTTCTTCACACGCTCAATCGTAACAGACTTGTGTGGAACTCTGATAACATCGAGATTGTAGTAGTACTTCTTGCTTTTCACAAAATGGAAAACATGCTCGTAGGTATTGTTTAATCTGTCCTTGACTGATGAAGGTAGTGCGTTTGGTTTGTGCCAGATTATTGCATTACGAAGGATCCAGTCGTTCCTGATTAGTGCTAAAGCAACTCTCCATGGAATACCCATCATGCATTTCGGAAGTATCCCCTTCACTTTTGCTGTTAGTGCTGGCGCATTAGGATATCTTGGGTCAATACCTTGTGGTTTCTGGAATCCTGTTTCGCTTCTTTTTGAGCCATATCCCCTGAGAGAACCGGAGTAGGTATCTCCGAGATTCAGATAGAAACTTCCATCCGTTTTCAGAACTCTTTTGAGCTCGACAAATACTCGCAGAAGTTTGCTAACATACTCTCGAAAGTCAGGTTCCAATCCAATTTGTCCCTCAACGCCGTAATCGCGTAGGCTCCAGTAAGGTGGAGATGTTATGCACAGATTGACAAAATTGTCAGGAAGTTTCTTGAGAAATTCCAAAGCGTCAGAACAATAGATTCTGTCAAGCTCGATCTCATTCTCTATGAACTCACCTCACAGCATACTGATCCATTCGGCTTTGATATCGCGGATCAGTCTCTAAAAATTCCTTTACTAACGAAGAAACCTTCTTTGCAAGGTTCCCATTTCTGCCATCAACCAATCCTTCGATCTTCAGAACATCGTCATAGTAGCAACGCAAGATTTCGGTCACATCGTAAATTGCATTGTCTCGTTTTCTGCTTGCGTATTGTAGAAGACCTTTCATTCCCTTTTGAAGTTCGCTACTGATGCTATCACCTCAGCCTCCGTTCCTTTGCAATTCTTTCCTTGGCTTCTCTGAATGTGCAAAGTTTCCAATCCCTGTCTAACTCAGCGTTGTTCTCTAACAATTCTTCAATGCTGACGTATCCCCATTCTGCGAGTTGATCGTCGTTAAGGTTTGCATATCCAAACGCAAGATTTTTTTCCTTATCGAGCTCAGCAATCAACCAGTAGAAACCGATTTCCTTGATTTGATATTTCTGATAGATTATCTTCCTTTCGAAAGGAATTTTTTCCGTAGCATATATTTCTGGAATTGAATCATTCACAAACTCACCTCTAAACTCTTTGGAGAATGAGGGATTGAGGTTGATGCGTAGGTGATTCCGTTATCCTTTGATTGCTTTACGCAGATTTCCTCTCACATTAAGAATCTCGATTCCAACAACTTTCCCGTGTTTATCATGGTCTAAGATAACATCATTGGTTAGTTGCTTGGTGCACGTAATGTCAGTCCCTCTTATTGTAATATACAATGCATCAGCAGCAGAATCGTACTTGAAATGTGCCATGCTTGCTAGAGTTTTGCTGATGCTCCTCATGTTTGGAAATTTAGAAGCAGAGATGAATGAGGGTTGTGGGTGCGAGATGCCGTTAAGTATATGGAACTCTAGAGTCATGATCTTCTTAGCCCAAATTATTTCGTGTGGATAGAATAAAAGAAATTATAATAACCTAAATGTCTTTTTCTCGAGCGAGTAAAATATGACTGAGGTAGTAGCGGAGGAAGATTGGATTGAGGAAGAAAGCGAGGGAGAATTATACCCTGTTGAATATGATATTACTTCCTCTCCAAATGATTTCAACGTAAGAACCTTATTTGATCTTATTGAATCTGGAACGGTTAAGATACCTGGCTTTCAAAGGAATTACGTTTGGGATATAAAGAAAGCATCAAAACTAATAGAATCAATCATAATAGGGCTTCCTGTTCCTCAAGTATTTTTTTATGAAAAAGGGAAAAATAACTTTCTTGTAATTGATGGGCAACAAAGGCTTATGACAATTTACTACTTCATTAAGAAAAGGTTCCCACGATCAGAAAAAAGGACAGAGTTACGAAGGATTTTCGACGAAAAAGGTTCTATACCACCTGAAGTACTGGTCAATGATGATTATTTTAATGATTTTGAACTGAAGCTAGGGACACAACTTACGGAAATTACAAACAGATTAGATGGTCTAGATTATGATAGCTTAGATCGGGATGATAAAAGGGCATTCGAACTAAGAACTATACGATGTGTGGTGATAAAACAACACGAACCCAAAGATGACTCATCAATGTATGAGATTTTCTACCGCTTGAATACTGGTGGCATGAATTTGAAAGCTCAAGAAATCCGTACCTGTTTATACTATTCTGATTTTTACAACATGCTGAACAGAATTAATTTGGATGACCGATGGAGAAGACTTACCAGGCCCGAGCCAGATATACATATGCGAGATATCGAAGTTCTGCTTCGTGGGTTTGCTATGTTAATAGATGGAAAAAATTACAACCCACCTATGGTAAGATTTCTCAATAGTTTTTCAGAATCAAGCAAGAAAATTCCAAAGCCGAAAATAGATTACTACGAGAAATTTTCCGATTCCTTTCTAAATCAATCTAGCAATCTGCCCGATAGAGCATTTTCCTCTCAATCTGGCAGATTTAGTGTATCTATGTACGAAGCCGTCTTTACTACCGTCTGTGAAGAAGCGTTTTATAATGATAATCTAGACGTTAAGCCTGTAGATCCCGCTAGACTGGATGTCCTTAAGAACGACAATGATTTTGTGAAAGCCAGTCAATATCAAACAACCAGTAAGGAACGTGTCAATTTGAGATTACAAAGAGCCAGAGAAATCCTACTAGGTTAGTCCGCGCTTTCGCTCATGACCACTAACATCGTCGAAGATTTTTACAACAAATATAATGAATTATTGGAAAGACTTAGGGCCGATGGGGAGGCCTCTTTAGAAGTCTGGGCACATGATTATTTTAAAAGAATCTTTCTTATCGTTATCTCGAATTATTTCGAAAATGAGTTAAAAGAAATAATATTAAGATTCACTGCAGCTAGATCTGGTAGTCCGCTGATTACGTCCTTTCTGGAAAGAAAGGCAATCGAGCGTCAATATTACACGTATTTCAGCTGGAAGGAGACGAATGCAAATAGTTTCTTTTCCCTGTTTGGAGACACCTTTAGTAAGCAAGCCGAAGCTGATGTTAAAAAGGACAATAATCTAGAAGAAGGCATAAAGGCGTTCTTAAAAATAGGAAATACAAGAAATAAGCTAATACATGGAAAATTACTTGAGCTTAAAATAGAGGATACCGCAAAGGATTCTTATGATCTTTACCAAAAGGCTTTGGTATTTATCAAGTATATTAGCGATAGATTTGAATATAGTACTGGTTAGTGACCAAAGAGGGCACAGGTCGGTTCCGCGGTTTTTTTGTAAATATCGAAAACAAGAAGCTCAATGATTTGATTTCATTGTGAGTGTGTATTAATTCCGAAATGCCGTTAAATATTTGACTTTGAAAGATCATACAACAAAGCAAGAATAATCTCGCAGAGAAGATAAGAGATACCTGCTCATGAGTGTTGTTTCACATTGTGCATTGACTTTAGTCAATGATAACCTTCCAATAAAAAAAATACCTCAGAATGGTTCGGATAAATCCTTACTTTTCATGCAAATCAAATTCTCAATTAGAATACAAAACAATTTCAGCTTATTACCCATAAAGCCTCCTTAATCCTTTAAGATTATTCGAATCTAATTCAGCAATGCCACAATTATCATCTCTTCCCCTTCTCTGGTCTTTTCTAATCAGCAAGTCAATTAGTCAGCATTTATTCCCATTAAGTCAGAAAAGGCGGGGAACGTCCCAGATCAGAGACTTTAAAACTTTCTTGCCTTCTTTCAATTCAGGAATGGCAATCCTGTCCAATACTCCCTTGCTATCTGAAGCTACAACTACCCTATCAAATTGATTTAATGCCGTGACAACATTTCGCTCTAAGGAGGATTTGCCGAGTTCAACATTAATTGCGGCATTAAGTGATTGTATCTGGATGTCAGGTCCCACCTTTTCAGCTCTGCAGACGAATCCCTTGTCGGCAAGTTTCCTGATTATCCAGTGAACGTAAAACTCGTGTTTGATGCTCGGGTTCTTCCCCTTGAGTTGATACAATACTAATGGCCTACTTCTGCCGAGAGGAACGCTAACTCGCTCAATAATTTCTCTTTCAACAAGTCCTTTTACAATAGTTGCATAATTCTTTCTTTCCCAGCCTAATTTCTCCCTGCGCTCTGTCATAGGAATAAAAGGTTCAAGACGGATGCTCTCTAGGAACTCTGTTTCCAATTCGTTAAAATCAGCAGCTACCTTTGGCATGTAGTCGCGTAATTTCTTGGCGGAGACAGTCAATGGAGAAAATTCGGCAGCTTCGATTATGAAAGGTTCATCGATGAGCGGCGTCTTAACGAGCGCTTGCCTTTGTTTCAAGTTGCTGATGGTATGTGTCAGGTAATCCAGTGCAGTATACCAGTTGTAGCCTAGAGATTTTGCGATAAGCTGAACATCTTCCGCCGATTGCAGCCTGAAGACGAAAACATTCTGGGCGTTCCTCCTGATATCGTCTTCAATATTTGACGGCGACTGCGAAATAACAACAAGACTCTCACCCCGTTTTCTCAACCTCGTTGCAAAATCAGTCGTTGTCCAGGTGTCTGTAACAACCACCTTCCTGAGAATCTTTGGTGAAAGATGCTGAGTCTCTTCGGCAATGAACATATGAATTGTTTTGTCAGTAGGTTTTCTAGAAAGAGCTTCTCTCAAATACGCAAGAGCGATTATGTTGTAGATCAAACGAAGTTCCGTCTTGTACGCCACTTTTGCTTCCAAATCATGTAAATCTATAACGATGTTCTTGGTGCCTAGATCATTCAAATTGATGCTTGAGTTATTGCAATAAAAAATTTGGTTGAGCACGGGATTCGTTTTGTACGGCTCTAGCCGTACCAACAATGCAGTTTTAGTTTTGTTAAGATTTGACAGCTTGAATGGGAGATCGTTTGATTCGTATTCGGTAACCTTCTGTATGAGTTCAGGAATACTCTTGCTTAACTGTACGCATCTGTCCAATACAAAATTCATCTGCGGAGAAAGATCCTGATATTCGACCTCGATACCTCTGAAGATGGTTTCTTTCAACAGCGCCCTTACTAAGCCCAAGTCTCCCAATTCAAACGGATTTACTTTCAGATTGCTTTCAACGGAATAATAGTGGGTTTCTCCTTTCAGGTCTGGGATAATATTTTTCCACTCACCCTCAACATCAATTATCAGAAGTTTGATTCCCGTATTTTCTACTTCGCGCGCAAGAAGTTGCGCCGTTCGGGTCTTTCCTGAGCCTGTAGCTCCGTAGAGGGAAAAATGAAGAGGAAACAGGAAGTCTGAATTCTGAACCGTTCTCCAGTCTTCCCAGCAGGATTCCCTCGTTGATTTCGTGCGGTTCCGGGGAATGAAATAAATTTGGAAGCGGAGAACTGCAATAGGAACAGAAGCCGGTAACGTCCTGAGTAAGATGACCACAAGTTATGCAAGACCAATAATCAATCATAATGATGCTCTGCAAATGTCGCAGAGTTTCAGGAACCGAGATGTACCTTGATTCCACACTTCTTTTCCCTGAATATCATCCATGCAGATTATCTTCAAGCACTTGTCACATACTCTGTAGCAGTAAGTGCAAGCTCTTCTGAGACACACTCTGCAAGGGCCGAGCATTCTATCTCTAGTTACAAACGATTTGCAAATCCAACACTTCCATAAATCACCCACAGCATTCACCCTTGCCAACAAAATCCATGAAGCACTCAGGACAAAACAAGTTGCCATTGGCCAATTGGAAACAAGCTTGGCAGCAAGATTTGTTGCACTTTTTGCAGTATCCAGCGCTCTGATTGGGCGAGAGAGTATGCCCGCAGTCTAGCGTTATGAGGTTGATCTTGTAGTCTTTCTTGTTGATAGACTCACCTATTCAAACACGTCCACATATCCACCGCACTTTTTGCAAACAGCACCATACTTTCCTTGCTTGATTCCCCAACCGTTTTCTCCTTCATCGCCTCCGTATTCTCTGCATTTTGGGCAGTATGCTCTCATTCCAAACCCCTTACATATTCTTGGAGATAGATGCCTGCTGTCTCTTGGCTGAATCTCAGGGCCTTATGCAGGACAGAAACTTCGTGCGCAAGTTTATGTTTGTAGGCAAGACTCATTATCTTCTCCGCAATATGTCGGTAGCCTGCCGTCAATGCTTGGTATATCTCTAAATCAAGCTCGCCTGTCAACCTCAGCCTTCTTGCTTCCTCCTCTGTTCGATAGAGTTCTTTGTTTACAATGACTAACGCCTTGGCCACTTCTAATGTCTTATTGTTCTCCAAATATCTCTGGATAGCTGGCACCAGCCTTGATTCCAAATCATCTAGCTCCTCGGAGGCTTTTTCATTATCATATTTCGTATAACCACCAGAGAAGATATTGTACTAGAGGGCTGAAGTTGGTTGCGGGTGTAAAGTTCCGCTACAAAGCCGATCTGATACAAATATTACTTACTTTACCCGTGTAATTATGCAAGGACCGAACATGGGAAATTTCTTCACTATCGATGACGTAACGCTTCGCGAAGGTATCAGGAAATGCCTAGCCAAGGCCGGCCAATTGGTTGACGATGCCATTATCCTACTCAATCATGGAGGGATGGTCTCACATGTTTTCGGTTTGTACACCTTTGCGATAGAGGAGTATGGGAAGGCGTTGTTGCTTAAGGACCATCTGGATGATTCCACATCAGGTAAGAGGATTCCAATGGAAATATTTGGTCGGAGAGGTGGCAAAAAATCGCACGAAAAGAAGATAGCAAGAGCCTTGAAAGAGGTACACGATAATTGCAAAAACTTCCGAATTGGCGTCGTAGTCAGAGCCGGCTCAGACACAACAAAGACAATGACCTACAAGGGTAAATCTACTGTCGTTGTCGCACCGATGCAAACTGGTTCCTTCTTTGACGCATCTTCTGAATATATCGTGGATTTTGTTGCAAGGATGGAGGCTTTCTATATTGATTGGGACGAAGGTAGAAAACAATGGAAGGCGGAGCTAACCGTAGACAAAGATCAGCTTGAAAATGCCACGATAGAACTTAGGAAACATCTTCGAACATTCAAGATGAATTAGCGGAATCTCATACCCGCTTGCTCTATGCCAAGACGGGCACATGATTTGACTATGAAGGCAGCAGAGCGTAAGAACCTATTCGCAGTGGAAATCGAACCAGAAATTCTTGATAAGATGCCTGAATGGTTCAAGCGATTACGGACAGCCTATCTTGAGGCGATGGAATGAAACCCAAGGAAGAGCATCATCTAGACAATGGCAATTACAGAGCCCGCTGTTCCAGACTTACTGTGACAACACATCTCTCCATCTAGTGAGATGGTCGGTTGGTATTCCATAGACCCTCGCTTTCAATTGAATCGCTTTCTTGGATGTTACGTCTATTTGCTTCAGGATGTCAATCTTGGAACTTGTCAAGGTGACATCCAGTTTCTCCGAATGGGTTACAAGAAAATGTTCTCTCAAACTCATAAGGTCCGATCTGTCGAAAAAACCTGCAACGTCATCCGAGGTCTTGATTCTATCCATTATTCTTCTACAAATCTTGCATCTGCACAATTCGGTGGGGTTATCCGAGAAAAAGTTTCGTGAAATAGACTCTGAAAGTTTTGTTCCAACGTTTGCATAATAGTACCGTTTTGGAGCGCCCCCTCCTTTTGGAGTTTCCGCATCAACGTCCTTAGATTTACCATAACATATACCACGTGAGAATCCTGTGAGAAATTCAGAAACCTTGCTAAGTAGCATGCAAAAGTCACCACCATACAACATGAGTACCGGTTTCTTATTATTATCAAACATTTTTAGAAGGGTCACAATTCCGCCTAGATGTTGCTCACTATCTCTTTCCTCGTCGAAGGTTGAAAACCAAATTATGCAGCCATCAAATTTTGCGAAATCTTTTGAGATCTTCTTCAATTGCCTATCATCAAGTAATACTTCTTTTGAAGCACAA